>NZ_RJKL01000001.1:6962500-7297993 GCF_003751945.1 Couchioplanes caeruleus | reverse complement strand
ATGGCGAGGCCTTGACGCGCGTAGTCCGCGGCCTGCGCGTAGTGGCCCCACCTGCAATGGACGTAGCCGAGGTTGTTCAGTGCGCGGGCCTCCCCGGCCCGGAAGCCGATCGCGCGGCAGATGACAAGGGCGTGTTCGAGATGTTCGGCCGCCTGGGCATGACGTCCCAGTCCGTCGAGGCTGGTGCCAAGGCTCGTCAACGCATGGGCTTCGGCGGGCCAGTCACGGCAGATGCCGGCCGCGTGTCGGGCATGGCCGTGAATGGTGAGGGCGTCGGTGAAGTGACCACCGAAGTCCAGGTAGAGAGCGAGGGTGGCAGACAGGCGCCTGGCATGGCCCGGCCAGCCATGGCTTGCAGCGTGAGCGCAGGCGGCGACCAGGCTCTGTCGTACCGCGTCCAGCCAGGCCCGCGCGGTGACCGTATCGAGTACCGGCGGGGAGGGCGAGTCGACGGCTCGGATGCGCGGCCGCTGGAACATCCCGGCGGGGAACAAGGTGTCCATCGCGGTGGCGGCGGTGGCAAGGTAATGGTCGAACAGGCTCGTCAGGGCCGCTCGTCGTACGTCATCGGCGTCCTCGGCTTGGGCAAGGTCGGCGGCGTAGGCCCGCATCAGATCGTGGAACGCGTACCGGCCCTGGGCAGGTTGGACGAGCAGGTGAGCGTCCAGGAGGTCGTCAAGGATCCGGCCGACGCGGGCCAGGGGCAGACCGGTGAGCGCGGCGGCGGCGTACGGGTCCGTCTCGGTGCCCGGATGGAGACCGAGCAGCCGGAAGGTACGCTGCTGCTCGGCCGTCAGGTCGTGATAGGACAGGCTGAAAGCGGCGGCGACGCCGCGCTCCCCGTCGTCGAGCTCCGCCAGCCGGCCGTGCCGGTCGCTCAGCCGGTCGGCCAGGTGTGTCACGGTCCATGCCGGGCGGGCCCGTAGCCGCGCGGCAGCGACGCGGACAGCCAGAGGTAGTCGCCCACACAGTTCGATGATGCGTTCGATCGTCCCCGGGTGGCCGGCCACGCGGCCGGGCCCGGCGATCCTGCTGAAGAGGGCCGTCGCATCGGCCGGAGACAGGACGTCCAGCGACACCGATCGAGCCTCGTCGAGGGTGCTGAGCCGACGCCGGCTGGTGACCAGCACCAGGCAGCCGGGATCGGCCGGCAGCAGCGGGCGGACCTGTTCGGCGGTCCGGGCGTTGTCGAGCAGGATGAGCATGCGCCGGCCGGCGAGCCGGCTGCGGTAGAGCGCGGCCTGGTCTTCGACCTCAGCCGGAATCTGCTCGGCGGGCACCCCCAGGGCGTGCAGGAGCCGCGGCAGTGCCTGCCCGGGTTCGACGGCGGTGACGGCGCGGGTGTAGCCGTGCAGGTCGATGAACAGACAGCCATCGGGATACCGGTCGGCGAGCCGATGGGCGGCGTGTACGGCAAGGGTCGTCTTACCGATGCCACCCATACCGTCCACGGCGCAGATCACCACCACCCCACGGGGCTCGGTGGCGGCGTCGGGGACGAGGGTGAGCAGCTCGGCGAGTTCCTCCTGGCGGCCGGTGAACGCGGCGGTGGTGGCGGGCAGCTGCGCCGGCCGTCCCTCGCCAACCTCGCGGCCACGGTTCAGCGGCGGCGCGGGGCCTGGTGCCTGGCCGTGCAACACGGACCGGTAGGCGTCGTCGAGGACGGCGGCAGGGTCGACGCCGAGGTGGCCGGTCAGGTGGAAGCGGGTGCGCTGGTAGACGGCCAGCGCCTCGTCGCGGCGACCGGCGACGTGCAGGGCGCGGATGAGCAGCGCGGCGAGCCCTTCCCGGCCGGGATGTTCGCTGGCCAGCTCGGCCAGCAGCTCGACCACCTCAGCGCCGCCGCCTCGAGCGAGCTCGCCGGTGGCGAAATCTTCGGCCGCGGCCAGCCGCAGGTCGCTCATGCGAGCGCGCAGCGGGTCGAGTGACCTGCTGTCGAGATCGGCCAGAGCCGGGCCGCGCCACAGCCCCAACCCACGGCGCAACAGGTCGGCCGCGTCGGCGTCGTCGCCGGCCGACCGGGCCGCCCGGGCGTGACTCACGAGGTTGCGGAACCGCAGCCAGTCCACCAGTGCCGGATCCACCTCCAGGAGGTAGCCGGGCGGGCGGGCAATCAGCCGCGCCTGCTCACCGCCACCCGCTTGGCGAAACGCCGTTCGCAAACGTGAGACGTAGTCGGTGACCAGCCGGTCGACCGTCGTCGGCGGGCCGTCCGCGCCTGTGCCCCAGGCCAGCCTCACCAGATCCGACCGGCTCACCACGCGATTGGCGTGGAACGCCAGCACCGCCAGCACCGCGCGCTGCCGCGACCCCAACGAGACGCGGCGGCCGCCGTACCAGGCAGCGACATCGCCCAACAGCCGCAGCTCCAACACGATGACATCGTGTCACTACTCCACTGGTCGTGCCTTGGCCCGCGTGCTGCTACGGGATTGCTACGGCCACGTTCGGAGCCCGCTCCTCGATGCTTGCGTGACGGCGCCGCCGCCGGCGACACGAAACCCGAAAACAGACGAGCGCGAGCGCAAGGAGGTGTGGTGCATGACCACGTTCTACGACCACGACACCGTACGCATCACGGAACGATCCTTTTCCCACGGCCACCACCGGTATCCCATCAACCAGCTGGACAACCTCCGCAAGGCGCGCGGACCAGCCGATCGCATCGCACAGCGGGCCGCCTGCACCGCGACGCTCTCGCTACCCGCAGTTGTCGTGATCGGCTCGCTCGTCCCGCCGTCCGCGCTGCTCGTTCTGGTTGGAGTCCTGGTCGCCGCACCGGCCACCCTGGCCGTCGTACGGGCTCGAATGCGTCCGGCCGAATACCAACTCTGGGCGGACCATCAAGGGACACCGGTGCAGCTCTACCAGACCAGAAACACCATCGAATTCGGCAAGATCAGCCGGGCCCTGATCCGCGTGTCCCCAGTCGGTCGCGACCGTCCGTGACACTCGGTTCGACCGCCATCGACATCAGCGCCTTACTCAGCGTGGTGAGGACCAGGCCCGAACGCCGCCGGCGCGCGGCAACCACACCTGGTCCATGCCATCCAGCAGCGTCCCCACGATCGGAGGCCACTGCGGTCCTGGGCCGGGCACCGAGATCAGCCGATCGGGTGACAGTCCACATTCCCCGGCGGCCAGCGCCCCGAAGCCAGATGCCTTGCGTTTCGCCGTACGGTCAGGAATGTTGATCGGCGAAGCTGGCTGCCTGGCCTGAGGGATGTGTCGCAACCGGCGTGAACGCGGCGATGAGAACCTAACCGGAAGGCGAGTCATAGGTCGCCGGGATAATGAGCCCATGAGCAACGAGGCGAGACGCGCTGCGGTGGCGGCGCTGATCCGGCTTGCGGGAAGCTCCGATTACCGTGACCGAGCTGACGCGGGCCGCGGTCTAGCGAGCCTGGCCGAGACACCTGAGACCCAGGCAGCGCTGCTGGATCTCCTACTGGACACCGAGGATACGTTCGTCACCCGCGTGACGGCGGAGGCCCTTCTGCGTCGTCAGGACAGAGCTGGGCTTGCGGTGGTCGCCGCAGCGCTCGGTGCTGCCGATCTGAACCACGCTGACTGGATGCACACAGCAGTAATGGACGTGTTCGGGGTGCTCGCCAGCGACCGGGATGCCGCCGTGCGGGAGTGCGAGGCGTTGACCAAAGACACAGATGATCGAATCCGCCACGGCGCCCACCAGTTGATCGACATGCTCGCCGAGCTCAATCCGATCCTTTCCCACCGCGAGACGACTCCAGGAATTCCCGTAACCGGGTGACGGTCCGGCGCGGCCTGGCCATGCGCACCGACAAACTCGCCGCGCACTAACCAGGCCGCGCTCACCCTGGCCGGGATCCTGCTCTGGACCAAACCATGATCCGAGAGACGGTTCCTAGCGGTAACCGGAAATGCTCACCGGACGCCAGCCGGCGTCCTCCTGCAGCTTGGCGTTGTCGTCCCAGGTGAAGAAGTTCCAGTCGGAGAACGACTTGGTATCCGGGCCTGGCTGCTTGGTGGCGATGGCTGCGACGCGCACAGCCGTACCGACGGTGTAGATGTCCTTGTCGGTCAGCCGGTACCCGTCGGCCTCGGCGTTGGCCAGCCAGTTCTGGTAGTCACCGATCGCCTTGCCGTGGATCGCCCGGTACGGGGTGGCCGTGTTGCTCGGGGCGCCGGCACCCGCCGGGTCGTACAGCCAGACCGCGGCGATGCGGGCCTGACCGCCCAGCTCGTAGCCGTCGACCGAGATCAGCCGGTACCCGTCGGCGTCGTAGTCCTCGACCCGTTTCTGGTACTGGGCGTTGGTCATCCGGATGTGGGTGCGCCACGCGGCGTCGTTCGGATTCGCCACCCACACCGAGGCATACCGGGGCATGCCGCCGGCGTCGGTCCAACCGGACACCTTGGTCATCCGCCAGTCGTCGTTGAGCTGGTCGAACCGGGTGTTGAAGCCGGCGAAGTCGTGGCCGTGGGTGGCCATCCACTGGGTGCCGTCGCCACGCGCCCACGTGTTGGCGTAGTAGGTGGCGCCGCGGCTGCGGTAGCCGTTGACGTCGAGCAGACGCCAGCCGGCGCCGCGCAGGTTGTCCACCCGGGCCTGGTACAGGTTCGCCGGGGTGTCCGGGTCGGCGACGTGACCGCCGGAGTCCTTGATCCAGATCGACGAGTAGTACGGACCCTGGGCGAGGAAGTCGTCGGCCGCCGCGCACATCCGCTGCTCGACCGTGGCCTGTTGCCAGGTGGCCCAGGCGTGCTGGTTGGTGAGCCAGACGACGTTCAGGCCGTTGGTGCAGCGGGCCGCCAGCGTCTGCACGGCCTCCAGGCTGCCGCCGTGCGAGTAGGCCGACGCGTCCGGGTTCGGGAAGGCCCAGTACTCGTCGCCGTCGCGCGGGTTGCCGAAGTTCCACCACCGCGCATAGAACCGCGCCAGCGCGTTGGCCGTCATGGACAGACCGCCGTGCGCGGCCATCGACTCGTGCACCCAACCGCCGTCGGCGAAGCAGCGCCGCTGCCCGGCTTCGCCGGGGTACGTGCTGATCGGTTCGTTGGTGCCCCAGTTGTTGTCCAGGCACCAGTACGCGACCTCGCGCGGATCACGGGTGAGCCGCTTGCCGCGCGACAGCACCACGTCCGCCGACGAGATGCCGAGCGGCGCGAGCAGGCGCTGGTACACGTAGTCGCGGTAGGACATTCCGCTGACCTTCTCGATCACCATGCCGAGCATCAGGTAACCGAGGTTGGAGTACTCGCCGTCGGTGCCCGGGGCGAAGTCGAGGCCGAGCGAGAGCATGTACTCGGCGAAGTCCCGCGGCGTCGGCGGGGCGCTGAGGTTGCGCGCCTGGTACGTCTCCCACGCCCGGAACAGATAGTCGGTGGTGACCGTACGGTCGAAGCCGCCGCTGTGCCCGACCATCTGCCCGACGGTGATGTCCCGGATGCGGGTGTCGAAGTTCGCCGGCACGTTCACGGTCACGTGGCAGTTCGCCGGGCTGCCGGGCACACAGAACGCCCGGTCGCCCTTGTCGAGCATGCCGCGCTCGTCGAGGTCGTGGATCGCGGCGGCGGTGATCGGCTTGACGACGCTGGCGACCCGGAACAGGGCGTTCGCCGGGGTGGGCGTGCCGAAGATCTGCAGCGGGTTGGCCGGCGGCGGCACGTTGCGCAGCCAGAACGGGCCGGTCAGGCCGTAGCCGCGCTGGTAAATGGTGCTGCACTCGTCCGAGACGGCGAGCGTGCTGGAACCGATGTTCCACTGGTCCATCAGGTCCTCGGCCACGGCGTCGAAGCCGGCGAACCGGGACGCCGCGTGGGCGGAGACGGGGCAGTCGGCGCTGCGTCCGCTACGGGTGGGGCGGGCGGTGCGCTCGGCCTCGGCCGGGTCGCCGGGCGGCAGGGTCACCTCCTGGTCGATGCCCGGTGCGGCTTTCGTCGTGCGTTGGTACTTCGCCAGCTGTCGGGCGGCGTCACCGTCCGGTGCGGCGACGGCTGTGCCGGGCATGAGCAGACAGAGCGCTGTCACCGCGGTTGCGGCTGTGCCGGCGGATCGCCAGCGGGGCCCGCGAGGTTCCATATCACCCTCCTCCGTGGAGTTTTGTCCCCAGAGGCCTACCATCCGGACGCGTCGAATTGGGGCGATATGTGGTTTTGCTCCGCTGTCGGCGTATCCCCGGACAATGACCGACCGTGGCGCACGCCACGCCTCACGGGACGGCATCCGCCGCGCTCGACGTCTACCGTGGCGCGACCGTTGAATACGTTCAAATACCGGCGCACACAACCCGGTGGCAGCGAGGTCTGGTCCTCGTCGCGGCGTGCATGACAATCTCGAACTGCCACCGGGTTACGAGACGTCGCTTAGAGCTTGCCGAGGTTTAAGGCGTAGCTTCCGGGATTCTTGTTCGTTGATCTGTTATGGCGGTCTCGGATGAGGTTCGGTCGATGTTGGCGGCGAAGTTCGAGGTGATTTTGCCGCATCTGGACGAGCGGCAGCGGCGGTTGCTGCTGGCAGCTGAGGCTCGGGCGCTCGGCCATGGCGGCATCCGGGCGGTGGCGCAAGCCGCCGGGATGCGTGAGGCGACGGTGTCTGCCGGCGTCGATGAACTGGAGTCGGGCGCGCCGTCGCTGGGCCGGGCGCGACGCCCGGGTGGAGGCCGCAAACGGGTTGTTGAGCTGGATCCGGGTTTGCGGACGGCGTTGCTGGCGCTGGTCGAGCCGGATGAACGTGGTGATCCGATGGTGGCCCTGCGGTGGACGACGAAGTCGACCCGCAAGCTGGCCGATGAGTTGACCCGGCAAGGTCATCGAGTCAGCGCGGACACCGTCGCCGGCCTGCTGCGTGATGAAGGCTTCAGCCTGCAGGCCAACACCAAGACCCTTGAAGGTCGCCAGCATCCCGACCGCGACGCTCAGTTTCGCTACATCAGCGCGCAGGTGACCGCTCATCAGAGCACCGCTGATCCGGTGATCAGCGTGGACACCAAGAAGAAGGAACTCGTCGGCGCGTTCAGCAACCCGGGCCGGCAGTGGCGACCCAGCGGTAGGCCGCTGGCCACGCAGACCCATGATTTTCCCGGCGACAGCCTGGGCAAGGCGGTGCCCTACGGCATCTACGACCTGACCGCCAACACCGGCTGGGTCAACGTGGGCACCGACCACGACACCGCCGCGTTCGCCGTCCAGTCCATCCGCCGCTGGTGGACCACCGTCGGTCACGACGACTATCCCCACGCCGACCGGCTACTGATCACCGCGGACGCGGGCGGCTCCAACGGCTACCGCACCCGTGCCTGGAAGGCTGAACTCGCCGCACTGGCCGCCGAGACCGGACTACAGATCACCGTCTGCCACTTCCCGCCCGGCACCTCGAAATGGAACAAGATCGAGCACCGTTTGTTCTCGCACATCTCGATGAACTGGCGCGGCCGGCCGCTGACCAGCCACGAGGTCATCGTGCAGTCCATCGCCGCGACCACGACAACAACCGGTCTGCGGGTGCAGGCCCACCTCGACACCGGCTCCTACCCGATCGGCCTGAGCGTCAACGACGCGAACATGATCGCCCTGCCCCTGGCCCGGCACCTGTTCCACGGCGACTGGAACTACACCCTGCATCCCAGCACCAGCCGGCATCACCACCAGAGCGGCCAGCAGGACACCACGGCAGCCACCGAGATCGCGGCTCTGTCGCACCCGCTGCTCACCGGGATGACGCAACAGCAACTCGATGACCTCATCGCTCGCCTGGACATCCTGCGCCACCACCGTCAAAAGACCGCACAGCAACAGGAATCGACGCAGACAGAAAACCACACCCTGCGCAATCCGGCCGGCCACACCGATTCGGCTTCCCGGACCGTGTCCTGGTCACCATCCTGCATCTACGGCTGGAGCTACCCTGCCGCCGCCTCGCCGCGATGTTCAACAGCAGCAGTGCCACCATCCACAGGACCACCACCGAGATCCGACACCTACTCCACCAGCAAGGCATCACCATCACCCCAGCCAGCACAGCAACCGTCCCAGCCATCCCACCCCGAACCGCCGCGACCCCATCAAACACAACCACGCAGATCAAGACGGCAAGTTAAAAATCTGCACGCCCTTAGGTCTTCTTGATGGTCCATCGGCCGTCGCTGTTGATGACGAACAGGACTGAGTCGTTCGGAACCAGGTGCTCACCCTTGAAGTTGCCGATGTCGTTGACGACGAGATCGGCATCTCCGTCGGAGTCGTACGCGTACATGGTGACATTCGAGTCTGAATTGGTACTCACGAACTCGATCGAGTCGAGCGGGTCGAAGGACGACGCGACATTCACCACGCCGTCGCTCTTGCCGGAGTAGGTCCCGGACCCGTTCCACCGTTTGGCTGTGGTCAGCGACGCCAGCTTGACGGTCCACGACCCGCCGCCTTCGATCTTCAGGCCGGCGACCTCCGACCCCTGAGGGTTGAAGAGTGCCTGACCGGAATACGATTCGATAGCGTTGACCAGGAGATCATCCTCGTCGCCGTCCGGGCTCAGCGCGTAGATGGTGATATTTCCGTCGGCGCCTGTCCAGGATGTTGTCATGAGCAACGAGTCGGTGATCACCGGGCGGAATTTCACCACCTTGTCGCCCCTTCCCCGGTACACCTTTGGCGCCGGCGTCTTCGGCACCGGTGGCGCCGGCGCTGCCGTGGTGGGTTGGGGCGCCCGAGTGGTCGTTCCGGGAGTGGCCACCGGCGGTTCGGTGTCAGTGGTCGCGGCCGACGTGGCAGTAGGGCTGGCGCTGGCCGTCTCGGAAACCACCGACTCCAAGGCGGTCTTCTTCTCGTCTTCGCCGCTCATCACGGCGGCCACAGTCACGCCGCCACAGCACAGCAAGAGGAGTACACCCGCACCCGCACCCGCGATGATCAGTTTCTTGCGCCGCGAGGCAGCCGGTCTGCCGGGACCTGGCGGAAAGCCCGGCGCTCCAGCAAGTGGAGGTGGCGGAGGTTGAGTCATCCCGGGCAGTACACCACCAGAATCCGGCCGGAGTCAGGAAACTCGGCGGACTGACGCATCGGATGTGTCCCATCGGAATCAGCGTCACCGGTACTCCATCTCCGTATCGCGCGTCCTCGTCCTCGCCCGGCGCCTCAGGCTGCCCGACACCACCCTCCGCCGCCGAGACATGGGCGACAGCCGGCGCCACTCCCATCGACTAAGGCGCCAAGTCGAATCGACCGGGTCGGCCACATTGGTAGTCCAGCTAATCGTGAAGGCACTGACGGCGGCCAGCGAGCCGGTGCAGGACTCTGCCTGCGGCGGCCCGATCCGCGGCGCCGAGCTGATCGCCCGGCTCCTCACCGCATAAGGCGGATGCCGCTTGATCAGCCGACGTCCGTGACCGCGAGGCGTCCGTCGGGAGTTACGCAGAAGAGCAGCTCGCCGCCGTTCTGGCAGGTGGTCTGATCGATGGGTCCGATCGCCCCGCGCAGCACCACCCTGCCGGTGTCTTCGATCTTGTTCACGGCCATGTGGCCGCGCGGCTGGAACACGGGGGTCAGCACGTACAGCGCCTTCTCCCGGGCGAAGGGGTTCCCCACGAGCGTTCCCGAGCCCGTGTCGCCCAGGCGCTTCCCGGTGGCGGTGTCGATCACGGAATGCTGTGAGCCGCCGTCGTCGCTGGCGACCAGGACACCGCCATGGCTCAACGGCGTGCCGATGGGCGAGCCGGAGATGCGCCAGAGCCTGGCGCCAGTGTTTCGGTCGAAGCCGGAGACGCCCTCCGGCTGGTCGATGCAGAGCAGAGCACCGCACGGGTAGAACCTGCCGCCGTAGGAGCGCTCGGCTAAGCGCCATTTGCGGCGCATCGTCTCGGTGTCGTACGCCGACATGTTGCCTTCGCCCTGTTTCACGTTCTCGACGTACATCGTGTGGCCGTCGAGATGGACGATGTTGGAGGAGTCGCCTTCCTCATCCCGGCTCACCCACGGCACCATTGCGGTGGCCACGACTCGCCCGCTGGTCATGTCGCGGATCCGCACCTGGCCGCGGCTGCTGATGGTGGCCAGGCGGTCGGTGGCGGCAAGGGTGTCGCCGGTCCGCCACGTGGTCGCGCCGCCGCCCGGCTGGGACCACAGCGGCGTGCCGTCATTCAGCCGGATGACGTGCATGGTCCGGATCGTGGTGTGGTCCTCGTTCCATTCGATGAACAGAACGCGTCCACCACCGGCGGCGGATGCCTCTCCGGGGCGCCGCCACAGCTCCCGACCGGTGACCGCGTCGGTGGCGATGGTCTCGCCGGAGACCTCACGGATACCGCTGTCGTTGTTGTCCGCTGCCGTCTCCTCCGCGGCGCGGACCAGCACTACCCCGGAGTCCACCGCTATCAGGGCCTCTTCGCCCAGCTTGGTGGTCGTCCAGCGCACCGCTCCGTCGCGGGCGCCGTACGCGGTGAGCTTGTGGTCCGGCCCGCCTTGCACGTAGACCATGTCGGGCCCCACGGTGAAGGTGTTGCCGTTGCCCTCGAAGGCAACACTCCAGAGATCTCGCGGCCCGTGCGATTCGGGTAACGCCGAACCCGTCAGGCTCAGTACGCAGAGCGCGGCGGCTGCCGCCCCCAGCACCCGCCGAAACACGCCGAAGCGCAGCCGTGGCCGGACCTTTTCGGCCGGGCTGTCCCGCTCGTCCGCGACGAGTCCCAGATCGATGACGCTCATGGCGGGCAGCGTAAAGCCCGGTGTCGACGACCCTTGGATCGTCACCAACGAGAACCTCGGCACCATCTGACCGGAACCGACCGCGCCGGGGACCCGGAGTTCATCCTGGTCCCCGGCGCCAGACGCGCGACCCGACGGTCTTGCGCAGAGCAGCGATCGCATCGTTCAGGTCCTTGACCTTCTTGTCGGCGTCGGCCTTGATCGGGCCAGCCGCTCCTCCAGCGTCTCGATCTCGGACTTGAGGAAGTCGCCGTAGGACTGCTGGTCGCGCTTCAGTTGCTCGTACGCGCCGGTGTAGGTGTCCTTGGCCTTGGCGATGTCGCGCTGCAGGTTGAGCACGGCGGTCAGCCGCCGGTCGACCTGAGTGAATGCGCTCTCGGCCTCCTCCTCGGCGGCCCGGGCGGTGCCGGCCTCCCGGGTCAGCCGTTCGACAACACTCCGCGGTCGTCGGTGGTGGCCGGGAATTGGTGCCCGGCCGCGTCGGCGGCCGGCTGAGCCGACACGGTGAGACCGGCCACCGCCACTCCGGACCGCACGACCGATCCGCGGACGAGGGTCGTGCCGCTCTCAAAGGCGCTACCGGATAGCCGTTCCAGCGGCACCACCAGCCGAGCCGGGCCGTTCGCCGGCGGGACGGCCGTGACGAGGAGCGGACCGCGGTAGCCGGCCGCGGACGGGTCGATCCGGAAGGTCAGCTCCCGGCCACGCGGTTCGTTCAGCAGCACCAGGGCGCCGCTGAGGTTGCGGACCAGCCGGACCGGTACCGCCGACCCCGCGCACCGGGTCCCAGAGCTGGACCTCGACCCCGCCCCGCACCGGCACCTGGGTCACGCCGTCGATCGGGATCACGGCCGCGGTGACCTCGTCGATCCGTTCCTCGTCGAAGACGATCGGTGGCGGCGACCGAGGGCCTGCTCGTGCTTCGTCACGTTCCTTGACACCCCTGTCCGGCGGCATCATCCGGACACTGCTCGACCAGCCGCTACGCGGCCACCGGAGTCGCCGCGCCACCCCGCTGGGCCAGGGCACTCCTGACCGCCGCACTTGGCGGTCGGGCCGCATGGTTGCGACACGGTGCACGGCCCCGCACCCGCGGCCGGCACGGCGATCACGACTTTCCGTTCGAGGAGATGGCCGCCTCCCGCTCGACGCTGGGCCTGCCCGCATGAAGCCGGCCGCACCTTCGCCTACCGCCGCGCGATCCGGCGATCGATGATTGCGTATCCTCCATGCGGGCGATGATTTTCACGGCCCTCGGTCTTTCACCGCGACAGGAGTATCAGGAGTGAGACAACGCTGGTCGCTGCCGAAAATCGCCATAGCGGCCCTGTTCATCACGTTGACAACGACGGTTCCGGTGGTCGCCGGCCCGAGTGCACCGGCGGCCGCGGCTCCCGCGGGTGAATGCCGGTTGGCGGTGTCCGCCGGAGTGACCAATGAGCATGAGGGGCCCACCGACCACACCCGCTGGCTGAAACCACAGGGCACGCTGCGCGCCGTGTTCCTGTTCGTCGATTTCTCCGATGCCGTGGGCACCAGCGCGGAGTTGACCGAGCGCAAGGACCGGTTCGCGACGTCGGTGGGTGACTGGATGCGGTCCGCGTCGTACGGGAAGGCGAATTTGTCCACGACGTTCACCTCGTCGTGGCGGCGGATGCCACGTGCGCAGAGCGCGTACGCCGGCTACCACCAGACGTTCGACGGTCACCGGTCCTATCTGCAGGACGCGGTCAACG
The DNA here is from genome assembly GCF_003751945.1 of Couchioplanes caeruleus. Classification (NCBI taxonomy): domain Bacteria; kingdom Bacillati; phylum Actinomycetota; class Actinomycetes; order Micromonosporales; family Micromonosporaceae; genus Couchioplanes; species Couchioplanes caeruleus. Next base: position 7,285,577 of record NZ_RJKL01000001.1, on the reverse strand, counting down.
CCAGCGACGCCGTCGTGGACTTCCGCAACGTCGACCTGGTTTACGTGATCTCGCCACGCACCGCCACAACCATCAATGTGTCGTCGGCCCTGATCGCGCCGACCGGACTGGGTCTGATGGCCGACGGTGTGGAGCGACGGTTCGCGGTCAATCTCGGTACGAGCGTGGATGACTGGGATTACAAACTCGTCAACCATGAGACCGGGCACCTGTTCGGTCTGCCGGACCTGTACACGTACGGCCAGCCGTGGCCGCAACTGCACGAACCGGTCGGCGGCTGGGATCTCATGGGGCTGATCTCCGCTCCCGCGCCGGACCATCTCGCCTGGCACAAGTGGAAGATGGGCTGGCTCAACGACTCGCAGATCTCCTGCCGCACTGCTCGCGGTAAGACCAGCGCCACGCTGACCCCGCTGGGAACCACCGGCGGCCTGAAGACCGCCGTCGTCAAGGTGACACCACACCGCGCCATCGTTGTGGAGAACCGCCAGGTGAGCCCCCAAGATGTGACGTCGCCCTGTTTCCGTCCCGGGGTGCTGGTCTACGCGGTGGACACTACCGTCGGCGGCGGCAACCGGCCGGTGACGGTGCTGGACCGCACGCCGAACAACGCTGTCGCGGGTTGTTCGCCCGAGCACGCCGAGCTGGGAAACGCCACGCTGGTGTCGGTCAATCAGCAGCTCACCGACGCGGCGAGTGGTGTGCGGGTCCGGCTCACCGCCGTCAGCGGAGGCAACCGCACGGTCGAGGTCAGCTGGTGACCGGCCTCAAGGGCTGACAGAGATGATGTCCGGGGTCCAGGACTGCGGGTCCCCGGGGTGTCGTTGGGGGTCCATGTGGATGTGATGGCCTCGCGCGGCGGGCCTATTGGCTGGTCGGCAGTGTCGGTCAGCGGGATCGACGGGTGTACCCGCAGCGCCAACGGGTCCACAGCGCGGACCTGCGCCGGCATCTGCTGACGGCCCAGGTGCGCTCGCAGCCGGTCACCGCACCCACCCCGTCCGGCCTGACTATGCCGGCGGCGACGGCGACCACCCGGAACGGCACTCCGGGTCAGTCGGCCCAGTACCAGCCGTCACCCAGCGATATCCGGCCCCGGCACGCCTCATAGCTTTCTACAGAGGGTGGCATGTCCACTTCGACGTTCAGATAGCCAACGGCGCAGCCGCGAACCGCACCAGCGCCGTTTCGGTGAGCATCCCCTCGGGCCGCCGACGCTGGGAGAAAGACCACGGACTCGTCTGGCGTGCCCACCGCACCCACCAGCCCATTGCTCGACAGATGCGCCAGTTCGTCGGAAAGCTGCGAGCCACCAGCCGCATCGGAGTAGTACAGCCCTTGGCGTACTTCATCGACCAGCAGCGCGAAGTCCTGCCGGTGCTCACGATAGAAATCGCGCGCGTACCACCCTTTCCAGTCGACCACGCCGATCAATCCGGCACTCAGCAGGCCCAGCGCGGCGGCCGTTACCGCCGGGAAACGCCTTGACCGTCGCCAGGAGATCACCACGCCGGACACCGTGACGACGGTCGCCGTCACCCAGCCCACCCCGAGCAGCACCAGCACCGCAAGGCCGAATCCGGCAACCCGGTAGGCGAAGAACTGCTCCACGGCGAAGATCACCCACGCCAGAGCGACGACCACGACCCACCAGGCAGCGGACCGGCGAGACACGCCCGACGACGAGCCGCCTTCAGCACCGATCATCACCTCACCGTACGCGGCTGCCCGATAGCCCAGCGCCGGTTCCTGCCGCTCTCCACCGCTGAGTCGCCCGACGTCCGCGCGACTCAACTCGGCTCGGCGTCAACCGGCACCCCCTCCTCATATCGCTCGCCTTGAAGACGCCGGATGCGGTTCGGGAGCCAGCGACACAGGCCCGCCGCCACTCAGTCGTCGTCCTCGTCCTCACCGTCGTCGTCGTCTCCGGAGCCGCCCGGGCAGCCGGCGAGCGTCAGCAGCACGCCGGCGGCGCCGGCGAGCCCGACCGTCCGGCCGAAAAAGAGTCGTCGGCTCATCCCGGCACCAGTCCGGATGTCGTCCTCCGAGGTGGTTCGCACATCCTCCATACCGGCATTCTCGCAGCGCCGCTCCCCTGCCAGGAACCCCACACCGAAACTGAAAAAGGAAACCGGGCCGGGGACAATCGGGCGCATGGCTCTCCTGCATCGTGCGGACCTCACCCCGACCAAGATCGAGCTGCTGACCGGCTGGTTACCCGGCAGGCCGTGGTACCCGGAGGAGTCGGCCGCCGGGCTGGCGCGCGTGGCGGCGTTCCGGTTCGACGATCCGGCCGGCCAGGTCGGCATCGAGACGGTGCTGGTCGGGGTCGGTGACGGGCCGGTTGGCTCACGCAGGCAGTTCCGTGCCTGCCTGCTCACTCACCATGTACTGGGCGTACCAATCGGGCCAGTTCTCGTCTGCCTCACCGATGCGCTTCTCGTACTCGCCGTGGGCTGCCGCTGCACGCCGAAGCGCGCTCGCCAGGTCGTTCGCCGAAGCGAACGTCGTCGCTCCGGGGTCGATGCGACCGGGCAGCCGCGTGGTGACTTCCTGCAGCAGCCAGCCGTTGCCGTCAGGATCGTTGAACGCGGCATAGGAGTTGTAGGTGCCACGATCGGGTGCCGGCCCGCTGGCGCGACCATCCGGTGTCAGGTGGTATACCTCGCCGACCTTGACGCCGCGCCCGGCCAGCTCGTCGCGTGCGGCATCGATGTCGGAGACGATCAGAAACAGGCGCTGGGCGGACCCCGGCGGGGCGGCAGGATCGTTGGTGCTGAAATGGATCGAGCATCCGGAGCCCGCAGGCGTGAACTGGATCGCGCGAACGCCGCCAAGGACGAAGTCTGCGTCGAGCCTCCACCCGAGGCGTGCGTAGAACGCCTTCGCACGGTCGAGGTCGGTGACCGGAACGGTGACTACTTCGAGCTTCATGTCGACGTTCCCGACACGCGGGTTGCTGCGGTGGTCCTCGGTCGTGGTCATGGCGGCCTCCTCCTGGGTCGTGTCAGGACATCACCCCCGCGTCTTCGCCGGCCGCGTCGCATCCGGAGGACTTCCCGGTCTGTCCCCTGGCCTCCGTGCGACGCCACTGGCCCGACTCTCCATAGGATCAAACGAGCTGCCGCTTCCACGGAGGCTGCCGGTCAAGCTGAATCGGCTACCGACGATGCTGCTTCCGCCTCTGCGGCAGGCCCCGTCTGGCTATCGTCCTCCTCCGGCGGGGACGCCATCAAGTGGTCCCTCGCCGTCGTCGCAGCGATCAACCGGTCAAACCCGCCGCTCGGCCGGCTCGCCCACGTGTGGCACCGGCCGAACGGGTAGGTCGCCTTGAGCCCTCAGAACGGCAGCGGTATCTCCAGGTTCACCGTGCCACGCAGATCCAGCCACGCGCGGCCCGGTCCGCGCACCACCCGCAGCACGACTTCCTCGCAGTTCGGGCAGCGGGCCACCTGTCCTGGAGCGTGCTGGTAGACGCGCAACGTCGCCACCGTGCCCCGGTATCCGCACGCCGCGCATCGTCCCGTCACGCTCGTCATGTCGACGGTGAAGATCTCCCGCAGATCCCCGGCGAGGGCGTTGCCGTCGACGTAGTCGTCGTTCACTGCCGGCCTCCTATCGTCGGTGCGGCTGCTCGTGGCGGCGCGCTGGGACCGAAGCGTTCCGTACGGACACGTCGAGGGTCGTGGCCCAGCGCCACCAGGATGTCGGCGACCGTCTCGACGAAGCCGGTCGGCCCGCACACGAAGCAGTTCGGCGCGAACTCCGCCGGCCAGCCGTGGCTGTTGAGCGTCGCGACGCCCAACCGGCCGGCCGGCTCCAGCGCCTGCTCCGGGGATCGCCGGGTGTAGACCAGCCGCACGGCCAACCCGGCGTCGTCGCGGGAGCGTCGGCGCAGTTCGTCGGCAGGTACACGTCCTGGGGGTGCGAACCGAGTACACCAGCCGGAACGGCACGCGGCTGCCCTGCGCGGCCCGGGTCCGTACCATCGCCATCAGCGGCGCGATCCCCGACCCGCCGGCCACCAGCAGCACCGGCGCCGGGTCGGCCAGGCGCCACACGAACCAGCCACCCACCGGCCCTCGCAACTCCAGGTCGTCGCCCACCGCGAGCACGTCACACAGGTACGGCGACACCTCGCCGTCGGGCACCCGCTGCACGCCCAGCTCCACCCGGTCACGGTCGACGGCCGAAGCGATCGAGTAACTGCGCTGCACCGAGTAGCCGTCCTCGGCAGTCAGCCGCACGTCGACGTGTTGTCCCGGTAGGTGTCCCGGCCAACCCGGCACATCGAACACGGGCGTGCGGGCGCTGGGGGTCTGGTCGTACGTTCGCTGACAAGCTAGGAGCGGCGAGCCGATGGCAGCCGATCTCCTGAGTAGCCGGTTCGGCTCGGCGCGTACCGAACACAACTGGCCTGGGCCGTCCGTCAGGATGGGTGCCGGTCGGCCGTTGATGCCGTTGATGCCGTTGCGTCCGGGGCGGCGCCGGTGATGCGTGGATGGCGGACCGCTGGCGTAGGGGCGTGCGCGTCGGCGGCAATGTGGACGCGGTCACGGCCGGCCGCCTTTGCCAGGTACAGTGCGCGGTCGGCTTGGCGGACGAGGGTGGCGGCGTCAGGGGCGTGGTCTGGTAGGACGGCGACGCCGAAGCTGGCGGTGATCTTCCGCTCGAAGTGGGGGATGGTGATGGCTGACATGGCGGTGCGGAGGTGCTCGGCGACGCCCTTCGCCTCGCGGCTGCTGGTTCCGGGCAACAGCACCAGGAACTCCTCCCCGCCGAATCGCCCGGCGAAGTCGCTGGCTCGCAGGGAGGCGGCGAACATGGCGCCGACCGCGGCGAGCACCTCGTCGCCCTTGTCGTGGCCGTAGAGATCGTTGATCTGTTTGAAATGATCAAGGTCGATCAGGACGACGGCCAACGGGTCCAATGCGCGGCAGGACTGAGCGGCCATCCGCAGCAGCGTGTCGTGTGAGGCGCGCTGGTTCGGCAGCCCGGTCAGGGCGTCGGTCAGGGCGCGGTGTTCGGCGAGGGCGAGGTTGCGCAGGTTCGCCAGCACGGGAGCGGCGTGCACGACGGATTCAGTGATACGTCGCTTGTTCTGCTCGGCGAGCTGCGACCGCTGGACGACGACGGCACCGATGACCTCGCCCCCGACGAGCAGTGGCTCACAGCGGGAGGAGCTTGCGCCATCGCCACACAGGTCGCACCGTAGCAGCCCGTCGTGACCCGCTATCTCGTCGTTCGGTTGGGCGAACCGCACCGCCAGACACGTGTGCGGCAACGCGCCCGCCAGCCGCTCGGCCATGATGCCGTCGTCTGGCAGCAGCGTGGCACTCTGGAGCCGATCGGCACTGTTGTTGCGGATGAGCACGACTGCGGTGGCGCCGGGGATGGCGCGTTCGAGATGGCGCTTGAGAAGTTGGTGCGCCTCGCTCTCGTTCTTGGTCAGCTGAAGTGCCCGGCTGAATTCAGCCTGGGTGGTGTCGTAGTCGTGTTCTGCGGCTCGTCGCTCGACCATGCGATTCAGGGCGTGGCCGAGCTCGCTCAGTTCGTCCGAACCGGTCGGTTCCAGACGCACACCCAACTGCCCGTCGGCAACATCCGCGGCAAAGCGGGAGTACGTCTGGATCCTTGGTACGACGTCGCGGATCAGCCACACCACGCCGCCGATCCCAGCGATCAGTGCGGCGGCGATGATGAGGGTGATATTGCGCTGGCTCTGCTCGTACTCGCGCTCGATGCGGGCGTATCCCTCGCCTGCCCGCGTCGCCAGGTCGGTCTGCATCTGCACGACCGTCGCCTCGAGCGCGTTCCACGCCTTGCTGACCTGCTCGACCATCTGATCGTTGGTGGCCGTGTCGGTGGTGCCCGAAGCGGTTGCCAGGACCGTCGGCGAGTTCAGCAATGCTCGGAAGCCCTGCCAGTAGGTAATCATCTGATCCACGGGCAGAGTCCCCGGACCGGGGCCGAGCTCCTCGCGCAGCGCCGTCAGCAACCGATCCGCTTCGGGAACGGTGAAGTTGTAGAGCCGCGTGCGCAGCTCCGCCAAGCGGGTGCGATCGGTAGTCGGAATCATCTGCAGGGCGACGCGGCCCGCTTCGGTGAAGGTCGCTCTCAGCACCGCGAGCCGTTGCATGTTCACGGCGCTGTCAGCGTAGAGCCGCTGCGCCTCGGATTTCATGCTCGCCCGCGTGCCTGCCCCTACCATGGCCACCGCGAGTAGGCATGACACCAGGAGCGCGAGCATCAGGAAGAATTTGACCCCGACCCTTTGCCGCAGACGTATCCGGGTCCGATACCCGCGCATCGCGCTCCTATCCAGAGACGCTGGATACTTCCTGCGATCCTACCGATACTGTCTGCGATTGACTGGTCATTGGCTGGACCGCGCCGTCGCACCTCACAGCCCCCCTCGGAGGATGGCCACAGCGACGGCTGCACGTGCGTACCCCGTCAGGGCCGGATTCTGCTTCCGGCTTCGTCCGCCGCGGCGCTGCAGCGCGAGGGCTCCTCGCGTCGCACGCGTGTGACGTCCGCGTCCGACACCTGCCCGCTCAAGCCGCACGACCTTCCACTTCCTCAGTCCCAGTCCTGGCGACTGGCCGGCTCCCGGACCGCCCAGCCGGACAAGAGCGGGCCGACCGCACTGTTGCGCGGGCGAAGTCCGCGGGTTCCGTGGAGGCCGTCGTATCCGACCATCTCGATCAACGGTCGCGTCGGCCCGGTGGTATCCGCGGATCGCCGTCCGCACGCGCGGAGTGCCAGGGCGCGGCCGGCCCGTTCGGTCTCAGCTCTCGTCGTGGGTGCCGACGATGATACCGAGGCACATTTCGTCGGCGGTGCCCTCGCCCCAGACCACGTAGCGGGGCGGCAGGGACCGCAGCTGCGGAAGCTGCCGGCGCAGTCCCGCGTCGTGGGTGCAGGTCACCCGCAGGGTGTCGCCCGCCGCGACGGCGACCGGTGCCGCCTGCAACCGCAGCCGCTGGTCGTCGAAGTCGTACGCATCGATGTCGAGCAGCGTCCGGGCCGCTCGAGTTCCCGGGTTCAGTTCAACCCGGATCGCCCGGCCGAGCAGGTGCATGTGCCCGCCGATGCCGTGGATCCTGCCGGCCTGCTTCACCCGGTGGTCGCAGTGCTGGGTGTCGCCCTTCACTGGCCGGCCTGCGCTGCACTGTGCCACCAGGTGACCGGCGGTCGCGGCTGGTCCGGCACCGAAGCGGCGAGCCACGTCGGCGACGGCGGCGTCGCGGTCGCACAGCGGGCCAGACTCCGCGGCCGTGCACGGCAGCTCGACCGGTGCCGTGAGCAGCGTGGTGTGCAGTGGCCGCAGACGCTTGTCGGTCAGCCGCAGCCTGATGCCGGAGCGGTCGGTCGGCCGCGTCGCCGGGTCGACCGTCAAGAGGCTGTAGTGCACCTGCATGACGAGCCGGCTGCCGGCCGGCATGGCGAAGCCCACGTCAGGGCTCAGCACGGTCTCGGTCCCGCCCGGCGCCCAACTGGCCACCCAGGCCGCGGAAGCGCCCACCCCGGCGTCGCCGAAGCAGGTCCAGCCGGGTCCCCGTGCGGCATCGTCGCGCGCGCGAGCGGCGGCGACGGCGCTCCCGTCGATCCGGAAGAAGATGGCATGGTGGACGATGTCGGTGTTCTGCGCGATGAACTGGCTACCGGTCAGGAACATGTCGCCGGTCAGCCCTGGGTCGACGAGGAAGCACCGGTACTCGTCGGTGCCGCCGGCGGGAGGCGCGGGCGTATACGCCTCCGGCATCGTGACCTGGGCGAACCGCTCGCCGGCGCGCAGGGGTTGCGTGGGCACGTGGGCGGAACCGATCCGGTCGCCAGTCACCGGGCCGGAACCGGCCGGGTCATCGGCGACCGGGGCGCCGGAGCACGACGTGAGCAGCGCCGCCGTCATCCACGCTGCGGCGCATCCGCCGGCACGTCGCCGCCACCGTCCCGTTCCGATTCCCATGGTTCCCCTCCGCGGGCCAGATTATCCGGGAATTTGGCTGGCTGGAGACCACGATTCCGGTGAACACTGAACGCCGCCCGATGTCCGAGTACGAGTGCTGACCGGACATGGGCCGGCCCTGGTGGTGGTCGACCAGCCCGCGTCGATCGGGGCACTGGCAATCGCCGTGGCGCGGAGCATGGGGATCGAGGTCGGCTATCTGCCCGGGCCGGCGATGCGTCGCATCGCCGAGCTGTATCCCGGTGAAGGCAAGACCGATGCGCGCGACGCTTTCGTCATCGCGGACGCGGCCCGCACGTTGCCGCACACGCTGCGCCGGGTCGGACCAGATGAGAAAGCCGTGGCTGCGCTGGGCGTGCTTGCCGGTTATGACGCCGATCTGCAAACGAGGCGACACGGTTGTCCAACCGGCTGCACCACGCGCTGCTGCATGTCGACCCGGCGTTGGAACGGCTGCTGGGCCAGCACCTGCGCCGGCGCGGCGTCCTGGAGCTGCTGTCGGCAACCGGAACGCTGCAGCAGCTTTGTAGCCTGGGCGAGAACGCGCTGCGGCGGCTTGGCTCCACGATCGCGGCGCCTTGCGGCAGCTTCCCCACGCAGATCCCGGCGTGCAGGTCATCTGCCGTGACCGCGGCGGCGCCTACGCCGAGGGTGCGCGCGCCGGGGCACCGGAGGCGGTTCAGGTCGCTGACCGCTATCACTTGTGGGCCAATCCCGGTGAGGCGGTGGAGAAGACGGTGTGGGCTCACCGCGGCTGCCTGGCCGAACCGGCACCACCGCCAGCCGAGGCCGCCGACACCGCCGAAGGCCACGTCAACCGCATCAAGGCACTCAAACGCGCCATGTACGGCCGCGCCAACCTCGGCCTGCTCCCCCAACGCATCCTCATCCCGCACTGAAGAACGGCCTGGCCTACATCACGCGTATGAGGACTGCGGTGGCGTTGTCGTCGCCCTCCGCGCACTCACCGAGGAGCGCCTCTACCGCTCGAGCCGGGTCGCGGATCCCGCCGAGTGCCTCAGTCATGTCCTGGTCACCGATCTCGTCGCAAACTCCGTCAGTACACAGCAGGAACCGGTCACCCGGGCGGAGGCTCACGTTGAGCACATCGGGCTCAGGTGCTTGCGGGTGTCCGGCGTAACGAGTGAGCCGGCGGCGGGCGGATTGGCCCTGCGGAGATTGCGGCGTGTACCGGCCGTTGAGCACGCCAAGCCACGCGGCCGTATGGTCGGCCGTGAGTAGTTCGAGCAGACCATCGCGAAGACGGTACGCCCGAGAGTCACCTAACTGAACCAGCCATGCCGTGTCTTCGTCGACGGAGTCACCGACGAAGGCGGTAAGCGTGCACCCGGTCAGATCGGGCGAGCCACGGCCGGCAGCCCGTACCGCCCGTTGGACCTCGGCGACCGCGCTTCGCAACGCAGAGGGGCCACCCACGGTCCCGGCGACGATGGGGCTCACCTACCACTCCCTGCAGGGACGGACGAAGGCGTCCACGGCGGTGCGCCCTGCAGCGGAACTCGCTGGTCCGTCGCCCATCCCGTCGGCCACAACTGCCAACAGACGCTGGGGATCTACGTACAGCACGTCGTAGTTCTCGTCATACCGCGTTCCCACGACACTGCCGGCCGCGGCAACTGACCGTCGCCCCGCAGCTTTCCATTCCGTTGTGCTGATCTCCACGCCAAGCCTCCGGCGCGCCAGGCTACCGCCGCCTGGAGGTCGCGGCATAGCGGCATCGGCCGGCTACCTCAAGCGCCATGAGGGGGCACAGTGATTCGACAACCGTAATCCTCGACCGACTTACGGATCTAGCTGCAGAGAACGCGCGCTCCGCTCTCGCGGATCGTCACCAGGCTGATGAGTCCACCAAAAGTGAGCCAGAGCCCACTCAGTACTCCAGCCGGGGATTGTGATCACGGCTCGATGAGCGCTTGTCGCGCGTAATGGCTGCTCATGGCGCGGGCTTGGTGGCGGCGTCGGCGGATTGACCAGAGCAGGGGGTCGGTATGTCGGCGGGCGGGTTCGATGACCAGCTTGTTGAACAGGTGGCGTAGCTCGTTGACGGTCAGCGGAATCAGCCCGGCCGAGTCGGGCTGGTTGCGGTGAGCGGTGGCGGCGGCAAGGAAGGCGTGGGCAAGGATCGCGAGGGTGGTCCAGCGGTGCCAGGACGTCCAGCGGCGGTGCTGGTGCTGGTCCAGGCCGAGCCCGGTCTTCGCGGCTTGAAACGATTCCTCGATCTTCCAGCGGCGCCCAGCGACCATGACCAGCATGTGCAGCGCGGCGGGCTGCGGTGACCAGCAGCGGTAAAAGGCCAACTCGCCGGTGCTGCGGTTGCGGCGGATGAGCAGCCAGTGATGCCCGCCGTGACTGTCGGTGGCGCGGGGCAAGGCGACCAAGGACCAGTCGTAGTAGCGGTAACCCTTCGCGCCTTGCCCGGCGGACATCCGCGGCCACGCGGCGGCGGGAAGCTCTGCAGCCAGCATGTCGACGCGGTAGACGCCGAGACCTGCCGGTGACCGCAGCTTCGATCAATCTGGCTGCCAGCTGTGGCTTGGTCGCGAATCGCACATTCTCGGGGACACCGGCCTCGGCTCGGCGCTGCGGGTCGTCGCACGAGGATTTCGGCAGGTACAGGGCCGTGTCCAGCATTGCGTGAGCGGTCTCGGTGGCGTAGACCAAATGCACGGCGAGCTGGCAATTCTCGATCTTGCCGGCCGTGCCGGAGTACTGCCGTTGGACGCCGACGGTGTGCCGGCCCTTCTTCAGATCACCGGTTTCGTCGATGACCAGCACCGCCGCGGCGTCGCCGAGCTGCTGGCCGATGAACTCGCGGACGTCGGCCCGCACGGCGGCGTCGTCCCACTTCACCCTGTTCAGCAGATCCTGCATCCCGTCCGGGACGACATCACCGGCGTGCTCGGCGATCGTCCAGCAGTTCTTACGCGGTAGTGGAGCCAGTAGGCCCCGGACGAAGTCGCGCATTCGCCGTCGGGGTTCCGGCCGGCCGAAGCGCTTACCGATGGTCAACATCAAGTCGTCGAACAACACCCTCCACCGCTGGGCGTCTACCCTGTATCCCGCAGCCACCGCTGCGTCATGGTCAGTCCACACAACCGTCCATGATCAGCGGTGGCTGCTTCCGCTGGTGCACCACATCGCGCTCGACGTCGATGGTCAGACGAGGATGGCTCAGTGAGTGAAATTCCGGATCTCGGTCCCCCGCCGCAGCGCATCACCGTCGACGCGGAACAGGTGCGTCGGCTCATCTCCGGCCAGTTCCCGGAACCGGCCGATCTCCCGATCGAGCCGGTAGCCAACGGCGGCTGGGACAACTGGACCTTCCACCTCGGCCCCAACAGGCTAGTGCGTCTGCCCAGCGCCGCCGAGTACGCCTTAGCAGTCGATAAGGAGCATCGGTGGCTCCCGGCCCTCGCCGCTCAGCTGCCGCTGCCCGTCCCTGCCCCACTGGCGAAGGGCAAGCCAGGTGCGGGCTACCCCTATCCCTGGTCGATCTACCGATGGCTCGACGGCGAGCCTGCACGCGTAGACCGCATCGCCGACCCGGTGCGATTCGCGCTCGACCTAGCCGAGTTCTTAGCGGCCCTGCAGAGCATCGACAGCGCCGGCGGTCCGCAGCCGGGCATTCACAACTGGTTCCGGGGTGGCACCCTACGCACCTACGACAAGAAGGTTTACGATGCGCTCGCCGAGTTGGCTGGCCACGTCGATGCCGAGCTGATTCGCGAGATTTGGGCGAGGGCGCTCGACGCCCGCTGGGACGGCGTAGACCGCTGGTTCCATGGAGACATCGCCCAGGGAAACCTTCTACTTGCTGACGGCCAGTTGGCGGCCGTCATTGACTTCGGGACATGCGGCGTCGGTGACCCGGCCTGTGACCTAGCGATTGCCTGGACGTTGCTGACCGCCGACGGCCGGCAGGCATTCTGCAAGCGGCTGACGGTCGACGATGCGACATGGGCGCGCGGACGTGGCTGGGCCCTCTGGAAAACCCTCGCCAGCTGCCCCGACACCTTCGAAGATCCTGAGGACGCGAAAGAATTCGCGAACGCGCAGCGCATCCTCGGCGAAATCTTCTCTGAATACACGGCCAGCGCTGTCACCAAGCCGAACCCTTGACAGTGATTACGCCACGGCGCGCCCTCGTCCAGCGTGATCACGATCCCCGGCTGGAGTATTAGCTGGCGCACAACAAGCGACAGGGCGGCGGAGTGCAGGTCGAGGCGCCGGGTCAGCTCGATCAGAACGCGGACGCCTCTGGTGGAGCAGTCCACCGGAGGCATCGAAGGGGTACAGGCCATGGGGGTGGATGCCGAGCAGGTTGCCAAGTTCCTACAGCGACAGTCCGCTGACTATACATCCGGTCGGTGAACAGGTCACGGTTCATCGGCGTCCCAGGTGTAGGCGTGTCCCATCTGGGCCGCCAGCGCGGGGACCGGGCAGCGACCGCGGGAGCGAGCTGGTGCAGGTCAGGCCGCGGTACGGATGGTGATGCGCCGACGGACAAGCGGCCCGCAGCCGGGCCCCGAGGACGTCGCCGAGTTCGAGACCGATGTTCTGGCGGCGTGAAACAGTGCGGGGCGTGGCCTGATCAGGGCGGCCCTCGCACGCCGCTTGCGCGGATCACCCATGCTCGGACGGGTCGCTGTCAGGCGACGAGCATTGCGGGTGATGCAGCCGAACGCGTTTCCCGCTGAGACGATGGGCGGTCCACCTGTGTACGGGTTACTCCTGCTGGCAACGGCGATCGTCTTCGAGGTCATCGGTACCAGTGCGCTGCGGGCGTCGGAAGGTTTCTCCCGGCTCTGGCCGAGCGTGGTCGTCGCCGTGAGCTACGGGGTGTCGTTCCTATGCCTGTCGTTGGCGCTCAAGCAAGGGCTGAGCATGGGCCCCGCGTATGCGATCTGGTCGGGCGTGGGGACCGCGCTGATCACGGTCGTCGGCCTCTACGCCTTCAGCGACAAGATCACTCCCGTCGCCTACGCGGGCATCGCGGTGATCATCCTCGGGGTGGTCCTCGTCAACCTTGGTGGCGGCGGGGCACACTAGTACTGCAACGGCACTCAGCAGGTGAAACGAGTTCATGATCGGGTCGTTGGTCATGGTGTGACGAATGTCGATGTTGCGGTGTGGTCGGCGGAATTGGATCGGTTGCATGCCCGGATCGCGGGCCGGTTCACGCGTGCGGAGCCGCGGCGGCGGGCCCGGCAGTACCTGTGCGGGCTGGTCGCGGGCCTGGATCGGACCAATGGTTGGACCCTGGCGGAGCAGGCCGGCGATGTGTCGCCGGACGGAATGCAACGCCTGTTGCGGTGGGCGGACTGGGACGTCGACACAGTCCGTGACGACGTGCGGGACTACGTGGTCGAGCACCTCGGCGACCCGCAGAGTGTACTGATCATTGACGACACCGGCTTTCTGAAGAAGGGCGTGAAGTCCGCCGGCGTGGCCCGTCAGTACTCGGGAACGGCCGGCAGGGTCGAGAACTGCCAGGTCGGGGTGTTCCTGGCTTACCGCTCGTGCAAGGGTCACGCGTTGATCGACCGGCAGTTGTATCTGCCGCAGGCCTGGACCGACGACCGTGAACGCTGTCGGGCTGCGGGGATCCCGGACGAGGTCGGCTTCGCCACCAAGGTCGAGATGGCCCGCACCATGCTCGGCCGGGCGTTCGCCGCGGGGATCGCACCCGGGTGGGTGACGATGGACGAGGCCTACGGGCAGTCGAAGTCGCTGCGGGTGTGGATGGAAGAGCACGACCAGGCGCATGTGGTCGCCACCCGCCGCAACGATGACGTGGTCACCACCAGCATGGGCTTCGCCCGCGTCGACAACCTGATCGCCGCGCTGCCGGGCCGGGCCTGGTCGAGGATCTCGGCCGGGCCCGGCGCTCACGGACCCCGCGAATACCACTGGGCGCGGACGCCGATCCGGGTGTTCTGGCGGCCGGGTCGCGGGCACTGGCTGCTCGCTCGCCGCAACATCAGCACGGGCGAGCTGGCCTACTACGTCTGCTACGGACCTCGCCAGACCCGGCTGATGGACCTGGCCCGCGTAGCCGGCAGCCGCTGGGCCGTGGAGGAATGCTTCCAGCAAGCCAAAAACGGTGCCGGTCTCGACGAGTATCAGGTCCGTGACTGGCGGGCCTGGTATGCCCACATCACCTTGTCGATGGCCGCGCACGCTTGGCTCGTCGTCGCGAAAACCCTTACCGCAAAGGGGGAACCTGCACCGGCGAGCACATGATGATCGGTTTCACCGTACCCGAGATCAGGCGCCTGATCGCCGCACTGGTCGTCCGCTCCCACCAGCACAGACACCACGTCTGGTGGTGGTCACGATGGCGCCGCACACGCCAATACCAGGCACGGCTATGCCACTACCGACGACGCGGCTATCCACTCACCTAACTGCCGTTGCAGTACTAGGCCGTGTTTCGTAGTGCTCGAAGCCACTGGTTGATGGCGGCGATGGTAAGGGTGGCTTCGTAGCGCACGGCGAGCTTGTCGTACCTGGTGGCCATGGCGCGGTGCTGTTTGAGCTGGTTGATGCGCCACTCCACGGCGTGACGCAGGCGGTAGTTCTCGGGGTCGAAGGCACGCGGACGTCCGCCCTTGGATCCTTGGGCTTTGCGGTGGACGTCCCGGTCGCTCCTGCTGGGGATGCAGGCTCGGATGCCGCGGCAGCGCAGGTCGGCACGGTTGGCCTTGGACGTGTACGCCTTGTGGCCAGCACTGTGTCCGGGCGGGTTCGTGGCCGGCCACCGCCGGTACGGGCGACGCGCACTTTGGCCAGCACGGTGATGAACTGCGGGCTGTCGCCGCGCTGCCCGGCGGTCACCACCACGGCCATCAGCTTGCGGCCCTGTTCACAGGCCAGATGAGTCTTGGTGGTCCAGCCGCCCCTCGATCGGCCGAGCCCGTGATCCGCCGGTTCGGTCTGCACGCCGCCGGGCGGTTCCTTCTGCCCCTCGCCGTGTCGGCGGGCTCCGGCCGCATGCTGATCGGCGCGGCTGATGGTCGAGTCCACGCTTACCATCCAGCCGATCAACCCCGCCGTGTCCGCCCGGGCCTGCAGCAATGCCAGGATCTGCGCAACACCCGAGGCTCGTGTAGCGATGTCATGCCGCAATCAGCGCGACCCGAGCAGGCCGAGGGCGACCAGGGCGGTGCGGGCGGGGCGCACCGTCTCGAGCTGGGCGACGGGAGTACCGAAGAGAGTCCGGGCCCTTTCATTGATGATCTTGCCGAGGCCGGGTAAGGCCGCTGAGCCGGCGGTCGCCCCGGCCGCAGCGCAGAATATGCCAGGCTGGCTCGTCGACAGGATGTCCGTTCTGCCGCTCAGCACGGGCTTCTGCCGGCCGATGAAAGGGTGAGACCTTCATCGCCGAGGACAACTGGATGCGTGTTCGCTCGACCCTGACCGGCTACGTAGCTCTACTCGGCGCGCTGACCGTCGGGTACTTCGCAGTGCCGGGATGGCGGACTGCGACATGGGTTGTGCTGGCTCTTTGCAGTCTGATCGCCATCGTCGTCGGCGTGAAGCTTCATCGTCCCCGCCGACGGGCCCCGTGGCTGCTCTTCGCTGGCGCGGTGCTCGCCTTCGCCGTAGGCGACACCATGATCAACGTCCAGGTCTTGGTACTCGACAGGCAGGTCGGGTTTCCGTCCACCGCCCACCTGGTCTACCTGGCCATCTATCCGCTGATGACCGCAGGATTGATAGCCGCCATCAGGAGCCGGTCGGACAATCCTGGACTAGGAACGGTGTTGGACACGCTCACCGTCACCCTGGGCGTCGGCGTCCTAGCGTGGACCCTCCTGGTCGAGCCGAACCTCACCAATCCTGGCCTCAGCTTGCTGGCAAAGCTCGTATCGGTTGGCTATCCCCTGGGCGACCTGGTCGTCCTGGCGACGCTCGTGCAACTGCTGACCCGTTCTCGCGTGCGCGGCGTATCGGTGATCATGGTGGCGTTCGCCGCGGCGGCGCTCTTCAGCGGCGATGTGCTCTACGCGGCCGCGCATCTGGGGGACGGCTGGGAGATTGCAAGCCCGATCGACCTGGCCTGGGTCGTCTTCTACGGCGGATTGGGTGCTGCCGCCCTGCATCCGTCGATGCGGTGCCTTACCGAGCCGTCGCCGGAGGCCGAGGCCGACTCCAGGGTCGGCGTGGTTCGGATCGCGTTGCTGTGTTTCGCCGCCAGCATCGCCCCGGCGGTGCTCGTCGCCAGGGCGCTGTTGACCCAGGCGGGTGAAGTAGCCGCCATCGCGGTCGTGGTGATTGCCGTCTTTCTCGTGGTCTCCGCGCGCCTTGCGGGCGTCGTCGCGCATTACCAGCAAGCGCTCGCCCGAGAGCGTGTACTGGGTCGCGTTCACGCGGCGCTGTCGAGCGCGCGTAGCGTCAACGAGGTGTTGGCCATTGCTGAGCGGGCCATGGGAGAACTGCTGGCGCCAAGGCCGCACCACGCTCAGGTGTGGTCTGGGGCCGGAAGGCAGCCGGCGCAGAGCGACATCGGCCTTCGCCCCTCGGTATTGCTGCCGGCTGCTGAGCTACCCACCGAGTTACGCGCCGACATGGTCCACCTGCCATACGGGCTGCTGCTGCCGCTGACTGATACAGGCCTCCTTGTGGAGGCGGAATCCCCGTCTCCGGTGCTGGTCGCGGCAGGCGCCGAGGTGGCGTTGCGACGTGCACGGTGCTCTTTGGAACTGCTCGCCGCTCAAGCCGCAGAAGCACTCAACCGTGTCGCACTCAACGAAGAGATCACGCGACGGCAGACCGAGGAGTATTTCCGCAGCGTGGTGCAGCACGCCAGCGACATCATCATCGTCATCAACGGCGACGGCCTGATCCGGTACGCGACCCCCTCAACCGCGAGGCTGTTCGGTGCGGTCACGCCGGGTACGCCGGTGTTGAACCTGCTGCACCACCAGCAGCGGGCCCAGGCAGAAACCGTGATCGAAGCGGTGCGTAACAACAGGAACATCGACGAGCCTACCGACTGGTGCCTGATGCGCCCCGACGGCGCGCTGATCACCGTCGAGGCCACGTGCAAGAACCTGCACGACGACTCGACCGTCAACGGGTTGGTGCTCACCATGCGTGACGTCACCGAACAACGACGGCTTCAGCACGAACTCACCGGGCTCGCCTACAACGACGGTCTCACTGGGCTAGGCAACCGAGCCTATTTCGTGGAACGTTTGCACCAGGCAGCCCAGAACGGGGTACATACCGATCGGCTCGTTGGTGTTCTCCTCCTGGACGTCGACGACTTTCAGGCCGTCAACGACACTATGGGTCACCAAGCCGGTGACGAGCTGCTCACCGTACTGGCTGAACGACTACGCGCAGTCGTTGCCAACCCCGATGACGTCGCCCGGCTCGGCGCGGACGAATTCGCCGTACTGGTGACCGACGCCTCTCATCCCGAAGCACTGGAGCAGCGTGCCGCGACGCTGCTGGAAAGCCTGCGCCAACCGGTCACCGTGACGGCGGGCATCACCGAGCACACCGCCAGCTGCGGTATCGCCAGCACGGCACAAGCCACCGACGGCGAGGACCTACTGCGTCAGGCCGACGTCGCACTGCGCACCGCGAAAACGGCCGGCAAGAACCAATGGGCTCGCTACCAGGCACAGCTGCACGAGCTCACCCGACAACGAATCGAGCTGCGCGCGGCCCTGGCCCAGGCGCTCGCAGAAGGAGACTTCCTCCTGCACTTCCAGCCCATCGTCAGACTCGACGACGCCGTACCGGTCGGCTACGAAGCACTGGTGCGCTGGCAGCACCGGACAAGAGGGATGGTGCCACCGGACGAATTCATCGAAGTAGCGGAGGACAGCGGACTCATCGTGGAACTCGGCGACTGGGTTCTGGGGGAGGCATTACGAACGCTGGCCGGCTGGCGCCGCATGGCGCAGTACACCGCTGGAGAATCACCGTATGTCAGCGTCAACGTCTCCGCTCGCCAGTTCCGCAGCCCGGGCTTCGTGGACCGGTTCCGGCATCTGCTCGACGAAACCGGTGTCCCCGCCGACAACCTGCTACTAGAGATCACCGAGAGTCTCCTGCTCCGCGACGACGAACAGGTCTGGACGGACCTCATGCAGCTGCGCTCTTGGGGAGTGCGGATCGCGATCGACGACTTCGGCACGGGATACTCCTCGCTCAGCTACCTGCGCCAGTTCCCCGTCGACGTACTGAAGATCGACAAATCCTTCCTCGACGACATGGCGCACTCGGCACAACAACAGGCCGTCGTGGACGCGATCTTGCGACTGGCCAGAACCCTGGAACTAACGGTCGTCGCGGAAGGGATCGAGGAACCAACCCAACGACAGCTGCTCCTGCACCTCGGCTGTCCGCTCGGTCAGGGCTACCTATTCTCCCGGCCCGTACCCGCCGGCGAAATCGCACACCCGGCAAGACGACGACCCGTGGACGCGACATGAACAGACGTCATGTCCTCCATGGAGAGCAGATGTTGAAGAACGTCTCGCCCATCGGGTCGGCCGGGTCGTAGATCGTCGCGCCGAGCTGCAGCCGGATCCGACGCTCGGCTAGGTAGCCCCCGATCTGCCAGGCGTGGACACCGAGGGGGCAAGCCAGTCCAGCTCCGGCACCACGAGGGTATCGCCGGTGCGGACCGCAGCGAGGGGCCCGGTCCAGGCCGGGTCGAGCCCGGCTGGTGTCGGACTACGCCCGGTCGAGGTAGATCTGGATCGACGGCCACGCCGAGGCCTGGCCCTGCACCTGCTGCCGTCCGCGCTGGTGCTGGTCCACACCCGCCTGGCCGACCGGGTCACTGACGACCGGCCTTCGTCGGCCGGCTCACCGACCATGACCTGCGCATCTGACGCCGCTGCTGGTCCAGCTTGTTTCTGGTCCAACCTGCGGTAGATCGTCGGTGCCGCGGTCTCTCGAACGTGCCGTGCAGCGCCACACAGGTCCGGAATCGCCTCCCGCCGATGAGAGCCAAGCCAGCCGTTTCTCGCACGGCGCCGCCTTGGTCCTGATCCACCGCACACAATCTGGCCAGACGACTCACGCCATCATCGTGCTGGTGCCACCCACGGTAGCGATCGAAGTGACCACGCTTGTGACCACAAGATCCACTAGAGCGATCTTGGCCGAGCGATGTCCGTCCATGAAAAGCCGCTGACCAGGATCACTTCCGCCCCTCGCCGAGGACCTCGTCCAGAGGTACACGAACTGACGGAGATCGCGCCGGATGACGGTTTCACCGCGGAGCGGATCCCGTCGCCACGAGCGAAGTGCGCTTGTCGGGTCTGTGCCAGCGCGGTGATCCCACCTGTAGGAGCGAGATACCATCCACCGTGGTAGATAACCCGCTGACTGCGTGCCTGACCGTCGTGCAGGCCGCGGCTGGGTACGGCAAGACCACGGCAGTACGGCGCTGGCTGGACGAAAGCGCCGCGCGCTGGCTGTCCGGCGCCGCGCTGACCACCGGCGCACGCGGCACGGTGCCGGACGGCACGACGACGATCGTCGACGACGTACACCTCGCTCAGCCGGGCGTGCTGCTGCCGGCGTTGGGCGAACAGAGCCGGCTGGTCGTGATCGGTCGCTGCCCGCCGCCCGCCGCCGCACTACCGACCGATGCGATTCCCGCGCGGGTGGGACCGGTCGGCCTGGCGATGGATGCCGGCGGCACGGCCGGGTTGCTCGACCGCAGCTACGGTGTGACCGGCGCCGACCTGGCCGAGCAGGTCTACCGGTTCACTTTCGGCTGGCCGACCCTGGTACATCTTGTCGGCGCCGCGTTAGCCACCGACCCGGCGCTCACCGCGATGGTGTCCGGGGATCGGCTGCTGGCGGCGCTGGCCGGACCGGGGTCCACGATCCTCGGATTCCTCACCGAGCAGGTCTTCGCCGGCCTCGACCCCGCAACTCGCCGGTTGCTGGCCGACGCCGCCCAGGTGGAGTCGATCTCCGTGGAGCTTGCCCGAACGCTCGGCCACCGCCGCGCCGGCGACGCGATCGATCACCTCACGCGACTGGGTCTGCTCGCTTCACCGGGACCGGCACCGGGTCAGCTGCCCAAACCAGGGCCTGCGCCGACGGACGGCGAGCACCACGTGGTACCGCTGGTGGCCGCGGCCGCCCGTGGACACCTGTCGCGACCGGCGACGCGGCAGCGGGTGCTGGCAGCCGCGGCCGGTTGGTACCGCACGAGGAACCGGCCGGCTGAGGCGCTCCGGCTGGCTGCCACGGCCGGAGACGACGCGGGCTGCGCCACACTGCTGGCCGAACACGGCGGGGCGTTGCTCTTCTCCGGGGCGGCGGCCCGAGTGGTGGCCGTGGCGTCGCGCCTGCCGGCGGGAGTGCGAGACGAGCACACCGACCTGCTGCTGGCCGAGGCGTTGGAGACGACCGGGGACCCCCGTGCAGCGCTGGCGGTCTACGCGTCGTTGGCCGTCGACCTGCACCGGAGACTGCGGCCCGCGCTGGCCTGGCGGTACGGTGCGGCCACCTATATGTGGCGTGATCCACGTGACGCGCTGCGGGTGTTCTCCCGGGGCGCGCTCACCGACGAGGACACCGCCGACGAGGCCCTGCTGCTGGGCTGGACGGCGGCAGCGCACTGGCTGACCGGCGACGAGCCGCAGTGCCGGTCTTACGCCGAGCGGGCCCACCGGTCCGCGGTCGCCTGTGGCGACGAACGGGCCCGGGCCAACGCGTACGTGGCTCTCGCCCTCTGCGCGAACCTGGCCGCGGACCCGGCCGCGCTGATGGCGCACTATCAGCGGGCGCTGCGGCTGGCCGAGGGGGTCGGTGACACCGTCCTCGTCACTCGAATCCGGGCCAACATGGCCGCCGGGCTGGAACGGCAGGGCCGCCACGCGGAGGCGCTGGAGGTGCTTGTCCCGGCGACCTGTCTCGCCGAGCGCAACGGCCACGTGGGCATGCTCGCGATGGCATTGTGCAATGAGGGCATGCTGTTGCGCCGGTTGGGCCGGCTGGACGAGGCTGCGTCCCGGCTCATCCGGTCCATCGAGCTGTACCAGCACATGGACTCGCGCAAGGTGACGTACCCGCTCAGCGGCCTCGCCGACGTCCACCGCCAACGCGGCCGGCTGGGTGAGGCGGAGGCGCTGTACCGCGAGGCGATGCGTGCCGCGTCGGGCGAGGCCAACAGGCAGGGCATGGTCCCGGCACTGGCCGGGCTGGCACTTGTAGTGGCCGCGGACCGGCCGGCCGAGGCCACCGATCTGTGCCGGGAGGCACTGCGGCATGCGTCCGGTTCGCAGGTGCCCACCGCGCACCTTGCCGCCGGGACGATCGCCGTGCGCGCCGGTGACCTGGCCGAGGCGCTACGGCATGCACGCGCCGCGGCGGAGGCCGCCGGGCGCCAGCGCGACCGGCCCGGACTCGCGGAGGCGCTGGAACTGCAATCGACGGCGACCGCTGACCCCGCCGAGGCCAGCCGCGCACTGACCGAAGCGTTGGCCATCTGGCAGGAGACCCACGCCTCGGTGGAGATCGACCGGGTACGCATCACGCTCGGGCAGTTGCCGGGCGCCGGCACCGAGCAGCGGGCCAGCGCCCGGCTCGCCGCCGGCCGGCTGCGCGCGGCCGGTGTCACGCCTACCCCGCCGGCCAGGCCCGGCCCGGCCGCCCCGGCCCAGGTGGAGATCCGCACGCTGGGCGGCTTCAGCGTGCTCGTCGGCGGCGACCCGGTACCGCCGGCCGCATGGCCCTCCCAGAAGGCGCGGGATCTGCTCCGCGTCCTGGTCGCCAGGCGAGGCCGCCCGGTGCCCCGCGACGAACTCGCCGAACTGCTCTGGGGCAACGGCCCCGGCGGGCAGAGCGAGCGCATCAGCCACCGGTTGTCGGTCGCGCTGTCAACCGTGCGTAGCGTGCTCGACCCGGGCCGGTGCGTCTCGCCGCACCACTTTATAGCCGCGAGTCAGGCGAACATCACGCTGAACCTCGATCGCCTGACGGTGGACGTGGAGGAGTTTCTGACCACCGCACAGCAGGGCCTGCGGCTGTCCGAATACGACCGGCACGCCGACGCCTACGCCGTGCTGGCCGAGGCCGAGCGGTGCTTCAGCGGTGAGGTGTTCGCGGGCGAACCCTACGACGACTGGGCCCGTGCGCTGCGCGAGGAGGCACGGGCGACGTACCTGCACGTGCTGCGGGCGCTGGCGGTGCTGGCCCGGCGCGATCACGATGTCGACGACGCGGTCCGCTATCTGTTGCGTCTGCTGGCCATCGATCAGTACGACGAGCAATCGCACCAGAGCCTGATCGCCGTACTGGCCCGGGCAGGTCACTTCGGCGAGGCTGCGCGCGCCCAGCAGCACTATGCCGAGGCCATGCGGGAGATTGGTATCACAGCGACGGAAATCATCGGGCCCGCGTTGCGCGACCGGCGTCGGAGTCCGACGGCCGACAGCGCACTTTGACGACGCTTTGAGGGCGCTCTGACCCGGCGGACGACACTGCTGGAATCCGTTGCCGATCAGGGAGGTCTCATGTCGTCGAAACACCTGTCGTGGAAGCGCACCGCAGGTCTGGTACTGGGCGGTGCTGTCGCGTTGCTCGGGGTTTCCGTACCCGCCGCGGCCGCTCCCGGCCCCGACCCGGTGAATCCGCAGGGCATCAAGATGTACGGGGCGGAGTACGCGCCCGACCAGTGCCTCTTCCTGCGTCAGTTGCATCCGGCGGAGCAGAAGTACCGCAATGTCAACAACGTGCCGTTCACCTACGAGGAGGCCAAGTTCGGCGCCGAATGGTTCGACGTCGCCTGTGGACAGCTCTCCTTCACGGTTCCGTTCGGAGCCCAGGCACTGGTCGACCTGACAGCCGTAGCGGAACTGGACTGTCAGGGTAAAGAGGAGGCCAGCATCGGATGGTGCGGCGGCCGGTTCCTGGTCAACGGCTCTCCGACCTTGCCAGACAACACCGGGCGCCCCGACAGCTATGCCTGGGACTCGGCCAAGGGCGGGGCGAACGACTGGCAGGCCAACACGTTGGCCCAGGAGTATGTGGCGACCTGCCGCGAATCCGCCAATCAACAGCCGTGCGTCTACCGGGTGCAGTTGCAGTCCCGGTTGGAGGCAGGCGCCACCAGCCTGTGGATCGACGATCTGACCATGCGAGTGGACGTGACCGTCGCCCCGGTGACCATCAATGCCGGACCCACCACGCCGTAGGCACCATCAGACCGGATCGCGAGGTTGGCCACCAGTAGCGACAGCCGACGTGAGCGGCGACGACAGGCGATGCCGGCTCGGTGAGCGCCGGCACCGCAGGCCGGTGGCCGGCCGTGCGCCGCGAGGTGGCCGGGTCGGCATCGTCCAGTCCAGATGCTGTCAGCTCTTGGGCGATACCGGCTGCGCCGGGCCCGGAGTAGCTGTTCTCGTCACCGATCGCGGTGGTCGTCACTTTCGCCGGAGTCTTCCGCGTTGGTCCACCACACCCGGCCGACACCGGTGCACCACACGAAGATCGGACCGTGGGTGCCGGTGGACACCAGGGTCGAGGCGATGAACCACTCGTACTGGCCATCGGAGTCCCACAGTGTCGGCGGCGGGTGTTGTACCAGCCTTCGATGTACTCGAATATCGCCTGCCGGGCGGTCTCGCGGGTGGGCCAGGCCCGCCGGTGCAGCAGTTCGGTCTCGATCGTGGCGAAAAACGATTCGGCGACGGCGTTGTCCCCGCACAACTCGACGATCTCGGCCTTGAACTCCGGCGTGAACACACGCCGCGGCCTCCGAGATCGCTTCTTACTCACGCTCTCCATGATGCTGGACATCCTCCCGGAGACCCAGATCCCCTGAGTCATGGTGATGTCGGCCTTCCAGCCGCCATCGGCTGCGGCCGTGGACGCGATCGCCACCGGCTTCAACGCCGCGACCATCTGCGTGGCGGACAACTGGGTCGTCGTGTCGGCGGCGTACGCGGCACCGGGCACCGTGAGCACGCCGGCAGCGTTGCATTTCGCCCGGCGAGATGTCGCCGGCCTGTTCCGCCAGGGTCCAGCCGTTGATCCGGTCCAGGCCCCCGACCAGCCCGGAAAGGTACTGCCGGGCCCGCCGCCGAGGCCCCGAACGCGTGAATGCCGCAGGAGGGGTCGCGCCGATGGAGAGCGGGACTGGTGGAGGGTGGTGCTCCTCGTCCCGCGCGGTCAGCGGGGGCGAGGCCGTGCCGTTGACACGACCTCCGTCGTCCGCCCGGGTTCAGACAGCGAGGGTGTGGCTAGCGTTCTGCGGGACGGCCCCACCGTGGTTGAGGGGCGAGGGCGTGTCGGGGCCGGGGAAGGAACCTGCGCAAATCCGTCTCGCGTGTTGATCCGAAGCATGCCGAGCCACGTAGTTCCGCTCACCAGGGACGTTCCCAGGCCATGGCTGGAGGCTGACGTGTTCGCCATCAATCGGATGTTGCGGTGGCAGCGCCGCCTGTGGGGTGCGGCGCTGGCCACCGCGGTTCTCCTTCTGCTGGACCCGCAGGGGGCACGTGCTGAACCCGGCGTACCGGACCCGCCGAACGGGCTGATCACCGACCGGGGCAAGGGCGAGGTCTCCGACGCCGACCGCGACTTCGCGGTGAAGGTCCGCCTCGCCGGGCTCTGGGAGATTCCCGCCGGCAAGATGGCTCAGGAGAAGTCGGACGATCCCCGGATCCAGTCCATCGGGCGCGACATCGCCGCCCAGCACGTCGCGCTCGACCAGCTCGTCCGCGACGCGGCCAAGAAGCTGGACGTCTCCCTGCCGAACAAGCCCAACGCCGACCAACAGGGTTGGCTCGACGAGATGCGCGACGCGGAGGGCGAAGAGTTCGACCGGGTGTACATCGACCGGCTGCGGGCGGCCCACGGCAAGATCTTCCCGGCCATCGCCACGATCCGGGCGAGCACCCGCAACGACACGATGCGCAAACTCGCCCAGCGCACCAACCAGTTCGTCATGACGCACATGACCCTGCTGGAGAGCAGCGGCATCGTCGACTTCGCCGCGCTGCCGACCGCAGCCCCGCCGGGATCCGCCACGGGCGGATCGGCAGGTGCCACACAGCTTCAGTCAGCGGCGAGATCCGAGACGTCCACACCGGTGCTCGCCTTCGTCCTGGTGGCGCTCGCGAGCGCGGCCATATCGGTCTTCATCGTCCGGCACTTCAGCCAAGATTCCCGCCGGCCCTACCGGCGGCAACGAAGCCGGCGCTTCGCGCCCGGATCCGATCCGGGCCCGTACCGTCCTCGGCAGACGCCTCGTGGCACAGGTCAGGCTGAACATGATCAAGCGCTTGGCGTCGCAAGTGGAGCCCGCACAGCGTTCCTTCCCTGATCGCGCCCAGCGCGGCGCGGATGCCGCGAACGTCCCGGCGAACGGCTGCACACGGCACCCGGCCGAACCCGCCCACCGGCCGAATGGAGGCGGCACCAGCCTGTCCGGTTGCCGCGCCTTCCAGCGGGTACGCCATGAGGCATTGACCAAGGGACTGGGAAGTTGTGGCACGGGTGCCTGGACCGCGAGAACGCAATCACCCTGCGCCTGCCGCACCGTATTTGAGCAGCCTCAAAAGGGTTGAAACGGCTCACTCAGCGAATCCGCCCCTTTCTTCGCCAGCCGTCACCAGCACCCCTTGTGTAAAATCTTGGTCAGCCGCATTGACGGCAAACGGAAATAGTCCCAATATGGCGTTCACCTGGCCCTTGCTCCCTCGTTCCAATTCGCGGCGTCGGCGATATATCGGCGCTTTCGCGGATCCAGTAAAACGACCCCTTCCCTGGGACAGGCCATTGTGTGCGCACGAGACGGGGCATTTCATGACCGCAACACAGAGCAACGAACCAGAGGGCCGGCAGGCTGGACCGCCGGCAGCGAAAAAGGAGAAAAAGGCCGTGTTCCCCATGGTCTTCCTGGTGCAACCGGTCGCCGACGTCGAGGTGATACCCCCGGAACGGCTCGCCGAGTGGGAGAGAATGACGATGGAGTTCCTCCGCACTCAGGTTCGAGAGATCCGTGATCGGGCCGTGGTTATTCCGGATGACGATGGTGGCGCCGACCCCAACACCGGCACCTGCACCGGAACGATTTCCGGGGATCCCCGCAAAGTCGACGATCCCGACTACGACTAACCCCGGGTCTTGTTCATGAGCGAGTCGGTGACATCCTGCCACATCGCCATCCTGTCGCTTCGGAACGACTTACACGCCTTGCTCGTTCAGCAGGAGTTGCGTCAGCGCGAGGGCGTCATCTGTAGCGTGATCGAAACGGACCGTCTCGCCGGAAGCGGCGGCATCACCTGGTCGGATAACGTCTGCCTACTGCCGTCGCACGAGGGCGACCTGGTCGACGTGCGGGAACTGGACCTCATCTGGCTGCGACGGTTCAACGTTCCCCAGGTCGTGCCCCCGTTCGTAACGGATCCGGCGCAGATCCAGGTCATCAGAAATGACTGCCACTGGGCGCTGCTCGGCCTTCTGGTCACCGAGTTCCGCGGAACCTGGATAAGTGATCCGCACGCCACCCGGCTGGCCGACAACAAGCTCGTGCAGCTGCGCGCCGCCGAGGCATGTGGCCTACGGATTCCTCGCACCCTCGTCAGCCAGGATCCACGACAGATCCGGCAGTTCCACGCGTCCATGCCCAACGGTGTCATCGTCAAGACGATCAAAGGCAGTACGGTTTGGCCGCTGCTGACCGCACCGGTTCTTGAGGAGCACCTGGCCGCCGAGGACTCGATGCGGCTCGCGCCGGCGATCTACCAGGAGCACGTGCCCGGGTTCCGGCACCTGCGGGTCCTGGTCCTCGAGGAAACGGCGTACGCCGTGCAGATCGAGTCACCCGACCTAGATTGGCGCAGAAACCTGAACGTACCCATCTACGAAGTTCGGCTGGACGGTAACCTGACGCGGCGCCTCGCCGAACTCCTGCACCGCCTGGGCCTGCGCATGGGGGTGTTCGACCTGAAACTCGATGACGCTCGGGACCCGGTGTGGCTGGAACTCAATCCGCAGGGTCAGTTCCTCTTCGCACAGGGACTCCTCGGGCTGGATCTGGTAACACCGTTCGCGGACTTCGTCTGCCAGGAGGTGCGACGCGGAGTAACCATGATGTGAGCAGGCGCCACGCACACGAACCGCCGTACTTGCAGGTGGATATGGTCAGCCGGCGGCCGCTGGCCGGTAAGTCCGCCAGCCAGCGCGGGTGATGCCGGTCTTGGTGCCCATAGAACCGCTGGCCTGCTCGCCTCCGACCGCCGGATCGCCGCTGAGACCCGCCTTATCCGGCCCGGGCAGCGCTGGGCAAGGCGTTGAAATGGCGTCCAGACCGATATTCCCGCACGTCACCAGCTTGTCCAAATTTGCCAACAGGATCCCGTTCAGCTACCCAAGCGCAGGGCCACCTCGCCCAGGAGATTCGGGCCTCCGGCGCCGCGGTCACCCTCGTCGTCCACTAGCACAAGCGGCTGGGCCGCGGTCTGGAGTTGGCCGCCCTGGTTGAGCAGCTGAAAGCACCCGGCGTCGGCCTAGAGTTCCTCGCCGGTGAGCTGCAGGGCTCGCATGCCCCGTCGGGAATCGTGTTCACCGTGCTGGCGGCCCCGTCCGGGAGGGAACGCGAGTACATCCGCGACCGCACCCTGGAAGGCCACGAGTCCGGCCGCACCCGGGGCAAGAGCATCGGCGGCGCCAGCGTCACCGACGACCACATGCTGTCCATGGCACTGCACCTGCGCAGCCAAGAGATGAGCCTGCGCGACGTCGCCTCGCAACTCGTCATCACAAAGGGGGAGAAGAAAGGGCAACACCCGTCCCCGGCCGCCCGGCCCTCACAGGTGGGCCGAGGCTCAGCCGCGGCGGCCGGCCCGGCCGGCGCCAGCAGCGCGGTCGTCGCCACGCCTGCGACGGTCAGCAATAGGGACAGCCGGCCCTGCGTCGGGTTCGGTCTGTCGTCTGCACAGTCGGTTCTTCCGTGCGATTCCGGGGGGGGTAGCGCCCTCGTCGGCCGGTCGGTTCAACACGCGCTCCCGCGGCGACCGGTTCGACGCTGAGAGATGCCACACAGTCTCCGCCCGGCTGCCTTGGGGCGTTGCTAACGATCTTGCGACCTGGGGTCGAAGAGTTGGTCAACGAGGAACAGCCCCGCCCCTAGCTTCCAGCGAAGAAGCGCGGTTTGTGTAACGCTCCGCACGCCGTCCGATCTCTAGCCGCGGCCAGTCGGCGAGGTCTCGCAGCATTTGCCGGTCGTGGCTGGCGACGACGACGGCGGCTCTGGTCTCGCGGATTGCGTTGGTGAGTTCGTCGATCAGCGCCGACGACAGGTGGTTGGTCGGTTCGTCGAGCAGGATCAGGCCGGGTCGCTCGGCCAGCGCCAGGGCCAGGTCGAGGCGCCGCCGCTGGCCCTGCGACATCCGCCCGACCGGTGTGCCCATGGCGTCGGTGTCCAGGAGTCCGAGCGCGCCGAGTCCGACGGTGTCGGCGTCGCGCAGCCCGGCATGGACGACCAGCCGCCCCACGTGGCGGGCGTACACCTGGCTGGCGGTGAGTGCGAGGTCGTGCTCGGTGGTCTCCTGAGTGATCAGGGCGATGCGGGTGTCGCTCGCGGTCCAGAGGCGTCCGTCCGTGGGGTGGAGGGCACCGGCCAGCACCGCGAGCAGGGTGGATTTTCCGGCACCGTTGGATCCGGTGACGAGCAGCCGGTCACTGCCGTCGAGGGTGAGGTCGATCGGACCGGCGAGTCGCCCGTTTACGGTGACGCCATGCGCGCGTAGCTGTGGTGCCCCCGGTCGGGCC
Organism: Couchioplanes caeruleus; assembly: GCF_003751945.1. Lineage (NCBI taxonomy): Bacteria > Bacillati > Actinomycetota > Actinomycetes > Micromonosporales > Micromonosporaceae > Couchioplanes > Couchioplanes caeruleus. Next base: position 7,256,818 of record NZ_RJKL01000001.1, on the reverse strand, counting down.
ACCGGGTCGGGCCAGTGCAGTGTCGGCGGCGGCTGCGGAACGTCGATGCGGTGCACGGCGAGGGCGTCCTGCTGCCGGTTGAGGGCCTGCACGACACCCGGCGCGCGGGACTGGCGCTGGTGCTTGCCGGTGCCCTTGTCCGGCCGCCAGCCGGTGGAGAGCCGGTCACGGGCCGCCGACACCGCGTCGGCCAGCCGTCGGTGCTCGGCCTGCTGCTGTTCGTAGTCCTGTTCCCAGCGCTCACGCTCGCGGCGCAGGGCGTGCTGCCAGGCGTCGTAGCCGCCGGCGTACAGCCGCGGCGTGCCGTCGCGGCTCGGGTCGAGGTCGCAGAACCGGTCGGCGACGTCGCGCAACAGCGCCCGGTCGTGGCTGACGACGACGAGGCCGCCGGCGTGCTGGCGTAGCTGGCGGGTCAGGAAGTCCAGCCCGCCGGCGTCGAGGTGGTTGGTGGGCTCGTCGAGCAGCAGCACGTCGTGCCGGGCGGCGAGCAGGCACGCCAGCCGCACCCGGTAGCGCTGCCCCACCGACAGCGTCGCCAGGCAACGGTTACGGTCTGGGCAGGCGCCGATGGCGTCCAGGGCGACGTCGATGCGGCGTTCGGCGTCCCACGCATCGAGGCGGGTGGCAGCCTCCAATGCCACGGCGTAGCGGTCGTCGGCGGCCGGATCACCGGCGGTCATTGCCAAGGTCGCCTCATGCAGCGCGGTGAGGGCCGCGAGCGGGGCGGCCAGCGCCGCGGACGTCAGGGTGCCGACCGTCTCACCATCACGTGCCGCCAGTTCCTGGCGGGCCAGGCCGATCGTGCCGGCGCGGTGCACGGTGCCCTCATCGGGCGGGATCAGGCCGGCGAGGACGTGCAGCAGCGTCGTCTTACCGCGGCCGTTCTCGCCGACGACGGCGATCCGGGACCGGGCCGATACGGTGACCGACACGTCGTGCAAGACACGTCGCGACCCGCGGGTGACGGCGACGCCCTTGGCGCGGATGTGCGCGCTGTCGCCCGCTGGGAGGAGCGGGGACAGGATCTCAGGGATAGGGGTGAGGTTCAACAGGTACTCCGCGGCTCGCAGTGGAGCCGGGCAGCAGCAGGCGGCCGCCCGGCGGGGTCCGGGACGGCGAGCGCGGATTCAGCAGGGGAAGGCGCCGCCGTCAGCGGGCGGTGCGGACCTTCTGCGACCAGATACCTCGTGCCATGACGTTCACGGTACCTGACCCGCCCGTGGCTTCCAGCGAAGAACTGCTGCCGTCGTTGCAGAGCTGGAGAGGTTCTGCGGGAGCGTCTCACAAGAGAGGGCTTGGAGGTCGCGGTCAGGTTGACCGCGGACCGGTGGGATCGGGCCGTACCGGCGACCACAGTGGCCACCGCCCAAATGGTGGTGGTCGCCGTCGACGACAGCAAGCCTGCCGGGGCCGTAGAATGACCGGTGGTGCTGGTTCGCCCCGCCGACAGCTTGGTGGGGCGTCGTAAGAGGGAACCCGGTGGAAGACCGGGACTGCCCCGCAGCGGTAAGCGGGAACGACCGCCGTCATTGAAGCACTGGACCCGCGAGGGTCTGGGAAGCGACGGCCAGTAGGCGACCACCATGGTCACGCCCGTGAGTCCGAAGACCTGCCAGCACTGCGCACACCGCCGGTGTGCGCCGCCGGCGGCTCCTCGGGAGGGCCTGGGCGGGAGTCGGTACCTCGCCGTACCCTGCCTTTCTCCTTCCCGTGCCCGCTGGGCTCTTCGAGGGAAGGACCCCCTGTGACCACCGCATTCGGGCAGAGCACCGTGCTCGGCTATCCCCGCATCGGCACCGACCGGGAATTGAAGAAGGCCGTCGAGGCGTACTGGGCGGGCACGATCGACGCCACCGCGCTGGAGAAGACCGCGGCCCGGCTACGCGCCGAGGTGTGGCTGGCACTGCGCAACGCCCGCCTCGACGGCATCCCATCCAACACGTTCTCCTACTACGACCACATGCTCGACACGGCCGTCGCCGTCGGCGCCATCCCCGACCGGTTCCGCCGACTGGGTCTATCCGAGCTGGACACCTACTTCGCGATGGCCCGCGGCGTCGATACCGAGCCGGCGCTGGAGCTGACGAAGTGGTTCACCACGAACTACCACTACCTCGTTCCCGAGATCGACGCCGACACTGTCTTCACCGCGAACCCCGGCAAGGCGCTGCGTGAGTACGCCGAGGCCCGCGCACTGGACGTCACGACCCGGCCGGTGCTGGTCGGCCCGGCCACGTTCCTGCTGCTGTCCAAGGGCGACGACCCGTTCGCCCGGCTGGACGACCTGGTCGACACCTACGCCCTGCTGCTGACCGCGCTGGGCGAGGCGGGCGTGACCTGGGTGCAGCTCGACGAGCCCGCCTACGCCGCCGACCGCACACCGGCTGAGATCCAGGCGCTGCGCCGCGCCTACACCCGCCTCGGACAGGTGGAACACCGGCCGCGGATCTTCGTCGCCACCTACTTCGGGGAACTCGGCGAGGCCCTGCCCGCCCTGCTCGACACCCCGGTCGAGGCGATCGGCCTGGATCTGGTCGCCGGGCCGGGCAACCTGCGGCGGCTCGCCGCCGTGGGTCCGCTGCGCGGCAAGACGATCGTCGCCGGGCTCGTCGACGGTCACAACGTGTGGCGCACCGACCTGCGCGCCGCCGTCACGGCCGGCGCGACCGTGGCTGGGCTCGCCGACAACGTCGCCGTGTCCACGTCGTGTTCGCTGCTGCACGTACCGATGGACCTGTCCACCGAAACCCACCTCGACCCGCAGCTGTACGAGCGGCTCGCGTTCGCCCGGCAGAAGGTCGACGAGGTCGTCCAGCTCGGCAAGGCCCTGCGCGACGGCACCGCGCACCTGCCCGAGCCGCTGCCGCCGCTGCCCCCGGCGTGGCGCCGCCACGACGTCCGCGCGCGGCTCGCCGCCCTCAGCGTGAGCGACCGGCAGCGCGGCGACTACGAGACGCGGGCCGCCCACCAGCAGCAGCGGCTGCGGCTGCCCGAGCTGCCAACCACCACCATCGGGTCGTTCCCGCAGACCGCCGAGGTGCGCCGGGCCCGCGCCGAGCTTCGGGCCGGGACCCTCGACGAGGCCGGCTACACCGCGCGGATGCACGCCGAGATCGCCCGGGTCATCCGGCTCCAGGAAGAACTCGGCCTGGACGTGCTCGTGCACGGCGAGCCCGAACGCAACGACATGGTGCAGTACTTCGGCGAGCAACTCGACGGGTTCGCCGCCACCGCACACGGCTGGGTGCAGTCCTACGGCTCACGCTGCGTCCGGCCACCGATCATCTACGGCGACGTCGCCCGTAAGACACCGATGACCGTGCAATGGTCCGCCTACGCACAGTCGCTGACCCTGAAGCCGGTCAAGGGAATGCTCACCGGCCCGGTCACCATCCTGGCCTGGTCGTTCGTGCGCACCGACCAGCCGTTGGCCGACACCGCCGACCAAGTGGCGCTCGCCCTGCGCGACGAATGCCACGACCTGCAGGCGGCAGGGATCACGGTCATCCAGGTCGACGAACCGGCCCTGCGCGAGACCCTGCCGCTGCGCACGGCCGACCAGAAGGCGTACCTGGACTGGGCGGTCGGCGCGTTCCGCCTCGCCACCTGCGGCGTCGGCGACGACACCCAGATCCACACCCACCTGTGCTACTCCGAGTTCGGCGAGGTCCTCACCGCCATCGACGCCCTCGACGCTGACGTCACCAGCATCGAGGCGTCACGCTCGAAGATGGAGGTGCTCGACGACCTGGCCGCCATCGGCTACCGGCGCGGCATCGGACCCGGCGTGTGGGACATCCACTCCCCCCGCGTGCCGTCGCAAGCCGAGGTGACCGGGGCCCTGCGCCGCGCCGTCGCGGCCGTACCGGCGCAGCGGCTCTGGGTCAACCCGGACTGCGGCCTCAAGACCCGCGGCTACGCCGAGGTCGAGGCCTCCCTGCGGCACCTCGTCGCCGCTGCCACCGAGGTACGCGCCCACTGACCCATCTCCCCAGCCGGGCGGGCTCCCTTCCCCTCTGGAGCCCGCCCGGTCTCCCCGTGCCTCGATCACGAGACGAGGTGCTGACCGGCCGTGGCCCGCCGCCACGGGGCGAGGGTCCGGCACGCGGTGGTCCACGCCGTCCCAAACGTTCCACCCACGGATCCGGGCGCGGCAATGTGAAGCCCGGAATTCGGTCCAAGGCGTGGCGGGGAGTGAGGGGTTGGGAGCGTCATCGGGCTCAACCGGTCGCTCCGCGGTCGCTCGGATGTTCCGTACCCCCACCGGACGCAGCCGGACGGCGAGCCAGATCACCGTGCCGCTCTGTCGGCCTTCAACGATCAGACACGAGCCCGAGACAGGGGACCCGCGCCGAGCGGGTCATCATCGAGGAGTATCGCGACACCTGCTTTCACTCCGACTCGCCGGTGTGCGGCAGATGTCACAGAGAGGCGATGGCCTCCTCTATCAGGCTGGAGGCTCGCCACAGGTCTGACTCCGGTGTCCACCGCAGAGTGATCTGCGCCGGACCATGCTTGATCGCCTCGAACCGGGTTCCTCGAGTGAGCATCACCTCCAGAGCCAGAGGAACGGGTTTTGCTCCCGCCATGAACCCGAGGTTCTCGCTGCGCAGCATCGAGGTCCTGCCCGACCGCGTTGACACGGAGATCGCCTCCTTGTCGGCCGCCATCAAGCCGTCTTTCCAGAATCGCTCGAGCATGGCCCGGGCGGGCGCACGGACGCCGATCGGACGCCCGTACGGAACGATCCGGGAGTCCGCACGGCGCACCACGCAAACATCGTCAGAAAGGAATCCCCAGCCTCTGACCAGGAGGGCCAGGAGCAAGGAAGACTTCCCCGCACCGCTTTCACCGCGGATCATGACGGCCTTTGCCTCAGTGCCGGGGCTGCAGGCTGCCGCGGCGTGGAGGCTGCGGTAGCCGCCCCGGAATCCCGGGAAACTCAGCGGCGGCAGCGGAGTCGGCCTGGAGGACTTCGCGAAGAAGCGGTCGTACAGCCGCCATCCGTCACCCTCATTCGCGTAGATGCGCTTCTCCAGCCCGGCATAGGTCAGCGCGCGCTGGAAGCTGCATCCACCAGAGTTCAGCAGTGCCACCTGCAGCCGGCACTGTGCCTCCCAGGTCGGTGTTCGCACGTGTGGGCGTAGGTAATACTCCAGCATCGAGTGGGTTCGATCGTCTCTGCAGACGTAGTCGACCCGGGTACCGAAGAAGTCGACGCTCAACCGCCGCGTTCGAGGGGTCACGTGGGTAGCTCCATGTCAGGCGATGTCGGAGGCGCTGCTCACCACGAGGCCGGGAATCAGCATCGTGCAGCCCGCATGGCCCTTCAAGGGCCAGACCCGATCGTTGGCGGTTCGGCAGGACGCCAGCAGGCCCTGAAGCGTTCCGGAGATCCCGATATTGCGCACGACTGATCCGAGCCGGCCATTCATGATGCGTCTGCCACTGAAGCCAAAGCTGAAGGCGCCCGTTGTCAAGTTGAAGCCGGAGAAGGGATCTGGTGCCGACATCACCATCACCCCGTCGGAGATACCGCTCCAGAAGTCCTCCGCAGGGGCTGGATCGGACTGCAGCCACAGAGCACGCGTGCCGGGCGTTGGCGGGCTCTTGTAACTATTGCGCACGGCCGTTCCGGCGACCAGCTTCCGCGTTACGGCGCCAGATCCGTACAGCCGCAGCGGCGCCGTCCGCACGCCTTCGGCATCGAACGGAAGGGCGCCGGCTGCCTCCGGATTCGTGCGATCCTCTACCAGCAGCAACGACGAGGGAACCGGGACCTCGCCTTCCGCACAAGACAGGAAGGAAGCTCGGCCAGTCGTATCTGCCGCCAAGGCGCGGCCGATGTGGCCGAGAATGACCGAGACGATCCGTGGCGAGAAGACCGCAACGGTCGGCCCTGAAGGCACCTGTCCCGCAGGGGCGTCGAAGAAGTCGAGCTCTTGACCGGCCATTCGTGCTACCGCATCCGGGCGCAGATCCTGCGCGGAACGCGCCTTCATGTACCCGTGACCGGTCTGATTCGAGGTGCTCTCGACATCACCGATGACGAGCACGTCGAGCGAACACTGACTGCGTGTCGCTGACGAAGTCAGACCCAGCGAGTTGACTACGGTGGTGCGCGAAATGCTGTCTTGATAGGAGCAGTAGTCCAATCCCACCACGTTGCGGAGACTTCTCACGGCACGTTCCTGCTCCAGCGCCATAGCTACCCGGTCATCGTCGGAGACGGACCTGAACCGCTCATCGAACAGCGATTCGTGGTCGATGATCCCGGAACCCGAAGGCACGGATCCTGCTCCTACCCTCGCACCGAGCTGCGCGTTGCGGCGAGCCAGCCGCAACGCTTCATCGACCGCCCCGACGCTCAAGGAGGTGGTCCACGCATAGCCGACCCGGCCGGCGTCGACCAGCCGTACGCCTACTCCTCGCTCCCCGGAGCGCCGGAAGCTTTCCACGCGCCCGTCCCTGACGCGGACCTCAGCGTTGTCCGTGTCGCTAATGAAGAACTCGATCGTCTCCCGTCCCGACGGCGCTGCCATGACCAGAGCGGCCAGAGCGGCGATGTGGTCGTCCCCGCCGAGACTAGCCACGAGCGCCGCCAGCGATCGTCATCTGACGCACCCGCAATGTCGGCTGGCCAGCGGTCACCGGCACCGATTGCCGGTCCTTGCCGCAGATTCCCGGCCACAGCGCGAAGTCATTCGCCACGGCGTCGATGCTTCGCAGCGTGGCAGGCCCGTTCCCCACCAGTTGGAAGGTCGTCAGCGGATGGGTCACCTCACCGCGCTCGATGAGATACCCCTCGGTCACAGCGAACGAGAACTCCCCGGTCACCGTGTTCACTGACCCGCCACCGAGCTGCGTGCAGTAGATGCCGTACTCGGTATCGCGGATCAGGCTTTCCGGAGAGTCCTTCCCGGGAAGCATGAAGGTGTTGTTCATCCGGGGCATCGGCAGATGGCGGTAATTCTCGCGCCGGGCGCTGCCGCCAGAATCGCCGCGGGCGCCTGGCCGGTGCCGCGCGTCGAGGAAGCCGACCAGGGCACCCTCGCGGATCAAGGTATGCCGGGACGTCGGTTCTCCCTCGTCGTCGAACAGCTGCGAGCCCCACGCGCTGTCAAGGCGGCCGTCATCGACCAGCGTCACCATCGGCGAGGCGACCGGGGAATCGAGAAGTCCCGCGTACCCGGATGCACCGCGGGCGACGAGATCGGCCTCCAGGCCGTGTCCGCATGCCTCGTGGAACAGCACTCCTCCAGCGCCGGCGGCGAAAACGACCGGCAGGTCACCGACCGGTGCCTCACGAGCGGTCAAGAGGCGCACCGAGCGTCGCGCGGCCGTGGTAGCTGCGTCGCACATCACCGGGAGGTCGAGCTGAGCGGAACCGCTGGTCCATCCGGGTGCCTCCATGGCCGTCTCGCGGCGCCCGTAGCCGGCCGCGGTCACCTCCACCACATAGCGATCGGATCGCGTCTCGTACGACGAGTGGGTGCCCGTCGAGTTCAGCACGGCCACTCGGCGCACGCTGGACAACACGGTCAAACCGACCCGGTCGACGGTGTCGCTGACGCCTCTAGCGGCCTCGCGAGCTGCCCGAAGCGTGTCCTTCAGGTCTACCGCATCGTACGACGGCACTCCAGTGATCAGATGTGCATGAGACGCCTGCCGACGAACGCCAAGGAGCATTCCGGCGCCACGGAGCCCGGCTGCACCGGCCGCGGCCGCGAACGTTCGCAGCAGCCCTTCATAAGTGACGTCAGCAGTATGGGCGAAGCCTGTACGCCCGTCGTGAACGACGCGGATTCCCGCGCCTATGTCACGACCACTGGAAACCTTGACGATCTGCTCGTCCCGGGCGCGGACGTCGTCCAGAAAGCGGTCTTCCAAGAAGACCTCGGCGAAGTCGCAACCGAAAGCGGTGGCGTGTTCGATGATCTGCGCCGCGGTGGATGTCTCCATCGCTATACCCCCAGCCTGACGGCATCTTGGTGAAGAGAGTTCCAAAACTGCAGAATGTCCCGCTTCTGTCGTTCCTGCGTCGCGGTACTGACGTGCAAGTCATGGCCGCAGTCGTACTCGACGAATCGGCATCTGTCCGGGCTGGCGCTCCTGGCGCGGTACTCGTCGAAAAGCGCCCGTTGGTCACCAGGCACACGACGGTCAAAACGTCCTGCCAGCAGCAACAGCGGCGGCAGGCCGTTGCAGCCAGCCAGCATCCGCAGGGGTTCGAACCGTGTTCTCCACATGGGATCGACTCGTTCCAGCACGGTCCCCCACCTCCACCCGCCCGGTTGTTCGACCAGCGACGACAACCGGGACACCGGAAAGCGCAGAATGACACCGGCAACCTTCGTCGGCACCTTGATCACCGCCAGGAGGGCACCGACCGCGTCGATACTGAATCCCTCGAGTACGAAGGACTCCTCCGAGGGGCGGGTTGTGAGGAAATCGACGTACATGTGAGGCACAAAGGTGCCGTCGCGGCCCGAACCGGACACGGATACGACGGCAACGCCGCGGCGTTGCAGATACGGCACGACGTCGCGATGGAAACTGTTGGTGTCCCGGGACGAGACGGTGCGCCGCGATGTCGCGACCGCATATTGGTGAAGCGGACCTTGCCTGCTGATGGTCGGCTTTCGGTAAGGCTCGGTAACGGCGCCCGCGGTGCCACCGTCTGTGAGCCAGGCCAGGGAGCGGCGGCCGTCGGCGCCGGACAGCTGGAAGACCTGAATCGGGCTGGTGTCGCTGGAGACCATCTGGCTGACGCCGACACCTGCATCGAATGTCATCCTCGGACGGGGAGGCTCGCCGGGACCGAACGCGACCGCTACGAGCCTGCGGCCACGCTTCACACCGACCAGCCCAGCCTCGGTCGCACCGAGCATGGCTACGTCCGGCACCGCTTGGACAAACTGCCACTTCCATCTGCCGGGAGTCAGACGCCACAATTCCGCTTCCGGCGTACCGGCTCGATTGAGAACGTAAAGGGCGCCTCGGAAACGGGCCATCGGAGCATCCGCCGGGACGGTCTCCTCCCAGAGCACATGTGAGGCACGCCCACCGATCGCACGGATCACGGTGACCGGCGTCGAGCCTATGGTGCAGCGGGTGACGACAGTGGTGTCCCCGAGGCCGATGATCGGCGAGGATCCGGCGAGCTGCTCGTCGGCTCGTAGCCGGCCGAGCATGCAGACGCCGGCGTTGCGGCACAGATAGATGCCACTGCTGGCATCTGCCGAGTCCGTCAGAGTCGTGCCGATAGCGAGGAAGCCTCGCCCACGTACGGCGACGACGGCGGGGAGATGGGACATCCGGAGATCCAACGCCCTGATGCCGACACCGCGGCCGTCGAAGGTGGCCAGGAGCGGAGTAGGCGTCTCTTCGCCGCGCACGGTCGGCAGCAGCAGGGCGCGACTGCCGGTGCTGTCCGGCACTGCAGTCATCACCCGGGCTGTGTCCGGGAGCCCGATCATGGCAATCGGCTCCAGCGAGCCGTCCGTCCGACATCGCCACCGTTGCAACGTCCGGCATGCCGCCCCGATGGTGGACGAGAGGAATACATCCCTTCCGGCGACGGATATTCCCGACGGTGCAAGCGGAGGCGTCACTTTCATATGTCGAAGGATGCCGATATCGCGTGGGCTGCCTGGCCCGGTGTGCGCTCACCAGCCGCCGGCACAAGGATGGTGTGAGCGGGAAGCATGGTGAGTGCCTCGGCCGACCGCCCCGGAGGGAAGCAGGGAGGTCCGCCGAGGTCGGCGGTGGGCACCGTCCGGATGTCGCGGCATTCAGGAGACAGTAGGACCAGTCCCTCCAGCGAACCTCGCAGGCCGTCGGTGGTGGTACAGAGCTGCTCCGGGCGCAGCAGCAGGACTCGTCCCGTCACCTCCGAGATCACCTCTCGTCGCTCGATCGTCTCGTTGGCCGAGCTTGCCTCGAAGTCCTCTCTTGCTCGCCCGCGTAATCCCACAGGGGAGCCGTAGCTCCACACCCTCGCCGAACGCGCATCAAGGACGAGTAGGTGGTCACTTACCAAGGACCACCCGAGCTCGGTACACATGTGCAGAGCTACCGACGTCTTGCCCGAGTAGTTGGGACCGAAGATGGCGACGCAGCGTCCGCCCTTCTCCACCACGGCGGCGTTGAGGACGACGAAGTTCTGGGCGAACTTCGGATGCACGAGGGGTGGAAGCGGTGCGGCGCTCCCGGACCAGCCGCGGAACGTCCGGCGAACCGTCTCTCCTGCGATACGTACGCTAAAACTCTTCTCCCGGCCGTCCTTGGCCAACACGGACCTGAAGAAGCCCGCCTCGTGCTCCGCCCGGAGCTCGACCGAGGCCTTGTCATCGGCGTGAATGCTCGGTTGCTGCATGACGTGCGGCCGGTAGAGGAATTCAAGATGCTTGCTGTCCGCCTGCGAGCACGTCGCTGTGATCTCCCAGCCGAAGAAGCCGAGGACCACCGTCGCCGTGCGGTCCGGCTCCGTCCCGTTCTGGTTCACACGGCCTCCAGATACCCGGCGTTCGTCAGCGCTCGGATGGCGCGGGCGTGTCCGGCAGGCACGGCGACGGCTGCTCCTGGCTCGTGTTGCTCCTCCCATCGGATCCTCGTCAACATGGCCCAACTCGCCGCGTCCAAACGCTGCAACGCCGCCGAACGATCGCGACGAACGAGGAAGTAGCCCAACGGCTCCAAGCCGTACAGCCGCACGTCGCGGGCGGAACGCACCGCTGTCGGACGGCCGTCTGCCGCGGCGGTCTGCCGGAGACCCTTGGCGGATTCTCCGGTCGCCTCATGACCGGGCTCGAGCCCGAGGACGGCGAGTCCCCAGGCGAGGAACTCGCTTCCCTCACGAGTGAAGAAGGCTGTCTCCGTCGCGAGCAACTCCGCCAGAGCCTGGGCCCGCTCTCGGGCGGAGCCTCGCCACCGTTCGCTACCAAGATCCGTCATCGAGTCGAGAGCCGCGTAGTGCACGTAGACGTGGAACGCCCCCAGCGCTCGTTCCACCACCCAGAGCCGATCCTTCTCGGCGGCCTTGTCGGCGTGCCATGGAGGCGCCACGTATCGACGACTCGCCCCCTCCTTGAGGAGAGCGGCGACCGTCATGATGTCGTAGTACTTGCAATGGACCGCTTCGTGGTACAGCAGGTCGGCCAGCTTGAGCGGATCCCGTAGGACCACGCGATTGATCAAAACGACCCCCGGCAGGGAGAACGCCGTGCAGCTCCCGACGGTACGAGGCGAGTCGAACACCGCGATGGCATGGACGTGGAGCAGGACGGCACGGGCAAGGACCGGTGCCCGGGACCAGAGTTCGTCGACGGCCGCAGCCAATGCTGCGTATTCCTCGTCGCTCACCGTGCCTAAGGCGGCGTTGGTCTCGTCCGGAAACTCCGCGATCCACCGGCTCTCGATCGGTGCCCAAAGGCTCGACTCGGAGCTCAGCACCACGTGGATGGGCACACCGCCACGGCCGGCGATGGCGGCCTCGCCGTCGGGCGTACCCTGCGCCAGCTGACTACATCGGTCAATCACCGCTGCAGTGCTCGGTGGCGCGACAGCGACCCGCGTCGAGGACGGAGCGACCAGCGCAGCGGCCATCCGTACCAGTGGGTCCTCGATGAAGCGTTCCGGCCACATGGCCACTCCCGCGCCGTAGTCCTCGCTGTCGAGGAGCACCGTGCGAGTGAGGAAGTTCCTTCGTCCCCTGACATGAGCCACGTCGCCGAATTGGAGGTGCCCCATCAAGCTCGTTACATTCACGACATTCGTATCCATCAGCTGACCTCTCCACTCACCAAGGGGGACCTGCGCGCCACGAATGACAACAACGCCGCCATGGACGCGGTGGCCAACAGGAATGCGGCCGTCGCGGCAACGTTCGAGGAGCCGTTGAGCGCGGACCGAAGTGCATCGAGTTCGTACGTCAAAGGGTTCACATACGCCATGGCGCGAACGACCGGCGGCATGACATCTGTGGGATAGAAGATAGGTGCGGTCAGCGCCAGCGGCAGCAGGGACAGCGTCGAAATCAGATCTCTCCGGGAGTACGACGACACGCCGAAAGCCAGGACAGCCCCTGTCATGCTCCAGAACACGCTGCCGGCGAGGGCTAGCGCAGTCACACTCCAGACGCTCGGCGTCACCTGCGTCGGGGCGAACAGTGCCAGCAGGCCGAGAAGGGCTGCCGCTTGGATCGCCATGAGAACGAGATTCGCAGCGACCAGACTTGCCAGATATGCGCCGGCACTGCGTCCATCCATCCGCGCGATGGCGTATACCCCCCACTTCCTGTCGTTCGCCACGTCCACGAGGGTCGCGATGCCGACGCGCAGGCTGACATAGCCCAGCATGCCGACATAACTGAACCGTAGGTATGAGTCACCGCCACCTTCGACAGTGACGACACCTCGCAGACTCGTGCAGAGAAACGCGAAGTAGATGAGGGGCTCGACAAGGCGACCGAGGTTGGAATTCCTCCAGTTCCACCAGCTCGCTGCATGGAAAGCGGTCAAATGCACGGCCACCGCAGCGAACGGCCGCCGAGGGGTGGGTGAGACCGTCGTCGTTTCAGACATTAGTTCCTTCACGTCAGATCACCGCTCTGGCCCCGGGTCGCCAGGTAGGCATCGCGCAACCCTGCCTTCTCGACGGTCAGACTTTCGAGATGCTCCGACGCCGTGAGGGCGCCCAACACCGCTGGCAACATCCGAGCAGAGAAGATGGGGATGGAAACGATGCGCCCCTCCTGCGACGGACAGGGCGCGCCATCGATCTTGGCGATGGAGGCAACCACCTGGTCGACGGCGTGCTCGCTGACGGTCGCGATCACTGTAGTCGGCGCGATGTCGATCTGAGACACGTATTCCGCGGTGTGGCCGTCATAGACGCAGCGTCCTTCCGAAATCTCCACGACCCGGTTCGCTACTGTCTCCAGCGCCCCAAGATCGTGACTCGAGATAAGAACGGCAGTCCGACTCTTCCGCGTCAATTCCGCGAGGTACCGGTACACCCGATCAGTTCCCTCGGGGTCGAGCCCACTGGCCGGCTCGTCGAGGATCAGCACGGACGCCCGCGTGGCGATCGCACGTGCCACCTGAACCCGGCGAAGCTGACCGCCGGAGAGCAATTCCACCTGACGAGAAGCCACCCCTTTCAGATCCAGCAGCTCCATGACTTCGGCCGCCCGGCTGCGTGCCTGAGCCCCCGTGACTCCCAGCACGGCGAGCGGCAGGAGGATGTTCTGCCGCACGGTGAGGGACCAATCCACCAAATCGCGCTGAGGGCACCAACCAATGTACGGAACCATCCGGCCGCGAATGACCGAGCCTTCGGTCGGGCGGGTGAGCCCGGCGCACAGCGAGAGCATCGTGGATTTTCCGGCGCCGTTGGACCCGATCACACCGACGAAGTCGCCGCCGTTGATGTCGAGGTCGATGTCCCGCACGCCCCACGTGCCATTCTTGTACCTTTTTCCCACTGTCCGGGCGGCCAGCAAAGGTTCCAATGCCTGCTCCAATTCGTCGGTGGAGCAGGTCCTGGCCGCTCCAGCGGCCAGGACCGATTCACCGACTAGAACTCGTCATCCTCGACATCAACGGGCTGCAGGGTCGGCTGCGTGTGCCCGCCGCTGGCGAGAATGGCCTCCTCGATGGTCGGCTCGAAGTCTTCGGCCGGCCATGCCGGAGCGGTGTTCTCCGTCATCTTCTTCTCCTTTCGTCGGCGCAGGGATGCGCCGGACAGCAATGCCGCACTTGAGCGGTAGCACTCCGTGTAACGGAGCCGTCGAGAGTCGGTCGAGCGGCGAAAGAATGTGGCCACGAGGATCCCCGGCGCCTCTATGGACGCCGTCCTTTCAGCACGAAAAAGGACCGCCACCCCGCCTTCGGCAGATTAATGGCGGAAGAATCCTTACCAGAACCTGGAAGGTTAAAGCTTGACGTGCGGTCCGTCGCTGGTCCTTGCAAGCTGGACGGCCGGGCATGGTCGGCAGCGTCACCATCAGCCACCGCAGCAGCGCCTTCGCCGATGGTGCCGGGGTGGCGGCGGGGGCCTTGTACGTTGTGCCGCAGCCAGTGCGGAGTGAGGCCCGGTGCGATTGGCGCGGTCGGCCGCTGACCAGCCACGACGTTGCGGTCCAGTGCATCGCCGCGACCACGACCCGCAGCGGACTTTAGGTTCACGCCGAACTCGACACCGCCGCCTATCCACTGGGCATGGCCATCAGCATGGCCCAGCTCAAGAGCCTGCCGATCGAGCCCCACGCCGAACGCGTCACCTGGAACTACACCGACCATCCTCGCGACCGCGACACCGATCACGCACCGGGCCCGGCTGTCGGCACTGCTACCGAACGCCGTCAGACACTCGATCTGCTGGCCGACTCCCGTCTGACCGGGATGAACTGCGACGACCTGGCCCTGCTGGCTGCGAGGCTGACACCGAAACCGGGTGCGTTACGCGAGGAACGGCTGCACCGCTTACGCGGCGGCCCCGCCGCAAGGCAACCGCGGATCACAAACTTCCGGTGCTCTCCTCGAAGAACCAGGTTCTGTTGGCCGTTCTCTACTTGCGGCACGTGACCTCGCAGGGGCGTGTTGGCCGAGATGCTCGGACTCAACCAGCGCACCCCTCGGCACACCGATCAAGCACATCCGCCACCTCCTGCAAGAACACGGCGTGACCATCACTCCGACCACCCTGTGCTTCAGCACTGGCCAGCAGATCGAAGAGTTCCTTCGCATGGACACGCCGATCACCGCCCGCCAGCAGCTCACCCACGCGCTGGCCGAGCCACGGCTGACCAGCATGTCGCGCCCCGACCTCGACCAGTTCATCGATCGGCTGTCGGTGCGGCAAGCGGCACTGATCGAGCACCGCCGCCACCAGCAACGCGGCGGACCACGCCAGCCCGGCACCCGCGGAGGCGTCTTCCGGCAGAAGATCACCGACGCCGAAGAATGCTCGCCGCCGTGCTCTACGAACGCAAACTCGCCACCTGAAACGTTCTTGCCGCCGCCTTCGACGTCAGCCTCAGAACCCTCGACAACGCTCTCGCTGACGCACTGCCCGTGCTTCGCGAGAGCAACGTCGCTCTCGAACCGGCCGCCGACCGGTTCGACACCGCCGAGCAACTTCTCAACGCCATCGGCCGCCAGCCCCATCCGATACCGAACACGCCGACAACTTGATTCCTTACAAGCTCATCTGATCCGCAACACGTTCCGGCTCGCCGCCACCGAACACGCCACCAAGACCGACGCGGAGATCGCCGACGCCCGCAACGGCGGAGGCGGCACCATCCGACCCATCTCGAAGTAGCTCTCGTAGCGCTCTGTCATGTTCGGGTGGGTGACGGTGACAAGGCATCTGACGATACTGGTGTCGTGGGCTGATGGACACCGCCGAGGTGCGACAGCTCGGAACGGCAGGACAAAGCACAATTAGTGAGGGTCAGCTCGATCCGCTCCTCGACCTGACCACCCCCCTGCACCACCCCTGGGAGCGTCCGATGCGACTGATCATGTTCAACACCACCATGGGCGTGACCGCCGGGCTCGCCCTCCTGCTCGTCCCCCGCTTCTGGGCGGTCGTCCGCGGCGACCACCCACCGCTGCTCCTCGTCAGCCACCAGCGGGCCACCGGAGGATGGGCCGCGACCTTCGGCGGCGGACGCTCGACGACGACAGCCGATTTTCGTCCCGCATTGCGCGGATCAAACAGGCTCTGTGCTTCCAGGCGCTGTTAGTTCTCGAGCCTGCGTGCGTCGTGCTCGGGTGGGGTCGCCCGTTGTGGCGGTGCTGTGCGCGGCTGGGACGGCGCGGGTGTGAAGGTGGTTCGTCGCAGGGCGGCGCCGTACGTATCGGATTGCTTGATCATGATGTCATCTGCAGGGTCGGATGAGGGCCACGCCTGAATGAGGTAGTTCTCGATCGGCTCGAAGGCGACGAGGTCGGTGTGGAGGTCTCGTCCTTTGGCGTGGACTCGGACGCGGTGGTTTCCGGGACCGCGCACGGTGAGGGCGGGGAGTTCCGGAGGGCTGTCCATGAGTGCTCGGACGATGACCTCTCCGGTGTCGGCGTAGAGGTCGCCCTCACCGATCTCGTCCCAGTCGTCGAGGTTGATGTCGGTCGGGGACGCTGTTCGTGGCTCGACGGCGACGGTGACGAGGCCGCTGCTGGCGCCGACGTGGATGGTCATGCAGCCGGGGCTGAGGCTGAACAGGCCGTTGGCCGACATGGGCGTCGCAGCTGTAGCCGGTCGGTCGGGGGAAGGAGACCGGGCATGCCGTGTCTCCGTTACGGCGGCTGAGAGCGGCGTCGGTCAACCGGGTCGATGGTGGGCCGGCGGGGTAGAAGCCGCGCATGCGGGAGCTGTTGGCGTTCTGCATGTGCTGAATGAAGGCGGGGGCCCCGGTGGTGAGGACGTCCCATGGCGGGGCGTAGTCCGGGATGACGCAGCCAACGGCGCCTTCCGACCACGGCGCAATGTAACTCGTTGTCGCGCAGCTTCGTCGAGTCGTACACCGCGGCCAGATTGATGATCCTGCGGGTGCCCTTCACCCATGTACCCGGCTGGTCGCGGGCAAGTTGGGCGGTGCGGCAGATGTCCACGCACCCCACGAGGCGCTCGCCGCCGTGGCCCTCACCGGCGTCGGCGCACCAGACATCGGCGCTCGGCCGGGCGGCCCGTCCCAGCATCGGTTGGATTCACCCGGGCGGTGAGACATTCGCTGGTGGGGTGTGACGCCGGCGGGCTCGGCGACGCTTGACACCTATGAGATGACCAGACACATGTTCCGCCTCACCGCGCCCACGGCTCTTGTCCGGTCTCGCCGACCGGCCTGGGGGAGGCCGTGACGAGTCTGATGAGCGCCGTCGAACGGGCCCGCGGCGGCGACGAGCACGCGTTCGCCGAGCTGTACCGGGCGGTTCAACCCGGGATGCTGCGGTACCTGCGGGCGCTGGTCGGTGACGACGCCGAGGACGTGGCCGCCGACGCCTGGCTGCAGATCGCCCGGGACCTGCACTCGTTTCGCGGTGACGACGACGGGTTCCGCGGCTGGGCCGCCACCATCGGCCGGCACCGCGCGATGGATCACCTGCGTAAGCGGCGTCGCCGCCCGCAGCAGGCCGCCTGCGTCGACGAGCTGGTCGACCTGGCCGCCGGGCCGGACCCCGCGAACGCCGCAGTCGACGCGGTCAGTACCGACGCGGCGCTCGCGCTGATCGCCGCCCTGCCCCGCGACCAGGCCGAGGCGGTGCTGCTGCGTGTCGTCATGGGCCTCGACGCGGCGACCGCCGCCCGGGTGCTCGGCAAACGCGCCGGAGCAGTCCGCACCGCCGCCTACCGGGGACTGCGACGACTCGCCGACACCCTCGACAGCGCCGCCGGCCCGCCCGCCCCGGCAGGTCCGGCCATGCGCCGCGGCGACGGTGCCCGACCGACTCGGGGTGTGACATCCGGGTGCGGCTCGGCGCTGAAGGATCCGAGATGAACACACGCCGACACGCCATCGACCGGGCCACCGCCGAGCATCTGCTCAGCGGCGGCCCGGCGCGACGCGACACCGTCACCGAGCCCCTGGCCCGGCTCCTCGACGCCGCCACCGCACCCGCGCGGGCAGCCGAGCTGGCCGGCGAGGACACCGCGGTGGCCGCGTTCCGGCGCGTGCATCGCGAACCCGTTCCCCCACCCTGGAGACCCGACATGATCAAGACCGCGCTGGTCAAACTTGCCACCGCAAAGCTGCTCGCCGCCACGGCGGGTGCCGCCAGCATCGGCGGGATCGCCCTGGCCGCCGGCACCGGCTCCCTGCCCGACGCCGCGCAGGACGTCGCGCACAGCGCGTTCGACGCGCCCGCCCCGCACGCCGGCGCCTCCGCCCACCCGGACGCGTCCGCTGGCCCCGCCCCGCACGCCGCCGCCTCCGCCCGCCCGGACGCGTCCGCCACGGCTGGACGCGGCGAGGGCTCACCCTCACCGTCACTGACCGGCCTGTGCCAGGCCTACACCGCCCGCCCGGCCGGCGAGCGCGGCAAGGCCCTCGACAGCCCCGCCTTCACCGTCTTGGTCACCACGGCCGGCGGTCGCGACAAGGTCGACACCTACTGCGCCGCCCTATCCTCCGCCCACCCCGACGCCTCCTCGCGCCCCAGCGGCGGGCCGGACGGCAACGCCAGCCACCCGACCGGCGCGCCCGCCGGCCACGGCCGCCCAACGCAGGGATCAGCGGCCTCGCATGGCCCGACCGGTGGCCCCACCAGCCCCGGCCGCCCCAGCACCACGCCAAGCCACCGCTGACCCGACAACCGCCGTCCGGTTCGTCGCACCGTCGCGGGTCGGGCGGCGGTCTCGTCAACGTCTCTGACCAACAGCCACAGTGCGTCCCTGCCACTGTCACCGAGGGAGGCTCACGGGCTTCTGCATCCTCGGACAAGATCGCGGACACCCCCGCGCCAGACAGCCGCAAAGCCAAGGCGCGACTGGCAACCGATCTGCTCCCGAGCCGAACCGGATGTGCTACGGCAGAAGCGTGTCATGATCGGATGTCGTTGTCCCCCTCGCCGCACACCGTCACGACTCTGCTGGCCCTATAGCAACCGCGGTAACCGCAGCCGCGGTCGATACCGTCCTCGGATCTGAGGCGCCGGCCGCGGCAGCGGGTCCAAGCTGCATGGTCAGTCGGACCTCGCCCAGCGCCGTCCAGGACCAGTACATCGCCGTGCTCAAGGACTTCCCCCGAGACCCACAGCTGCGTCCTCCTCAACACGCGCCCTCGCGGCCGACGGATCGTGACCCACACTCGGCTTCCATCCGTGCAGGAATCGAGCGCACACAACAACTGCTGCTCGGCGAGAGCCGAGCGCGTGATACCGGCCGCCAAGGCCGACTTCGCCAACTGCGGCGCTCAACTGCCGTCAACTAGCGCGCTCAGTCACACCAACGAGACAGTGCCTCTAGCAGCAGTTATGCTGCCGTCTTAGAACATATGTACGGCTATGTGTTTTCGCGTCTTCCCCCGCGGTGTCGCTTCTGCGTGCCTGTCGGAGGAGGAGATCGATGCGCGCCGGTTCGTCGAATTCGCCGTCTGCGGGGTGGGGCGGTCCACGACGAGTAGCCGGGCGTGATGACGTCCAACGCGTCCTTGCGGACATCGCGAACGCCGGCGGGCACCGGACACCGCGGTGGCGCACCAGCTCGTGCAGACCGTCGACGAAGCGGCGCTGGAGGCGCCGGACGCCTCCAGAGTGCTGCCTGTTCTTCCGGAACTCGCCGCCGGGCCGCTTCCCTGGCCCGGCGGCATCCGTCGCGGCGCGACCGTGTCCGTGCGCGGTTCGACCTCCCTGGTGCTTGCCCTGCTCTCCGACGCGATGCGCCAGGGCGCCTGGGCGGCAGTGTGTGGCCTGCCGACGCTGGGTCTGCTCGCCGCCGAGCAGGACTACTACTTGGACTTGGCCAGGCTGGCGCTCGTCCCGTCGCCCGGCCCGGACTGGCCGTCCGTGGTGTCCGCCCTCATCGACGGGTTCGACGTCGTCGTGGTCGCCGCGCCAGGGCAGGTGACTGACGGCACCGCCCGGTCACTGATGGCCCGGGCGCGGCAGAAGGACTGCGTCCTGCTGCCGGTCGGGGCGCCGTGGCCAGGAAGCGACCTCGCCATCGAGGTCACCGCCCGGGCCTGGACCGGCCTCGGGGCCGGACGCGGCCGGCTGAAGCGGCAGCGTCTCACGGTGCGAGCCGCAGGGAAGGGGCGCGCTGCCCGGCCGCGGACCGCCGCGGTGACCCTGCCGCCCGAGTCGCTCAGCGGACCCGACCCGTACCAGGTGCAGGCGATTCCACCGCCGCACCCTGTGCAGCCCCCGCGGAGGAACGCCCTTCTCGACATCGACGAAGGCACGCAGAGGGCCGCGGAGGCGGGACGGCCGGCACTCCGGCCGGTAGACCCCTGGGCGGACCTCGTACCGCTCAACGCTCCACGGCGAAACACCATCCGGCGTACGCAGTGACCCGGGTCAGTCCGCGGACTGTCGGGCGCCCGGGTCCGGCGGTGAAGGTCGCCACTGTTCGACGTCGCCGGGGTCGAGGTCGGCGCGGATGCGCAGGTGCCGCACGGCATGGCGGAAACGTCCGTACTCGTACGCCTGGTCCACGACGATCTCGGCGACGAGCAGCGGCTCAACTTGCGCGTACGGTTGCGGCTCGCGCTGGTCTAGCTGGCCGATCCAGGCGGCGGGAAGCGGATTCGGCCACGGGTGTTCGCCGTCGGCTGCGGTCAGCAAACGCGCTGCTTCCTGCCGCTGGCTCAGTGCCAGCGGGACGGTCCGGCCCACGTACCGAAGGCGGCCACGGTCGAGGCGGCCGAGCAGCAATGCTCGGGGGTCGTCGGTGGCGCCGATGACCCCGCCGACGATCGCCTCGGTGGTCACGCGGCGCTTCACCTTCCACCACGCGCCAGCTCTTCCCGCGCGGTAGGGGGAGGCCAAGTCCTTCACGACCAGACCCTCGGCACCCGTGACGTGGTACTCGTCGAACCACGCGCGGGCGAGTTCTACGTCGGTGGTCTGCGGGCACAGCACCAGGGCAGGCGGCGCGTCAGCGAGCAGGGCTTCGAGGTGGGCGCGGCGTTCTCGCAGAGGTCGACCGGTCAGGTCCTCTCCGGCGGCGGCGAGGACGTCGAACAGCACCAAACTCGCCGGGCGACGCGCGATTTCGGCGGGTAGCCGACGCCCGGCGGTGATCCGGCCGAGTAGCGCCGAGAACGAGGTACGGCCGACCTGCGGGTCGAAGATGATCATTTCGCCGTCGACGACGGTGTCCGGCGGCAGTGCCGCTGCGACCGCCGCGGCGATCTCAGGAAAGTACGGCGTCAGGTCTTTGGCCTGGCGGCTTTGCAGGTAGACGCCGCCGGGCCGGGTGAAGGCGAGACATCGAAAGCCGTCGAATTTGATCTCGTAGCTGCACCCGCCGCGGCACATCCCGGGCTCGGGTAGCTCCGGTACGCCGACCGCCCGCATCGGCGCGATCGGCGGCCTGAGCACCCACCGACGCTAACGATCACTATCTGCGCGGCGGGCGGGAATGCGCGCTTGGCACCCGAGCGAGGCACTTGCCCGGCCGGCGCGGCCCGAACATGGCGGCGGCCCGGTAGGTGGGTGCGGATGACATCCATTGCCGCAGAACGGGTTGGTCGGCGACGGTTGGATCATGGCCGGGCCGCAGCTTCCAGTAAAAGCCAGCCTGGATGTCGATTTCGCGCGGGTGGCGTCGGTGGCGCGCCAGTATCGCCAGGTCTGCCGAGGTTTCGGCCTGTTCGCTGCCCACCAGTGAACGCACCGGCCCACCGCTCCGATTGAGGGACCGGAACGTGACCGGAGCCCTATCCGCTCGGCGTCGGCACGTCGCCCGGGAGCCTCGTCGTCTCGTCACGTCGAGCGTCGCGCAGGTCCGCGTCGTGCAGACTTGCGCCGCTCAGGTCCGTATCGCTGAGGTCCGCGAATCTCAAGTGCGCGCCGGTCAGGTTCGCGCCGTCCAGGTTCGCGCCGCGCAGGTACGCGCCAGTCAGGTACGCACCACGCAGGTCCGCGCGGCGCAGGTCCGCGCCGCGTAGGTTCACGTCGCTCAAATGCGCGCCGCGCAGGTCCGCGCCACGCAGTTGCGCGATGCCCAGGTCCGCACCGCGCAGATCCGCGTCGCTCAAATGCGCGCCAGTCAGGTTCGCGAAGCTCAGGTCCGCGTCGCTCAAATGCGCGCTAGTGAGGTTCGCGAAGCTCAGGTCCGTGAAGCTCAAGTGCGCGTCGCCCAGGTTTGCGTGGGGTAGTGAGAGCCACGTGTCGGGCAAGTCGAGACGCGAATTCGCCCGATCGTCAGGAGAGGGGCGGTGAGCCAGGACGACGAACGCGGCTCGCACATCGCCTGGTGAGGCGTTCGGCGGAGGGCTGGGCCGGTTCGTCTTCGCCGGCCGGGGGGCAGGGGCGTGATTGCGGATGAACGCGCACAGGACCTCGATGATGGACGGTTCATCGGCGGGCGAGTCGCGCATGAGCCGCTGCAATGAGTAGATGCCGCCGAGGCGGATAGACAGCTTGCCCGCACCCTCCTGGCCTAGTTGATCAACCGCTCGGGCGAACCGATCGGCGACCTGCTGCTGCACCGCGAGCTGTTGTTGCTGGACTGCGAGCCGCTGCTGTTCCCGGTTGGCCTGGTTGGTGTAGAACAACCCGGCCGCGACCAACAGCACCGACACGATGCCAGCAATCGACGTGACCGTGGTGTGCCAACTCGACCCAGCGGCGGAAGACGTCCCCCGGCCACGGCCCCCGCGTCGCCGCCGGTGGTCGTCGCCGAGCCTGCGCGGCCACCCGGCCATCGAGCCGCCTCGGCGCCGGCCAGACGCCCCCCACCCAACCGGTCTCCCGCTTGGACGAGCAGGCGCCGATCGTTGACGCCACCGAAGACGATCTTTAATGGGCATACCGCCTATTTCACCGTTCGGTGTCAAGCCAACGCATCCCGGGCCACCCCACTTGACCTGCGGCGGAGCGGGTGCGCGGTGCGAATGCCGGATCAGATTCGCTGAGACGGGATCAGGTAGGGATCGGATTCACGAGACACGGATCGGATCCAGTGAGACTTCACAGCCTTCACACCCACTGTGACCTGCACGTTCATGTTCGCCAGGAGGCGCGGGCGAACTACAGCCAGGTAGTTTTGATCAGCGCCGGGGGCTGGCTGTCGCCGCCACCGGCGACCGCCGGCACAGATCGGACACAACCCCGCCGGCCTCTCGACCGAACGCCGCCGCGCACCAACCGGCTGCGGCACCTGCGGCAACCAACCGCGGAGTGGAGCACCACCTCCGCCACCGCTCGTCTCGCGAGCGTAGAACCGGACCTACTCGATCTCGAGTTAGCAAAACGAAAACCGAGCACAAACCGGATGTGATGAATGAATCGGCGCTGAGTTCGTCACCGGAACTCGGGCGTCCGCGTGGTCCGATAGCTTGGGCTGATATTCGGACTGAAGGAGTGGTCATGCGGCGGGTGTGGGCGTTCCTGCTGCCGCTGACGTGTGCGCTCGCCGTCGCGGTCGGTTGCGGCGGCGAAGAGCCGGAGTCTGGCGGCGCCGCCTGCCGGCCGTACAGGGCGTACATGGGTCAGGCCGGCACGAAGGTCACCATCGACGGGAGCATCCGCGACGTCGAGGCCACCACGCTGGAGCGGGTCTGGGAGGCCTTCGAGCAGTGCACCGGCATCGACATCTCCTACGAGGGCTCGACCGAC
Organism: Couchioplanes caeruleus; assembly: GCF_003751945.1. Taxonomy (NCBI): domain Bacteria; kingdom Bacillati; phylum Actinomycetota; class Actinomycetes; order Micromonosporales; family Micromonosporaceae; genus Couchioplanes; species Couchioplanes caeruleus. The sequence goes on along the minus strand of NZ_RJKL01000001.1, from coordinate 7,233,533 downwards.
TTCGAGGCCAGCCTGGAGTCGCGGGTGCGGGCCGGCAACGGTCCCGACATCGGCTTCTTCCCGCAGCCGGGACTGATCGCACGGATGGCGCGCGCAGGCCTGCTCAGGCCGGCCACCGCCCAGGTACGGGCCAACGCCGAGCAGTGGTGGTCCGCCGACTGGCGGCGCTACGGGACGGTCGACAGCCAGTTGTACGCCGCGCCCATCGAGGGCAACGTCAAGTCGTTCGTCTGGTATTCGCCCCGGCTGTTCCGGGAGAAGGGGTACGCCATCCCCACCAGTTGGGACGAGTTGATGTCCCTTACCGCCCGGATCGCCGCTGACGGGGTCAAGCCGTGGTGTGTCGGGCTCGCGTCCGGGGCCGCGTCCGGCTGGCCGGCCACCGACTGGCTCGAGGACGTCCTGCTGCGCACCGCCGGACCGGACGTCTTCGACCAGTGGGTGGCGCACACCATCCCGTTCAACGACCCACGGGTGGTGGCCGCGCTCGACCGGGTCGGTGCCATCCTGCGCAACCCGGCGTACGTCAACGGCGGCCACGGCGACGTGAAGAGCATCGCCACGACGGGGTTCCAGGAGGGGGGCCTGCCGGTCCTGGAGCGCAAGTGCGGCATGCACCATCAGGCGTCGTTCTACACGAGCTGGCTGCCACCGAACGCCCGGGTCGCCGAGGACGGCGACGTCTTCGCCTTCCACCTGCCCCCGATCGACCCGGCGCACGGGCGGCCGATCAGCGGCGGCGGCAACTTCGCCGGCGCGATCACCGACCGGCCCGAGGTCAACCTGGTCACCGCCTACATGTCCACGCCGGAGTTCGCCAACAACCGCGCCCGGATCGGCAAGGTCATCAGTGCCAACCGCGGCTTCGACCCGGCCAACGTGGCGGAGCCCGTACTGAAGCTCTCCGCGAAGCTGCTGGCTGATCCGACGGTGACCTTCCGGTTCGACGGCTCGGACCTCATGCCCTCCGCCGTCGGCGCGGGCACGTTCTGGTCGGGCATGGTCGACTGGATCAACGGGGCCGACACGGCCACCGTGCTCGCGAAGATCGAGGCATCGTGGCCGCCGGGGTGACGTGGACGTCGTATCCGAAGGAAGTATTCGGTTCACCCCTCCGCCCCAGCCGCCGATAAATATTCCGGAAAGGTCTGGTTGCGGGAGGAGGGGCGCGTCGGTGATGGACGCGGGACCGAGCGGCACAGCGGCCAAGCCCCGGTACGGGGCCTGGTTCGCGCGACTCCGCCGTCCGTTCGCCTACCTGCGCGTCGGCACCAAGATCGCCGGCGTCTCCCTCGTCGTCGCGGCGATCTTCGCCGGAGTCGGCGTGATCGGCCTGCTCAGCAGCCGCGACCTCGCCGCCCAGCAGGACCACCAGTACCGGGTGAACGTGGTCGCCCTGGCGCACATGACGGCCATCCGCGCCGCGATCGGCACCCAGCAGGGGGCCGTCCTCGCCCACATCCTCTCCGACCGGGGCTTCTACCAGGACAACGCGGCCGCCACGATCGTGCACACCGACAGCACGATCACGCTGCTGCTCGACAAGCTGAGCAACGTGGGGCTGCCCGCCCTGGAACGTTCCCGCCTCGAGTCCTTCAAAGCGGTCCTGAAGTTGTGGCGGACCGCTCGGGACACCGCGCTGCAGGCCAGCGCGCTGGGCGAGCGGCAGCGTGCCGCATCCATCGTGCTGGTGCGTTCGGAGGCCATCGCCCGCGCCGTGAAGGACCGGGCCGACGAGTTCCTCGCCCATCTGGTCGACGCCGTCGCCGCGGGCGCCAAGAGCGCGCGCGAGAGCAGCGAGAACACCGGCCGTTTGATGATGCTGCTCCTCGCGTCGGGCACCATCGTCGCGGTCGCCCTGTCGGTGCTCGCGGCCCGCACGATCTCCCGCCCGCTGCGGGAGGCCGTCACCGTGCTCAGCGGCGTCGGGCGCGGAGACTTCAGCCGCCGTCTCAACGTCAAGAGTCACGACGAGGTCGGGCAGATGGGCCGCGCCCTCAACGAGACCCTTGCCGCTCTCGAGGACGCCTTCGCCACAATGCGGCACCAGGCCTTCCACGACGGACTCACCGGACTGGCCAACCGCACGCTCTTCCGGGACCGTGTCGCCCAGGCAATCTCCAGCGCCCGCCGCGGCCTACCGGTAGCGGTACTGCTCATTGACCTCGACGGGTTCAAGCAGGTCAACGACGATTACGGGCATGCGGTGGGCGACGCGCTGCTCACCGCCGTCGCGCAGCGGCTGCGCGACGGCGTGCGCGGTCACGACACCGCATCACGGCTGGGCGGCGACGAGTTCGCAGTGGTGCTCGACGGCCTCGACAGCCCGGACGACGCTCCGACGGTGGCCCAACGGCTCCTCGTGGCGATCCAGGCTCCGGTCGTCGTGGGCGACCGCGAGATCCTGCCGCGGGCCAGCGTCGGGGTCGCCAGATGGCAAGGCCACACCGGGGTCGACGCGCTGCTGCACGACGCGGATGTGGCGATGTACGCCGCGAAGACGGCGGGCAAGGGGCAGGTCGTGACGTTTGACCCCCGTCGACGGGTCGATGCTGAACGCGTGAGGGCCCGGTCAGCTCAGCACGGCACAGCGACGCCGATCCGCCCGTAGCCCCTCAGGTTCGGCCGGGACCGGCCGATAGGCATAGGTCAGGAGACCTGAATCCGACGCTTGGAGTGGCATGAGCCCGACGACTCGGGACGCCGGCCGGTCCCCGCGCGACGAGGCCGCGGCGCTCATCCCGAAAGTGCTGGCCGAGCGTGCGATCTTTCCGCTGTACCAACCCATCGTCGACCTCAGCACCCGGTCGATAGTGGGCGTCGAGGCGCTGGCCCGGGGGCCGGCCGGGTCACTGGTCGAGTACCCGGACGTGCTGTTCGGCGCCGCCGACCGGGCCGGCCTGATGCCGCTGCTCGACCAGCTCTGCTTCGGTCGGGCGGTGGAGCTGGCCCGGGCCGCGGGGGACGTGACGCCACCGCTGGTCTTCATCAATGCCGAACCGGCCGTGCTGGACAACGCCATGACGCCCGAGCTGGTGGCCGAACTCGGCGCCGAGCGGTCGTTCCGGATCGTGATGGAGCTGACCGAGCGGGCGCTCGCGGCCGTTCCGGCGGGACTGCTGCACATCGCCGGCGTCGTGCACCACGGCGGCGGAGCCCTCGCCCTGGACGACGTCGGTGCCGACCCCCTGTCGATGGCCTTTCTCCCGCTGCTGGAGCCGGAAGTGGTCAAGCTGGACATGCACCTGCTGCGCGACCCGTATGCCCCGTACACCATCGAAACCACGGCGATGGCCGGCGCATATGCGGACCGGACCGGCGCGGTGGTGCTCGCCGAGGGCATCGAGACCGAGGCGGACCTGGCGATCGCGCAGGCCCTCGGTGCCCGGTGGGGGCAGGGCTGGCTGTTCGCGAAGCCCGGCCCGCTGAGCGCGATCGCCGACTGGCCGGTCCACCACTCCGCCCGTCTGCGGCCGTCGCGGCCGGATCTGCACGAGCCGGCCGGTACCCCGTTCAGCATCGCCGCGGCCCGCCATCACAGCCGCACCGGCGACCAGCCGTTGCTCGACGGCCTGACCGAGTACCTGTGGACTCAGGCGACCGGTACCGGCTCGTACGCGGTGGTGCTCGGTGCCTACGCGGATCCGGCCACCGGCCACGTATGGCTGCCCCGCCTCGCGACAGCGGCGGAAACGGCGTCCTTCGTCGGCGTGGTCGGACCCGCGCTGCCGGGCAGCGTCCCGCCTTCGGTACGGCACGCGACGACGCCGGCAGACGGGCCGGAGCCGACCGAGACGGTGCTGGCCGTGATCGGCCCCCACTGCGCGGTGGCGCTCTGCATCCGGCCCGACGCCGGCGACTTCGTGCTGACCCGCGACCCGGACCTGGTACACGCGATAGGCCGCATGCTGTTGCGGCGGCTCGGTACCGCCGCCGAGCGGCAGAGCCCGCCGATCATCGACCGGCAGGCCGGACGGACGGTAACGGCTCCGTAGCGCTGCCGTCGGGGATCCACCACTGCTGAGGTCAGGTGTCGCCCTCCCTCAGCCGGTCCGACCTGCCATGGCGCAGCCATCCGCCTCTGCTGCACAGACATCCACGCCTGCTGGGTCGGATCCGTCGATTCGAGGAAGTCCAGGTCGCACTCGTTCCTCGCCGACCGGCGCGCTCCCGCCGCCGGGCGCCGCGCCCCGGGTCTGAGCGACATCTGTCCCCACACCGGCCGCGGCAGGCTGTCCTACCCTCGCGCCGAGTACCTGTTCAAGCAGGCCTCCCAGCTCCACGACCCGCACGGCGCCGGGTGCACCCTCCAAGGCCCTGTATGACGTTCTACCTGGTCGCCGGTTCCGGCGCATCCACCACCCCGGCCGCGTCCACCGAACACCTGCCCAGCAACCGTGCCCGCCGCGATCCTTCGGATACCACCGACGCGGAATGGCAGGCCATCGCCTCGCTGATCCCCACCGGGCGTCCGGGCCGTCGCGGCGGTCGGCCACCGACGCATGCGCGCCGCGACATCGTCGACGCGATCCGTTACCTGGCCCACAACGGCTGCGTCTGGCGGGCCTTGCCCGCCGACCTCCCACCCTGGCAGACCGTCTACGACTCCCACGCCCGCTGGACGGCTGACGGCACCGTGAACCACCTGCACAAGTACCTGCGGGAACAGGTCCGTGTCGCTGCCGGCCGCGATCGGGCTCCGAGCGCGGCGATCATTGACTCGCAGTCGGTACGCGCCGCTGAGACCGTGGCCCTCAGCAGTCGGGGCTACGACGCTGGTAAGAAAGTCAACGGCCGTAAACGCCACATCGCCGTCGACACCACCGGTCTGCTGCTGGTGGTCGCGGTCAGCGCCGCATCCGTACAGGACCGCCAGGCCGGACGCGCCCTGATCTGAGCACTCCGCACCTGCTACCACAAGGTCACCCTGACCTGGGCCGACAGTGGATACAGCGGCACTTTCACCGACGTTGCGGCCGCCCTCGGCATCACGGTCATGATCGTGGCGAAACTCGCCGGGCAGATCGGCTTCCAGGTCCCGCCCAGGCGCTGGGTCGTCGAACGAACCCTGTCCTGGATCAGCCGATGCCGGCATACCGTACGCGACGACGAACGCCGACCCGAGCACCACGCCGCCATCGTCCAATGGTCAATGATCATCATCATGACCCGCCGACTCGCCCGCCATCACCGCCCCTGAAACGGTTTCCGGACGGGCCGGTGCCGACCGCGGCGGATCCCTGGCAAGGTGTGCTGGTCCGGGGCCGTGATGCGGCGAGCCGGGCGCAGGCGTGCTGGCTGCCGATCGCGCCGGATCTGACCCCGCACGGGCTGCGCCACACGTACAAAACGCTGATTGCCTTCCTTGCTGCTCCTAAAGCGCGAACGTCTGTTCCACGACGTGGCGCAGCTTGCCCAGGCCCTTGATCCCGGGTGTCTTGGGCTTCGGGATGACCGGTTGGGTGCCGCGCTCGCGCAGGCCCGACGGAACGCTGCACTGCTGTACGCCTTGTCCGCCGGCAGCGTGACGAAGCGGCGTCGCGGCCGGCCCAGGCGCCCGGCGATCGGTCGATGTGACTGCCGTCCATCGCCACGCTTGACCAGTCGATCCGGTTCGCCGCGTTCAGCTTCGCGAGCAGGATCTGATGCACCTGATCGAACGCCCCGGTCCCGGTCCAGCGCCGCAGCCGCCGCCAGCAGGTCATCCCGGAGCCGAAGCCGAGTTCCTGCGGCAGATCCTCCCAGCCGATCCCGGTATGCAGCACGAACAAGATGCCCTGCAGACACAGACGGACCGGGACCGGCCGCGGTCCCGGTACCTTGTTCGGCCACGGCGGCAGCAGCGGTTCGATCAACTCCCACAGGCCGTCGTCCACGATCCACGCCCTGCCCATGCCCGGCGAACGAGACTGATCTTCACCTTGTCGCGCTGATCAGCATCGATTCAGTAGATCGCGTAAAGGGCAGTTGCTGCGGGCGCCGGCCTCACCATCGCGCAGCGCCCGCGGTCACGTGTGCAGACCGAGCTCGGCCTGCTCCTGCTCGGCAAGGGAGCAATCAGGCGAGCGGGCGCCGGCGCTGCACGGCGTGGCCTTCGTAGTGTTTGCATGACCATCGAGGTAGAACGGGTCGATTGCCTCGCGGCCGCCGGATGTCTGGCGCTTGGTCGGGTGGATGGCGGTCCCACCGCCGGTCTCGGTAAGCAGCAGCGGCGAGTCTTCAACCTTAACGACGTTGAGGCTCTGCAGCCCGTCGGGCATCCATTGATTGTGTCCCATGTCGTAGACGCGGCGCAGGCCGGAGATACTGGAATGGGTGACTAACTGGGTGACAATCGTCAGTGATCATGTGGACAACCACGGACGACGGTGGACTGATGTTCGTAGCTCAGGCAGCAGATGCGGCAGGAAAACCAAGATCAAAAAGTGCCTGGGGGTCAAGGGTCTGGACATTCAAGTCCGGCCGATTATGTCGTCGGTGACAAGTCCGGCCCGTCGAGCAGCGTGTCGAGCTGGTGTTTTCCCGTACGTGCCAGTTCTTGCCGTTCGGTCTCGTCGAGGTTGTCGTAGTAGGACCAGAAGGCCCGAGAGCCTTCGTTGAAGCTGGCGGCGTAGGCGTCGGAGGTGGCGGCTTGGCGTAGGTCGACGTGGCCGTCGAGGACGCCCTGGGCCATCTCGCGTAATGGTGGGTCGGGGTTGTCGGCAAGTTGGGTGAGGGCGGTGCGCAGGAACTTGGCGATGCGGGGGTCGTCGCCGGCGAGGTCGTAGACGCTGTCGTGCATGTCAGCGGGCTCCTACCCAGGCGGGGACCTGCGGGTGGCGGTAGGCGGTGTAGTCGGCCATGTCGGGTACGGCGTCGGCGATGCGGGCGATCTGACCTTCGATGATGCCGACGGCGGCTTGCACCATGCCGTAGATGCCGTTGATCGCGGCGGTGGCCTGCGCCCAGAGTCGGAGCATGTTGGCGACCTCGACAGCGGAGACGCTGTAGCCAACGACGGCGCCGACGCCCGAGGCCGCGGTGGCGGTGCCGGCGACGAAGGCGATCCCGGCGATGATGGCGGCGTCGGCGAGACCCTTGAGGAAACCGTTGACGGCTTCGGTGGTATTGTAGACCCCGTGGGCAATCTCGGTGAACTGCTTTGAGATCTCCCGGAACGGGCCGGCGAGGTTCGCCGCGCCGTCGGCGAGGCGGGTGAAGCGGTAGTAGGCCGTGTCCGCGGCGATGCCTTCCCAGCCCGGCTTGAGGGCGATCGCGCCACCCTGAATGTTGTAGCCAAGGTCTTGCATGGCGTCGGCGGCGTGGCCGAAGGCGACCCCGGCCTTGGCGACGGCTTGCCAGTCGCCGAGCAGCGAATCGGTGGCGCGCTCCAGAGGGTTGAACCCAAAGACGTGGTCGAAGGCTTCCAGCATGTAGTTGGAGACGCTGGTGTAGTCCATCCATGACATCGGGTGGCTGAACTCCACCTCCGGCACGGCGACCAGCCGCGACGAGGGTTCCCGAGAGTCGGCGAACGAAGGCGCGCACGGGTTACCGGCCCATTGCTGTTCGAGCCCGGTCTTCACGCAGGTGCCGGTGGTGGGCAGGGTGGCGTCCATGCGCGCGGCCGCGGCGGCGTCGGTGTGCCGGTACCAGCCGGCCGCCTCGGTGAGCCCGGTACCGCTAGCGTGCAGCGTGCTCGTCACCTTCTCGATTGCCGCAAGCGAGGCGGTCATGGAGCGCTCCAGGACGTCGGCAACGGGCAGGATCAGCGCGTTCACACCGTTGCCACCGCCGCTTTGGGGCTGGGGGTGGCCGCTGAGGCACTTCTTGATCTCTGCGGCGTCGTCTCCGGCCCGGTGCACCTGGCCCGCGTAGCCGTCCAGGAACGACGGCTCTACCCGAAAGCTCATTGCGATACGTCCCCCGCGACGTGAGAGGCCACCGGCTGTGCACGGTGCCGTGGAAGTGCCCGACGGTCCGGCTTAGCCGGCGAGCTGGTTGATCACGATCAGCGCGACGACGCCGAGCACCGTCAGCGACGCCGACCACAGCGTGAACCAGCGCGACATCGTGGTGTCCGAGGCCGCATACACGCCGATACCGGCTAGGCCACCGAGCGCGAGCAGTGCGAAGCCGGGCAGCATCGCCGATGTCCCGGTAAAGACTCCGATCAGAATCGCGATCAGGCCGAAGCCCATCGAAGCGTCCGCGGCGCGATGCCGGATCCGCTTGATGTCCTCATGCTCTTCAGCGGCCGTCATCCTTCATCTCCCCCGCATCCGCTGCGGGTCAGAGCCGCGCGATGAGAGCTACCGGGCTTCTGCGCGGTGCGCTGCGGCAGCGTTCCGCCACCCTTGCGTTTCCCCGTGGCATGGCGGCGACGATAGCAATGGATCACGGCAGGAAGAAGATCACGGGGGCCTCAGCGACTGACGGTAGCGAACCCTCGACGGTCAGGAAAGAGCACTCCAGGGCGTCAGCGGCCTGCCTCATCGGTCATGAGTGAGTAAGTGGCAGCGAAGGTACGCACGAGGCTGGTCATAGCACGGACACCCTTCTCCGCTGTGCCCAGCGAGGGGCGACCAATGACCCCCGTCTTCGTGTACGCCGCCATGCCAAGGGTGAGTAGGTGCGGCCGCTCGGAGGTCCAGTCAGCCGACTCGCTACCCGGGCGGACCACCTGCAGCCGTTGGTACAGCGGATCGCGGAGCGGCAGCCCGTTCTCCTGGGTGTAGACATCGCGCGTCGTGACCCGCTTGCGGGCTAGGTGGAGTCGCCGTTGGCGCTGCTGATCCCGAGCCTGCGCTCCACCCGGGCCGATGTGCCGGTGTCGCCGGCTGTGCCGCCGCCCGGTCTGGAGCTGGCCGACATCGATGAGCCTCCGGTCTCGGACTCGCGTGGCGGTCGCCGATGACCGTGCACGCCGGGGACCGAAGGAAGTTCTGCTCAAGCCATCGCTGACAAGGAGTGAGTGAAGATGGCGAACGAAACCACCATGACCATCGTCGGCAGCCTGACCGCCGACCCGGAGCTGAGGTTCCTGCCGAACGGCACCGCGATGGTGAAGTTCACCATCGCGTCCACGCCGCGCACGCTCGACCGCGGGTCGGGGGCGTGGAAGGACGGCGACCCGCTGTTCCTGGTGTGCACCGGGTGGCGGGACATGGCCGAGCACATCGCCGAGTCCCTCGCGAAGGGCACCCGGGTGATCGTTTCCGGGCGGCTGCGGCTGTCGCGGTGGGAGACCCCGGAGGGCGAGAAGCGTTCCGCGTAGGGCCTCGATGTCGACGAGATCGGCCCGTCCCTGCGGTTTGCGCAGGCGAAGGCCACCCGCATGACCCGCACCAACGGCAAGGGCGGCGACGCAGTCCTGCCGTCGGACGTACCGGATGACCAGTGGAGCATCGCCGCTCCTACTCCGGCTCCGGCAGCGGCGTGAGCGGGGAGGCGTTGACTCGTGTCTCCATTCTTGGTCGCTGACACCGCCGACGGTGCGGTGGATCTCGGCCCGATGCTGAGCATCTTCGACCCGGTGCATGTCGGGATCGACGAGTTCGGCCACCCGAAGCGGCTGCCGCTGATCGAGCGCAACATCCTGATCGGCGGCGAGCCGGGATCGGGGCAAGTCCGGGCTGTTGAACGCGGTGGTCGCGCATGCGGCGTTGTCGCTGGACTGCCGGCTCTGTTTGCTCGACGGCAAGCGCGTCGAGCTGGGCCAGTGGCGCAAGTGCGCGGACGCGTTCGTGGGCCCGAACATCGCGGCGGCGATCGCTCTGCTCAAGCGACTGCAGATGATGATGGACAACCGGTACGACTACCTCGAATACTGCGAACGCCGGAAGATCATTGCGGGGGGATTGTGTTCACCCGTATCTGGTCGCGATCGATGAGATCGCCTACTTCTCCGCCACGGTCGGCAGCAAGCAGCAGCGCGACGAGTTCTCCGTGCTGCTGCGCGACCTAAGGTGCCGATCATCGACGAGGTCCGACCGATGGTGACCGAGCGGCTCGACTCCGCCTCCGGACCGGATGCGCGACTGTTCACTGGGCCGCGCGGCGGCCGGATCAGTACCGCGGTACTGCGAGACGCCACGCATTGGGACGAGGTAGTCACTGAGCTGGGCTACGAACACCTACGGCGGCACGACCTCCGGCACACCGGCCTGACGTGGATGGCCGACGCTGGCGTACCCGTGCATGTGCTCCGCAAGATCGCTGGGCACGGATCACTGACCACCACCCAGCGATACCTGCACCCGGATCAACGCTCGATCGAGGACGCCGGAACAGCTCTCAGCGCCCACCTCAACGCGCCTCGGTCGCTCGATGGTCCCCAGTTGCGCGCCGTCTGACCAGGAGGCCGCCACCAGTCAAGCGACCCAGAATTCTCCCAGTGGTCCCTAAACGGTCCCCGAATACGCCCAAGCCAGTAGGAATATGAGGATCGAGGAAGATATGAGAAGGGCCGCTGACCAGGGTTTTAACCCTCGTCAACGGCCCTTCTTGATCGTCGGGCTGACAGGATTTGAACCTGCGACCCCTTGACCCCCAGGCACTTTTCGATCTTGGGTGAACTGCCGCAACAGGGGCCTGAGCTGCGGTCCTCAGTCCGCCATCGTCCGGGGACATCCGCCATGATCATGGCGATTGCCACCCAGTTAGTCACCCAACGGATAAGATCGACTCGGCCCGCAGGGGACACTCGTTGTCACCCAGTGGTCATCGTCGGCGGAAGCGCAGCAGCTCGCGGATGATGAGGACCGCGACTATGCCGGGTAGGACGGCAAGGAAGCCGACGAAGAGGCCGATCCAGGTAAGCCACGGTCGCGGCGGTGTGTCCTCCCGAGCGAGCTTTTTGCTGGTCTTGTACTCGCCGAGGTCTCCGACGCGAACGTCGGCGCCGATGTCAGCCGAGGTGAAGACGGCGTCGCTGTTGAGGCGCGCAATGGTGCCGTCGTCCCAGGTGATCGTTACGGTGCATTGTTCCCAGTACCCGAAGCCGCGGTTGGTGATCGGGCCCTGCTTGGTGCAGGTGTCAACGGCGGCCTGGCCCGTGCGTTTCGCATCGGCGTAGTCTCTGCCGGCCATTCGGACCAAGGTGATGGAAGCGCCGATGAGTACTAGGGTCAGCAGGACGATCCCGATGAGGAAGGCGGCCGACCGAGTGGCGCTACCTTCACGTCGGCTTACCACGGCAGCGGCTGGGTCGGCGGCCGCGGCCGCGCGTTCGGCGTCCTCGCGGTCCAGTTCCGCTTCGAGTGCCTCCCGCTCGGCGGCGCGTTTGGCCAGCCGTTCGTCGTGCGAGTCCATGATGGGTTCCCTGCGTCAGAGCGGGAGGTTGATCGGGCCGGGCTCGGGATCCTCGTTTGTCATCGTAGAGCCCGCCGATCCGGTGTTCTGAGAGGTGTTCGTCTGGCTCGCACTGCGTGCGGTGTTGACGACCACCTGGTCCACCGGGCCGTGCACCGAAACGTGGCCCTGGCCGACGGTCCTGTATGCGTCCCTGACGCCGGACCATCCCGATCCGGCCGTGCCTGCCGCTTCGATCCGGAACGCCTCCAGGCGCAGCACGTTGCGGTTGGCCTGGCCGATCTGCTCCAACAGGCCCTGCATCTGCTTGGTGAACAGGCCGACTTTCTTGATCGAGGCGAAAAGCTGCTTCAGCAAGCCGAGGATCTTGGTGCTTGTCTTGGCGACAAGGATCGCGATCTCGGCAGCCACCTTGGGGATCAGCACGACCGTGACGGCCTGGATCGCCTTGGAGATACACGCACCGATGACCTCGGCGACGATGTCACGGATCGTGTTCCGAGCGACCCCGACGAGGGCGCCCAGGATGGTCGTGGCCTTACTCATGCCATCGGCGATCTTGCCCATGGCCTGCACAGAATCGGCGTGGCTGCGGGCGAGTCGCCGGTACGCCTCCGCGGACGCGGCCGCCCACACTGCGCTGCTGCGGTTGACTTCCGCCACGAAGAAGTCCGTAGCGTCGTAGATGCGCTGTTCGATGTTCTTCCAGCTCTGCGCGTGGCCCTCGATGGCCTTCGGGTCTCCCATCAGCTTGTCGAGAGGTTCGCGCAGGCAGGAGACATGCTCCATCAGCCATCCGACGCCAGCGGCGAACACGGCTTGCAGCGGATCCATCACGGCACCGATGGCCGACAGCCCGGTAGCGACGAGGTTGCCGGCGAACCCGAGCCCGTCGGCGTTGAGCCCATTGTCGACCATGCCGCAGGCCGACTCGAAGATGCCGGCGCCCTCGTATGCCTTGGTGCTGCTCTCCGCGGCGATCAAACCCGGCCGGCCCACATACGCGGCGCTGGTCATGACCCTGCCTCGCGGATCCGTCGAGCGGCTGCGCCGTCGGTGATGTCAGCATCATCAGCGACCGACCGAAGAAGCTGCGCCAGGTGGGAGGTCGCGTCGGTTCCAGTGCTCAGCTCGTCAACAGCGTGGTCCTGAGCGATGTTCAACAGCGGCACGATGAGTCTGCCTGGCCACTCGCCGTACACCTCGTCATGCAGGTTGAGGTAGCCGGCTGCGGCTTTGACCTCGTCGAACATGTCCGCAACCTGGTCGACCATCTGCGCATGCCGACGCAGGGCCTGCGAGTCCAGCTCGATATCAGGCTGCGTCATCGTCGAGCCTGCCCCTCGTCCTCCTCTAGCGGTGGCGGGAACTGTTCGGCATAGGTACCGCTGATGAACGCGGCCGTGGGCGAGTCCGAGCCGTAGATGCTGGTCACCAGCTCGGCCATCTTCTCCGCCAACTGGGCCTGCGCTCGTCGGCTCGTAGCCAAGATGGTCTCGGCCAGCTCAGCGGCCGACAACCGCATGGCCGGCGCGGTCAGCGTCAACCCCGTCATCCCCCCGGTGTGATCGACCACCACCACAGCTTCACCGCCGGCCGACTCCGCGCTCGCAGCGACTTCTTGCATACGACGGCTCAACACCAAGCCGACCTGCGCCTGCTGCTCAGCACTCTGCTGCCAGTCGACGAGCAGATCCTCCGGATCTTGCGGCACAACGCCCCCTCCCACTCGGGGCCACGAGTCTAGCGAGGTTGATCGTTTAGCCAAGAAGGCGTGGAGTTGCGTAGCCGCTGGGAGTAGCGGTTGCCGCCCAGTCGTACCAGCGGCTTGCGCCGGCACCCAGCTCGACCGGCACAACGTGCTACGCGCCTTCCGGCTGATCATCAAGGACGCCGGACTCAACCCGGCCGCATGGACGCCGGGCGAACTGCGGCACAGCTTCGTGTCGTTGCTGTCCGACAACGGCATGAGCTTGGAAGAGATCGCCGACTTGTGCGGGCTACTCCGGAACGTCGATTACCGAGAGCGTCTACCGTCATCAACTGCGTCCGGTGCTACTCAACGGGGCCGTCGCGATGGACCGCATCTTCGGCTCGGACGACACCCAGAGCCCGTAGTCACCCAGTTAGTCACCCGGACATGAAAGGATGGAACATCCTTCGATGGGATATGCCCTCTGACCTGCGTCGGGCTGACAGGATTTGAACCTGCGACCCCTTGACCCCCAACCCGTTGATGTTGGCGTTTGCGCATGTCAAACGCGATGCGCGCCGTTCACGCGATCGTCAAGTGTGCGGGTCCGAGCACCGGCGGGCATGGCGTGTGGTCCCCAACTGGTCCCCCGCCGGCCCTCAGGTCAGCGCTGGCTTAACGGAGAGAAGCCCGGCTGCAAGCCAGCCTGCGTTTGCCCAACTCAGGATGACAACGTGATAGCACCAACGGGGCATCAGCCGGAGAGCGTGAGGTCCGCACCGCCATCCGCTCCCCTACCGGTTTTCAAGACCGGCACTCCGCGCGCACGGGAGCTTTGGTGACCTGCAAAGGAGGCCACGTCCGCCCGGTGTGGAGATCACCCGCCGACGCGTATGCGACGCGGCGACGGAGGCTGCGATTACCAGCGTTCGCCGACGCGGTAGTGGGGCTCGCCCTGCCGCTCACGCTCGGTAGTTCTCAAGCGCGGAGCCCGAGCATTCATCGTAGTTCTCGGGCAGCGCTCCATGGGGGATTGTCCGCGTCACGCCGGCGCGGTCGAGCGTGAGGCGGCGGCTCAAGCAGCGCCGTACTCTTCCCCGGCCAGGCCCCTCGCTCACGTTCTCCAGCCGAGCCAGGTCAACGCCGGCCTCCGTGAGGATCCGCTGAACGCTCGCGTTCGCCAGCCAGCCGAACATGCCCTCACCGTGCACGATGCGGGTACCGGGTGGGGCGGACATCGGGGACGGAGTGCGCGCTGGCCCTACGCATATCGCCGGTAGAGCTGACGAGGACGGAGCAGGACGGGTACTGGCGCGGCTGCCGCCGCCCGTTCGTGGACTCAGGCGCGGTGCGGCGGACGGACACCGGCCTGCCCGGCTCTGACACCGGCCGGTCCCGGCCACACGCCGCCGCACGAACAGTGCCCGCGGCGGGCTCGCTGGCGCTCCGACGAGGCCCCGTGCGTGAGAGGTGTGAACTCCCAACCGTCCGTGAGGAGGACGTCCGGGCGAGGTTCGCCGCCGGACCGGATCCCCCAACCGTACGTCGAGGCGGTGCGCGAGGGATGACGCGCCCGTCACTCAATGTGGTGGCTTCGTCACGGTTTATCGGGGTACCCCCGCGACCATGACGATGATCCAGTTCGACCGGACCGCCGTGCCGCTGCCGCCCGAGACCACCGACGTCACCGTGGTGGTCGCCACGCGCAACCGGCGCGACCGGCTGCGCGAGACCCTTCCCCGGCATGCCGCCCCGGTCGTCCTCGTGGACAACGGCTCCGACGACGGCGGGCCGGACGACGTCCCCGGTATCCAGATCGTGCGCCTCGGAGAAAACCGGGGCGCGGCGGCGCGCACCGTCGGCGTCGAGCGCGCCGCCACGAAGTACGTCGCCTTCGCCGACGACGACTCGTGGTGGGAGCCGAACTCGCTCGCCCGTGCCGCGGCGCTGCTGGACGCGTACCCCCGGACCGCTCTCATCTCGGCCCGGGTGCTCGTCGGTCCGCAGCGGCGCGAGGACCCGATCTCGGCGGCCATGGCCGCCGCGCCGCTCGGCGTGCGCGACGGCGCGCCCGGCCCGGCCATCCTCGGCTTTCTCGCCTGTGCCGTCGTGGTGCGGCGCGACGCCTACCTGCGGGCCGGCGGCTTCCACCCGGTGCTACACGTGTACGGCGAGGAGGCGCTGCTGGCGATGGACCTCGCCGCCGCGGGCCACCGGCTGGCGTACGTGCCGTCGCTGACCGTCCGGCACATGCCCCTGCCGGCGGGCCGTGACACCGGCCTCCGGCGCCGCCGCGAGGTGCGCAACCGGGTGCTGACCGCGCTGCTGCGGCGCCCGCCCGCGGTGGTGCGGCGTACCGTGGCGGCGGCCTGGCGCGAGGACCGGACGGGAACGGTCGAAGCCCTCAGGATGCTGCCCCGGATCCTGAGACAGCGGCGGCCGCTGCCCCAGGACGTCGAGCGGGATCTCCGGACGATCGGCTGCTGAGCCCGGTCACCAGCCGGACGGCGGCGCCTCGAGGTGCACCGCCTTCTCACGATCAGCTCGTCGAGCAGCTCCGGGCCGTACCCGAGGCCCTGCCCGCTGCCGCGGCGCGGGTTCGCGGCACCGCCCGGGGCGCCGCCGAAGACGGCGTTCACCTTCACCGTGCCCACCGGCAGCTCGCGCCAGGCGCGCTGGGCGGCAGTCTGTCGTTCTACGCGGCCGCAGGACCGCGGAGGCCGCCGGCGCGACGCAATTAGTTGGGTGACTATGGCATGGTTGCGGCGACGGTAGTTCACCTCATGCCGGATACGGGCCTGTTCGGCCGGGGACAGGACACCGTCGGCGAGCACGCCGCTGCGCAACGCGTCCGCCAGCCGGCGGTCGGTGCGGGTTAGCCGCATCCGCAGCGTGTCCCGGCTGACGCCCAGCCGCGCGGCGATGACCTCCGGGTCACGGCGAGAAAGCCGCACCGCGATCCACGGCCCGACGTCGCGGGCCTCGGCAAGGCCAAGCCCGGCGGCCCGTTCCACGAGCAGGTCCTCATGCTCGTACGGCAGGCGGGTGCTGCCCGGCCCGGCGGTCCCGTCCGAAGGCGGCGTCTCCTGGACGCTGACGAGCATCTCGCGCGACACCGTGCCGATCAGACGGTGCCCGGCGTCCGCGGCGGCGCTGACCAACGTCCCCAAACCGAGCATCTGGATGTGCCGCTCCGCGAACGCCAACACGCTGTTGGCCCCAGGTGGATTCGCGCCAGCGTTCCCGGAGCGGCCGCTTGACGCGCCTGCGTCGGAACCGGTTCGGCAAGCGGTCCGTCATGTTCTTGCTGGACTGGAGCCTTTTCCGGCCGTGGCCGTGGACCGATGCTGGAATATGGTCTATGCGAATACCAGCATTGCCGTGTTTCTCGAAGGCACGGCGGACGACCTGATCACCCCACGATCAATGTGCTGCGGCTCAGCCTGCATCCCCTTGGCTTGGCCGGCCGGATCATCACCTTCGGGGAATGGCGGTCCCATCTGCTCCACCCACTACGTCAGCAGGCCGAGGCGACCGCCGATCCTACGGTCAACGACTTGTACGACGAACTTCAGGCATATCCATATCCCGTGCACACGACACCGAACGCAGTAGGCGCCGCGGTTCGTTCATCAGTACGACGACCCTGTTCGGCACCCCGCTGGACGTCACCGTGGCGGAGCTCGCGATCGAATCCTTCTTGCCCGCCGATGCCCGAACCCGTGCCATGCTGACCGGGACGACGGCTACGCCAACGCCCTAGTGAGACCTGCGGCACGAACGCTCATAGGAGCACCTGGGCGTGTGGACCATGACTCGACGCCTTCGTCTGCCGTCGATAACGCACACTGCGTGGCCGTTCCTGTGTCCGAAAATCCCAAGCTGTCTCAGCGTCTCTGAGTGATAAAGGCGGACTGGTACGGGTCGGACCCATCGGTGGACAGGATCTCGGCGGTCTCGGAGTCACCGGCCGGTTCGGGTGAACGGTTCGACGATCCTCGTGTTGTCCCTGATCGTGGCCACAGCCCACCAGCTCGACGGCGCCTCCTGACACGTTGCCCGGCGTGGCCGCGGCGGGCCGCGATCCCCTACCAGAGATGATGGGCGGTATGCCGCTGCGTTTCGAGGAACTTGCCTGGCAACGCACCCCGATGGGCGAGATCAGCCTGCGCCGCCGACACGATCCGGTCGCCGATGCCGAGGTGTACGAGGTCAAGCTCGGCGACGAGTTCTTGATGTCCAGCCTCTTCACCGTCGCCGAGGTCGAACTCGCCCGCCGTGGCCTGGCCGCCATTGACGGCTACGACGCCTTGGACGTGGTCGTGGGCGGCCTCGGTCTGGGCTACACCGCGACCACGGCGTTGGCCGACCGACGGATCAGGTCACTGCTCGTCATTGACGCCATCGAAGAGGTCATCGCCTGGCACAGGCAGGGCTTGCTGCCATTCACCCCCGCCCTGGCCGCCGACCCCCGCTGCCGCCTGGTGCACGGTGACTTCTTCGCGCTGAGCGCGGCCTCCACCGGCTACCACCCGGACCACCCCGGCCAACCGGTGCACGCCGTGCTGGTCGACATCGACCACAGCCCACGACACCTGCTGCACCCGACGCATGCCCCGTTCTATACCCCGGAAGGTTTGCGCCGCCTGGCCGGGCATCTGCATCCGGGCGGCGTATTCGGCCTATGGTCCAACGACCCACCCGACGACGCCTTCACCGCCGTGCTGGCCGACGTCTTCGACACCGCACGCGCCGAGGTCGTGGAGTTCGACAACCCACTGCAACAGCGCACGTCCACCAACACCATCTACCTGGCACAGACCGGCTGACCGTCACTTCAGGCCTTCCAGGTGCAGTCCGCGCTTCGCGCCCACGACCGGGGCCGCTCGACGCCCCGCTGCCGCCATGCCGTCCGCCGTCGCCCACAAAGCGGCAACGACCTCGGCCCGTCGCCGGGAGCGCCAGCAGGGTGGCGAACCGCCGTCGGGGGCACCCTGGGCGGCCGGCGATCGGTGGGTAGCCGTCGAGCAGGTCGAGGGCGCGGCCAGACCGGCGCCGACCAGTGGCACGTGCTCGCCGACCCCGAAGGCAACGAGTTCTGCCTGCTCAAGGCCCGCCTCAGCCCGCTCTGACGGTCATGGCTTGCCTCGCCCCGCTCTGGCGGGTGGGCGCCCAGTCTTCACCGGCCGCGATGCCCCCGGGTTTCGCCGACGCTGAGCGCACGGGACCGCCGGCCGGAGCAGGGAAGCAGTCTCGGACAGAAACGCCGCGCCGGAGCTCACCTATTAGCGGCAACACCACAAGATTTGCCGCCAAATAATTCAGAGCCCAACTTGGCCGGGTGATTGCCCATCCATGCACGGATTTGTCGAACAATATCCCGGCGGCATTCCGGCGGGATTTCATATTTGCGCGGTTTCCCAAGCTATAGGCTTTAAACCGTGGCCGTAGTCTCCGTGCCGCGCACCAGGCTTCATTTCTATTGCAATGAATAACTTCTTGGTGTGGCCATAGTGCTCTTGAATGTCGACCGCCACTATGAAGGAGAAAGACGGTCGAGAGACGGGTGGCGAATCGTCCGCACACCTTCGCCCAGATCAAGAACGTGTGACCAGCAGCGCCACGAACTGCATGCCCGCGTTCGGAGTGCTCCTGCCTGAAGACCGTCGTGTCCACGCCATCAGAAGTGGAAGCGGAACGGACCACCTCAGTATCAGGGAATGGAGACACCATGTCGAAATTGCTGAAGTCATTGCTTGTGACGGGGGCGGCCCTGTCGATCCTCGCCGGCGGGTTGCCGGCTCTCGGGGCGCCGGCCGCGAGCACCTCTGCGCTGAGTGCGCCCCCGCCAGGGCGTATCACGATACGCCTGGTGACGGCCAACGGTTCGGGCTGTCCACTGGGTACCACGACGGTGGCGCCGTTCGCCGACAACGAGGGATTCACCGTCACGTACAGCAGCTACCTGGCGCAAGGCGGGGGCGGCGTCAGTCCCGCTGAGAACCGGAAGAACTGCCAGCTCGCAGTGGAGGCCCGGGTGCCGCAGGGCTTCACCTACGCCATCGCCGAGGTTACCTATCGCGGCTTCATGCAGCTGGAGCGGTACGCTACCGGGCTGCAGAAGGCGTCCTATTACTTCGCCGGCGACACGACCACGGCAGAGGTCCAGCGTTCGTTCAACGGACCGGTCACCGACAACTGGAACGTGACCCACCAGGCCAACACGTACGTGTGGGCCCCCTGTGCCACCACACGGAACATCAACATCAACAGCGAGCTTCGGGTGAGCGGCCGGTCGAGCACGCCGACCAGCATCATGACCATGGACTCCACAGACGCTTCGGTGAGCACGGTCTACCGCTTCGCCTGGCGGCAGTGCTGACCGTCGCGGCATTCACCGTGCACCGATTCCCGAAATGCAGCAGGAAATACGGATCACCTGCTGAAAATTGATTCCCTCCGTCGGCTCGGCGGTCTCCGCTGAGCTTTCAGGGCCGCGCCGGTAACCCGGTACGGATTCGTCTACCGCGGCCCCTCTTCCCAGACGGCCACCAGAGAACAGGATCGAAGTGATGAGGTCAGCGATCCGACACGCGGGCGTCGCCATGGCGCTCGCGGCGGGGGTACTCGTAGGAACTCCCGGCATCAGTCACGCCCAGGGCGCAACCGTGACCGGCCCCGGCTACCCGGTAGTCGGCCAAGGACCGGTGTCGTTGCCCTCCTTCAGCAGCAGTGTGACCCTCTCGACCTGGTCTTGGACCACGACAACCCTGTGCGGCACCAACGTCGGAGACGGTTACGGCCTGCTGCGGGTGCAGCAACTACGTCCCGCCGGCAGCGTCGAATTCATGGAGATCAGGCCGGGAACGACCACCTGTATCGAACGGTGGTGGTCGGGCGTCGACATCAACGCCATGAACGTCAGCTCCAGCCCGCTCACCGTGCGAACCTACTGACGGCGACATGGGCAGGAACGCTGCTCGGAGTCCGGCCGTCCTGATACTCGATCAGGGTTCCGGCGGGTGAGGCGCAAGCCCGCCGCCATAGGAGTCCCGTGATCCGCCGAGATCGAACAAAACGATCCCGGCGGATCCGGTGCCGCCGGTCATCCTGACATTCAGCGGCGACAACTGTCCCTAACTGTGCTGTCCAGGGACGTTGGTCAACCTGGTGATGGGTAGTAGGCCGCCGATCGCGGTGTGGGGCCGGTGGTAATTGTAGTGATGCAGGAAGGCCGGTAGGGCCTTCCTGCGGGCTTGCTCGGAGCCGTAGAACCGGGTGAAGGCCCAGCCGTCGGTCATCGTGCGGTGGAAGCGTTCCACCTTGCCATTGGTTTGCGGCCGGTAGGGACGGGTCTTCTTCGCCGTGATGCCCAGCTCGGTGCAGGCGTCGCGCCAGGCATACGACTTGTAGGCCGAGCCGTTGTCCGACAACACCCGCTCGACGGTGACACCACGAGCGGTGAACCAGGCGACGGCGTTGCGCAGCACGTCGATGGCGGTGGTGGTCTTCTCATCGTCGTGGATCTCGGCGTAGGCGACGCGGGAGTGGTCGTCGATGACGGTATGCACGAACGCCGTCCCGACGCGGGGTTTGTAGTCGAGGCCGTGCGAGCCGGGCAGTCGTTCACGCTTGGGACGCGCCGCCCAGGCGTAGCCTCGTCCGGGCATGCGAGCGCAACAGGACGGCACTCGCCGCTGCTGCCCGATGGGTGAGCCAGTCCGGTCGCACCGGATGCCCATCCGGGTGGGTGAACAGATACCCGTGGAAGCGCTGCCGGAGGTCCGCAAGGAGTTCTTCGGCGGTCGTGGAAGGTCGCTTCCGCGTGGCTGAAGGTTTCGACGAGCGCCTGTAGCGGATCGGGGTCGGTGGCGGCGAAGATGGCCGGGATTGCAAACGACGGCCGGTGGATGGGCGCCGCTTGGGCCGCGGCTTCGGCGGCGCGTTCCTCGGCGCTAGGTAGCCGAACTTTCTACGCCTCTTGATGCCAGTACGCCGCTATGTCGCTGGTCTGCCGCACGATCTCGTCCGGAGCCGGGTCGGCGGGCCACAGTGCCAGCAGGTACCGGTCGATCGTCGCCTCGTCCATCAACGTGTCCTGGCGGTGAGCCTCATCCATCCCGGTCGCGCAGAAGCGGGCGCGTAGGCTTCCCGCGGCCGGCAGCGTCACGTCGAACCCGTCTTGGAAGGACGACAGCCCGAGGTCTGTGCTCTCGGGACTGAAGGGCACCTCCACCACGTCTTCCCAGTCGGCGTCGAGTTCGGGTGCGGTGTCGTGCCACTGCACCACGAACGGAACCCGACCGGTGTGCAGCCCGGTGACCATCGACAGCACACCGGGCACCGCCGCGCCGCAGAGCCCGTTGCGCTGCCCTGCCCGGGTCTCCATCAGATCCGGCAGGTCCTCGACCGAGGACAGCCAGATGAAGCCGTAGTGGACAGGCATCTCGGCGTCGAAGAGGACTCTCACCGTTCACATCCTCCCTCCTGCCGACCGCCGACCAGCGGTATAGGCAGTAGCAATCAGGCGAACGGGCGCCGGCCCGCTGCACGGCGCAGCCTTCGCAGCCTCGCCAGGAGTCACGGATCAGTAAGTCCGTAGGACGCAGACGACCTTGCCGAGAACGACCGCATGGTCGCCGTCGATGACGTCGTAGTGCCGGTTGCGGGGTACGAGCTCGACGTGCCGGCCGCGGCGGCGGTACACCTTCACGGTGGCCTCGTCACCGAGCAGCGCCGCGACGATCTCCCCGTTCTCGACCGTGGGCTGCTGCCGCACGACGACCACGTCGCCGTCGCAGATCGCCGCCTCGATCATCGAGTCGCCGACGACCGTCAACGCGAACAAGGTGCCGTGACCGACCATCCGGGTCGGCACCGTCAGGTGGTCCTCGACGGCGTCGTCGGCGAGCAGCGGCGCACCGGCCGCGATGCGGCCCAGCAGCGGGATCGTCACGGCACTGTTGCCGCTGTGCGCCGGACCTGGCCGGCGGCGGTCGGTGAGGTCGAGGGCCCGGGGGCTGTTCGCCGCCCGGCGGATCAGGCCATGGCGCTCCAGCACTCCGAGCTGATATTTCACCGACGACGGGGAGGCCAGCCCGACCGCGTCGCCGATCTCCCGCACGCTGGGCGCATAGCCGTGCTGCGACACCCACTCGCGGACGAACGCCAGGATGCGCTGCTGACGTGCGCTGATTCGGGATTCGGGATCGTCGTCGGCGGTGCTCGTCGAAGTCACCACGTCACCATACCGGCGTTCGTACAGTTGTACTAGCATGCATGATCGCGGAGTGCCCGCTCCGAGCTGGGCCACACCGCGGTAGCGCGCGAAACGCACTACATAAGGCGCGTGGCCGGTCGCGTGTAACGCCCGCCACGACGAGATCGGGAGCAGCACATGAGCATCGCCGTGGAGAAGGTCGCCGACATCCGCCGGTCGATGACCGTACCGGCTGCCCGCGCCGGAGGCGACCCGCGGGCCGACCCGATCCGGCGGTGCCCGGCTCGATCGCGGCGCGGTGTCACCTACGATCTGGACCTCGCCGGCATCGAGGGCAGCCTGACCATCACCGAGCTGCCGGACGGTCGCCCCGGCGAGGTGTTCCTGCGGGTCAGCAAGCAGGGCTCGACCCTGTCCGGCCTATGTGAGGCGCTGTCCATGATGACCTCGCTGGCTTTGCAGCACGACGTGCCCTTGCGCGAGGTCGTGCGGGGCTTGCTCAACCAGCGATTCGAGCCGGCCGGGCACACCGCCGACCCGGACATTCCCACCTCGACGTCGTTGGTCGACTACATCGCCCGACGCCTCGCGGTCGACTACCTCAGCCCTCAGGAGCAAGCCGAGCTCGGTCTACACCCCTGACGCCGACTGGCCCGGCGCTCGAGAAAAGCAGCACGACGGACACGGACGCGGGTCCATGGGCCGAGCCGCCCGTCTGCCGGATCCGGGAATCGACACGGCCGTGTAGCGCTTCGCCGCATGCCCGGTGTTGGCTACAACAACCACCTCTGGGTTCTGGCACACGAAGTGGATGCCGTTGGTGATCTTGATGGCTACTCTGCCGCCGGCTGGAACATCTGTTGCAGTGGGGTGCGCGGGCGGCGGTTGCGTCCTGGCCGGTGTTGATCGAGTCGGATGATGTTGGCTGCTGCGGCGGTGAGGACGTGTTGCACGTGCGTTTTGGCGAGTCCGCGGTATCGGCACTGGCGTAGCCCGTGAGCGCGAACGGTTTCTGAGACCGTGGATTCAGCGCCTGCACGTAGGTGGTAACGCTTTTTCCAGTCCGCGGTTTTCTGCTGGGTTCGTGCCGTGTTCTGAATCTTCTGTAACGGCTCGGGGAGCAGGAGCAGATGCCGGCCTTTCCCATCGACGTTGCCCGTGCACTGCCGGCGAGCGGTGCAGGTGCGGCAGTCGGCTCGCCGAAACAGCACGGACAGGCGGGGCTTGCGATCTGCCAGAGTGGGCTTCCACGCCGGGCTGGTGGCTCCCTGCGGGCAGGTGACGGTGTGGTCCTGCCAGTTGACCTGGAAGTCCTCCTTAGCGAAGCCAGGTCGTTCGCCGGCGCGGGGATCCTCACGGACCGGACCGACAACCGTGATGTCGTGTTCGACTGCCGCCCGATGAATGACTTCCGGCGTGACATAACCACTATCGACCAAGTGCTCGGCGGGCGCGACCTTGTTCGTCGTCAACGCGGCGTGGATGGCGTCGACAGCGGTGATGTCCTGTTCGGGTGCCGGGGTCGTCACGACATGCACAATCAAATTCGGATTGTCGCCGCCGCAGGTTTCTGTTTGGTGATCCTTGTAGCCGACCCATTCGACCTTGCCCGGCTTATGACTGAACCGGGCCTCGGGGTCATGCGGGGAAACGATCTCCGCTGTTGACCACGGCACTCGAGCAGGCTCCGTATCGTCATCGTTGGTGGCGGTGTTGCGGCGGGCGGTGCCGTCACGGCTGCGACGCGCTCGCGACATCTTCGCGTCGCGCCAGCGCAGCGTGCCGGTCTCGTCGTACCAGTACTGCTGAATCCAGACCCGGCGAAGAACATCGACCGCCGGTTCCCGTGCCGCCTGCGCCGGAGCGGACCCGGCGTAGACAGCCTGCAGTAGCCATGCGCCGTCGGCGCCGACCTGCTCGACATAGGCGATGATCGCTTGCGCGCCGCCCGGTTGCCGTTCATGGCGCACCGAACGGCCGTAACGACCAGCCCAGTGTGCGGGCATGACTGCGGCCAACCACACCTCGTCGACCTTGGCCAACGCCTCCAGCGCGGCACGCATGGTCTCTGCCACCAACTCGACGCGGTTGAGCCGGCGCACCGCGGCCAGAACATGGGTGGAGTCAGTGCGTGCACGACCCCGGCGTTTCACCAGACCGGCTTCAGCCAGCCGATGGACCATCACCGCCAGCAGCCGGTCCGCCCGATCATCCACAGCGAGCCGGTCGCGGAACTCGCTGAGCACCGAGTGGTCGAACCCAGGCTCACTCAGCTCCATACCCAGGGCGTATTTCCAGTCGATCCGGCATGCCACCGCTCGAGCAGCCTGACGATCGGTCAGGTTTTCCGCGTACTGCAACACCGACACCAACGCCAACCGCGCAGGCGAAACCCCACGCCGCCCGTCCACCGGAAACCAGCCAGCGAAGTCGTCATCAATGAACAACTCCTGCAGCAGGTCCCGCACCCGCATCGCCGGCGTGCCCTTCGGGCTCGCCGCCCACGCAACCCGCGCCGTCTCCACAGGAATAGCCCTACCCGAGCCGCAACCCATCGACATCAGGCGATCACACCAGCAGGCCCACCCCCACCTCACCCGACACGCCGGACCCATCCAAGATCACCAACAGCATCCGAAGTGTGATCGTTCTTCCTGACGGCTCGCACCCGCTGAATGACGCGACGATCCAGCTACTGCCGGCTTGACCTGCTTCACAAGCGGGGTTGCTGTCCGGTCGACACCCAACCGCCATTCGGGGGAACGGGCCAGTCCGCCGACGATAATGATCTTATGTCTCAACCACTGCTACCAGCTGCGGCGTACCGCGAACACGCGATGGCCTGCTTGCGCACCGGCGACGGAGTCGGTGCTCATCGCTGGGCGAAGGGCTGGATCGGAGCGGGCGGCGGCCCACACCTCGATCCTTGGCTGGTGTACGTGGCTGACGCTCTGCTGCGTGGTCAGCCGCGCAACGCTGTTCACGCCGTCGACCTTGCTATCGGCGGGTGGCTGCCAGGTCCGCAAGATCGGGCCACAATGCTGTACATCCGTGGCGTCATCGTGTTCCGCCGTCTCGACGACCCGAGGACGGCACTTCGCGACTTTCAGCCGGCTCGCCCGGCCCTACCGGATTGGCTGGCACCCTTGGCCGAACCCGAGATCCATGCCTGCGAGAGCGCAGCGCCCCTGAGCCGCAAGCGCAAGCCTTCCGTGTCGACCGCGCGAGCATACCTGCCACCGCCGCACCCTCTTTCGACCCACAACAACGCCTACGAGCCCCGTTCTGATGGCGAGCCGCCCGACAACGGGCTCCGTACGTTGTTGAACGGCATGGGTATACGTCTCTGTTGACCAAGGAATGCCGACAGTGTCGTCGACCGGCCGACCACATTTCGGATGCTGTTGGTGATCTTGGATGGGTCCGGCGTGTCGGGTGAGGTGGGGGTGGGCCTGCTGGTGTGATCGCCTGATGTCGATGGGTTGCGGCTCGGGTAGGGCTATTCCTGTGGAGACGGCGCGGGTTGCGTGGGCGGCGAGCCCGAAGGGCACGCCGGCGATGCGGGTGCGGGACCTGCTGCAGGAGTTGTTCATTGATGACGACTTCGCTGGCTGGTTTCCGGTGGACGGGCGGCGTGGGGTTTCGCCTGCGCGGTTGGCGTTGGTGTCGGTGTTGCAGTACGCGGAAAACCTGACCGATCGTCAGGCTGCTCGAGCGGTGGCATGCCGGATCGACTGGAAATACGCCCTGGGTATGGAGCTGAGTGAGCCTGGGTTCGACCACTCGGTGCTCAGCGAGTTCCGCGACCGGCTCGCTGTGGATGATCGGGCGGACCGGCTGCTGGCGGTGATGGTCCATCGGCTGGCTGAAGCCGGTCTGGTGAAACGCCGGGGTCGTGCACGCACTGACTCCACCCATGTTCTGGCCGCGGTGCGCCGGCTCAACCGCGTCGAGTTGGTGGCAGAGACCATGCGTGCCGCGCTGGAGGCGTTGGCCAAGGTCGACGAGGTGTGGTTGGCCGCAGTCATGCCCGCACACTGGGCTGGTCGTTACGGCCGTTCGGTGCGCCATGAACGGCAACCGGGCGGCGCGCAAGCGATCATCGCCTATGTCGAGCAGGTCGGCGCCGACGGCGCATGGCTACTGCAGGCTGTCTACGCCGGGTCCGCTCCGGCGCAGGCGGCACGGGAACCGGCGGTCGATGTTCTTCGCCGGGTCTGGATTCAGCAGTACTGGTACGACGAGACCGGCACGCTGCGCTGGCGCGACGCGAAGATGTCGCGAGCGCGTCGCAGCCGTGACGGCACCGCCCGCCGCAACACCGCCACCAACGATGACGATACGGAGCCTGCTCGAGTGCCGTGGTCAACAGCGGAGATCGTTTCCCCGCATGACCCCGAGGCCCGGTTCAGTCATAAGCCGGGCAAGGTCGAATGGGTCGGCTACAAGGATCACCAAACAGAAACCTGCGGCGGCGACAATCCGAATTTGATTGTGCATGTCGTGACGACCCCGGCACCCGAACAGGACATCACCGCTGTCGACGCCATCCACGCCGCGTTGACGACGAACAAGGTCGCGCCCGCCGAGCACTTGGTCGATAGTGGTTATGTCACGCCGGAAGTCATTCATCGGGCGGCAGTCGAACACGACATCACGGTTGTCGGTCCGGTCCGTGAGGATCCCCGCGCCGGCGAACGACCTGGCTTCGCTAAGGAGGACTTCCAGGTCAACTGGCAGGACCACACCGTCACCTGCCCGCAGGGAGCCACCAGCCCGGCGTGGAAGCCCACTCTGGCAGATCGCAAGCCCCGCCTGTCCGTGCTGTTTCGGCGAGCCGACTGCCGCACCTGCACCGCTCGCCGGCAGTGCACGGGCAACGTCGATGGGAAAGGCCGGCATCTGCTCCTGCTCCCCGAGCCGTTACAGAAGATTCAGAACACGGCACGAACCCAGCAGAAAACCGCGGACTGGAAAAAGCGTTACCACCTACGTGCAGGCGCTGAATCCACGGTCTCAGAAACCGTTCGCGCTCACGGGCTACGCCAGTGCCGATACCGCGGACTCGCCAAAACGCACGTGCAACACGTCCTCACCGCCGCAGCAGCCAACATCATCCGACTCGATCAACACCGGCCAGGACGCAACCGCCGCCCGCGCACCCCACTGCAACAGATGTTCCAGCCGGCGGCAGAGTAGCCATCAAGATCACCAACGGCATCCATTTCGTGTGCCAGAACCGAGAACCGGCTCCATCTACGAACGGGTTTTGGCCCCACCCGGCTGCGCCGCGGACAGGTTTGGACGAGAACTGGCCCCGCCCGCGTCGCTATTCGGAACCCCGGAGGCGCTTACGCGCCGTGACGACAACGGCGCCAGGCGAGTGATCACCCAACGCAGCTGATCATGCCCGTCGCGGCATGACAGGACGCCCGGCATCTGCCGTCACGGTGTGCGGGTGAGCGCGCACGGACGGCGGCATGACTGGATGGGTCTGCGAGGATGCTCGGCCGTTTGGAGTGCCGGTGGAGTCACTGGTCGGGGGTGTCGTCGTCCTCGCCGTCGTCGTCCGGGTCGTCCTCGATGTAGCCGGTCACGGGATCCACCATGCCGAGGAAGGAGCGAATCGCCTCTACGTGCTGGGCTGTCGTGCTTCTGACGTGATCGGACCGTCGGCTGGTGAACCCGTAGCCCGGCGCAGGACCGGTGAGTCGCGTGTAGTGATAGGCGCCGGGCTGCGTCGGGTCGTACGCCACGTCGAAGACATCACCGTCGACCGTGAGGCGGAAACGGTCGGGGGACGGTTCGGTGTCGTTCGGGTTCATGGCGTCATTCAACCAAGGGTGGACACGCGCGCATCTACGTGCGCGCACGTTGAAGGTTAGAGCGGCGCGTACCGGTGGTCACCGCGGTAGTGGCTAACGCTCACGCTGCGCGGCAGAAGAATGCACTGCGCCACCTACCAGTCGCGCCACTCATCAGTTATCTCGCTTCGGTCGATTCGCGATCGAGAGGCCACAGCCTCCAGATGTGCACCTGCCTCGGGCTCGAGCAGCGATGGGCATATTGCCTGGACCTGCCGCATCCGTTCGGGGAGGGCTCGGCGGAGTCGCACGCGATCGCCGTCGACCCGGCCGGCGGCCGGCTGACGGGCCCGGCCGCCCTCGCGCTGGCGGGCACCCGGGCGTACGTGGGCACGGGCACGACCGTGACGGTGCTCGACGGCACCTCCCGCACCCGGCTCACGGCGCCGTCGCCGATCCGCGGCCTTGGTTTGAACGGCGACGCGAGCCTGCTCTATCTGGGCGCACCGACGAGATCCGCTGGTTCGATGCGATCTCGGGAGAACCGAGGAACCGGACGCCCCTCTCCGGCCTGACGCACCTGTGTCACCTAGTCAAGACAACCTGACTTAAGGGGATCACCCGATGTCCCGGGGCATCCCGGCGGCAAGACTGTCCACATGAAACTCGTCCTCGCCGCCGTCCTGGCGCTCAACGGCGCTCCCGCGCCCGCATCACCCGCATCCGTGCCGGCGGCGCCGCCGGCGCTCAGCCTGGGCGCTCCGACCGGTCCGCTGCCCGTAGGCGTCACCAGCATGCACCTGCGCGACGACTCTCGAGACGATCCCTGGGTTCCCGGACAGCGGCGCGAGCTCATGGTCTCGCTCTGGTACCCGGCGGCCGGCAAGGTGACCGCGACCGCTCCATATGTCACGCCCCGGGAATCGGAGCTGATCCTGCAGGGGTCCCAGCGAACGGACGTGCCGCCCGAGGCGCTCAGCACGGTGCGCACGAATGCCGGGGTCGACGCCGCACCACGGCCGGGGCGCGCCCCGCTGGTCGTGCTGTCGCCGGGCTTCACGCTGCCACGCTCGAGCCTGACCGGCCTCGCCGAAGATCTCGCCAGCCGGGGGTATGTCGTCGCCGGGATCGATCACACCTACGAGGCGTTCGCGGTCACGTTCCCCGACGGGCGGGTGACCACCTGCCTCGCGTGCGCGGCCGGCGACTATCCGAAGGTCGCGCGGGGCCGGGCCGCCGACGTCTCGTTTGTGCTGGACCGCCTGCTCGCTCGGTCCTCCGCCTGGCGCACCCGGCTGGACCCTCGGCGGATCGCCATGGTCGGGCACTCGATCGGAGGAGCGAGCGCGGTGGCCGCCATGCGGGCGGACCGGCGCATCGACGCGGGCGCGGATCTGGACGGCTCGCTCTTCGCGGCGCCGGCTGGTCTCGATCGACCGTTCCTGCTGCTCGGCAGCGCGGCCGAGCATTCCCCCGGCAAGGACGACTCGTGGGATCGAGGATGGGCGGAGCTGACCGGGTGGAAACGGTGGATCACCGTCTCCGGCGCCGGGCACTTCTCGTTCATCGACTATCCCGAGATCGCCGACCAGGCCACCGGCCCGTTGCCTGGCATGCTGCCGGGTGCCCGCGGCGCACAGATCACCAGCACGTACGTGGCCGCGTTCCTCGACCGGCACCTGCGGGGACTGCCGCGGCCGTTGCTCGACGGGCCGTGTCCCCGGTTCCCGGAGGTCGCCTTTCCCCACCCTGGGACATAGGCACACCTCAGGTGTGAGTAACGGAGTGTGACGGCCGGGACCGCCGCCTAGCGACCTGCCATGAGCGGAAGGTGCGGTGCTTCCGTGCCGGATGCCACCGCCGCCGAGACGCACCGGTTCGTCACGGAGTGTGGCGGCGCACTTCGAGCGCAGCGACTCAAGTGGGTCCAAGACTTCTTCGTGATCAAGGGTTTTGGTGATCGACGTGTGGAGCCGAAACTCACCCGTAGACGGGGCCAGAGGTGGGCTCTGGCTCTGGAACTGTGGAGCGTCCAGTTGCATGGCCGAGTCGTCTTGCGGCGGGCGAGCTCGAAACCTCTGCGCGTCGACGGTCGCGTTGCTTGTGCCGTCCTGAGCCACGCTCCATGATCACGGCAATGGGGAAACACAATGCTCGCCGGGATGGCACCGCGCTGGTTCAGCTCGCGGTGGTGCTTTCCCTGGTCGGATTTCTCTACGCCGTCAATATCTGGCTGACCCCACAGATACTGCGTTTGACCTGCCAAGCCACGGATTGTGCACCCCGCGCGGTGGCGATCGCAGGATGGGCCACGATCGCCGGTGTCCCTGCTGCGATCGGCCTCCTCCTGGTGGCAGACCGCCGCGCCGACGGATGGCGGTACTTGCTGACACTGGCGGTGGCGGCGTTGCTTGCTGCGCCGGGCGTCGGGTTGCTGCCGGACCCTCCCGACAGCGAGTTCGTGTGGGCCGCGTTCGGGGCCGCTCCCGGTCTGGACGCCTACCGTACAGGCGTGCACGTGGCGCGCCTGGCTTTCGGAGCCGGCGGGTTGCTGTATGCGGTCTGTCGGATACTCGTACTCCTCGACAGCTCGGCCGACTCCGCCCGACGCTTCACCCTGGCCGGCCGTGCAATTGTCGGCCTCGCCATTGTCGCGAGCTTGACCGCCGTGCTGGTCCGGCCCGCTACCTGATCAACCAGATGCGCTGCCTTCGGATGCCGGCATGGCGGTTGCCCGAAGGGCATTATCTGCGCTGATCGAGCGCCCCCGCTGAGTAGGTCCAGGGCGCGGTGTCGGGATTGCTCCCGGTCCGTTTCCCTGGACCTCTCGCCGAACCGGACGTGCGCCTCTCAACGCATCCGGCTCTCCACGGTCTCTGTCGTCAGGCGTTGACGGTCAGGGGCCAGGGGCTGGGGATCCTCGCTGCTCGCCACCGGTATCGTGTGATCGGGATAGCGGCGATGGGGCGAAGCTCGACGGTCCCGGCGCTGATCGGTAGCCATCTGCCGGTAGCAGTGGTGAATCGGCGTCGGACGTCCATCCATCTCCAGTGGTGCCGTGCGATCAGCATTCGGATGAGCCGTTTCCAGACGAAGGCGTCCAGCATGCTGAACAGGTTCTTCGCGACGGCGTGCCGGAAGTAGTTGGCCCAGCCGTGCATGACCTGGTTGATACGGGTCAGCATTGCTCCGAGGTCCCTTTGTGACAACCTGCGGGTCAGCGTGCGGATCTTCGCCTTCAGCGACTGGATCGGCCGCTTCGCGACGAAGGTATACACGTGCCACTTGTCCGTGCCTCGCTTGCGCCGCCACTGGATGTGAAAGCCCAGGAAGTCGAACCCGTCGCTCAGGTGCAGGACCCGCGTCTTGGCTGGTGACAGCTTCAACCCGAGTGGTGCCAGTACGGTCGCGACGTCCTCGTGCAACAGCTCCACGTGCTCCTGCGTCCCGTTGACGAGGACCACGAAATCGTCGGCGTAGCGGACCAGCCGCCACGTCGCCGCGTTCTGCCGGCGCTGCCGGGCCCGTCGATACTCGCTGCCCATCGTCCCGTCCGGTTTCCACGGCGCCATCAGATGCTCGTCGAGCACTGACAGCGCGATGTTGGCCAGGAGAGGCGACAGGATGCCACCCTGCGGGGTGCCGGTGAGCGTGTCCTGCGCGATGCCGAGTTCGGTGAGGATCCCGGCTTTGAGGAACGCTTTGACCAGCGCCAGTACGCGTTTGTCCTTGATCCGTGCTCGGACCCGGTCCATCAGAGCGGTGTGGCCGATCGAGTCGAAACACGCTTCGATGTCGGCGTCCAGCACCCACTGATAGCCGCGGGTGCCGTAGTACTGGATCTCGGCGATCGCGTCCTGAGCCCGCCGTTTGGGTCGGAACCCGTAGGAGACCGGCACGAAGTCGGCCTCGAAGATGGGTTCCAGTACGAGTTTCAAAGCGGCCTGAACGACCCGGTCCGCGATGGTGGGGATCCCCAGCTTGCGAACTTTGCCCGAGCCACCCGGTTTCGGGATCTTGCGTTCCCGCACCGGCAACGGCCGGAACGAGCCCGTCTTCAACTGGGCCCGCAGATCGTTCAGGAACCCGGGGACACCGATACGGTCCTCGACGTCGGCGACGGTCAGGCCGTCAACGCCGGGACTGCGGGCCCCGCGGTTGCCCGCGACCCGGTCGAACGCCATGACCAGCGTCGCCGGGTCGTGCACGAGGTTGAACAGGTCATCGAACCGGCGGTCAGGATCGGCCGCCGCCCAACGATGAAGCTTGGCCTGCATCTCCGCTACCCGATCTGCCGAACCCAGAACCCGTTCGGCCGGAGCATCGCCATTCGGCGACGCATCTTGCGGCATTGCAGCATCCTTCCCTTCTCGAAACCGCTGCCGCCCTTCGCCATGTGACCGGCTTTCCCGGCCTCGGACTACTACGGCGGCTCCGCCCCACCCGGCCCGTTCGACGGTCGTCGCGTCTATCCCGCCCGCCACGCTGGTCTGCGTGCTCGGCGGGAGGCTGACCGGATGGTTCCCGTGTTCACTGTGATTCGCTCGTCGAAGGAGGAGCCCGACTGTGTCCCAGCGGCATCGCCGTGAGTACGCCGCAGACCTTCCTCACGGCCTCCCGGACCGGCAAATGTAGACCTGCCCGGAAGTTCACCACCCGATTCGGATGGCTGCGCGCCGCACCCGGCCCATATCCACCAGGTTGGAGCCGGTGGCGCGGTTGAAGGACGTAAGACGCCGGTTCCTCGCGTACTCCTCTCCGACCTGCTCACCGGACCCGCACCATCTGGCAGTACTGGCACGTCCCGGCTTTGTCAGGGCTGCTCCCACCCTCCCCGGCAACACCCGGATCAGGCTGCCCTCAGCTCCTATCCACCTGCTGCGACAGGCAGACGGCGAAGGTCTCTCACCTCCACTCGAATCACAGCGCCTCACGGCGCAAACATTTCCTGTGCCAGAGCCCAGAGGTGGTTGTTGTAGCCACTCGCCTCCACCGCGACGATCGTCGGTATGCCTGCCGGACCGGTCATCGCCGCCGGCGCGGGCCTGGTCGCGGCGGGGGCGATCATCGCCGGTGCGGAGATCCTGAAGTCGGTCTGCGCGTCGGCCAACACCACCCTGCGGCAGAAACTCGCCGACAACTCCGGCTTCCACCAGGGCCACTGGCCGCCGGCCGCGACGGCCTGACGACATGATTAGCTCACCGAGCGAGGATCGACGCAGCTTTGGCCTTGCGTCGCCGACCGCGGTCCTGATGCTGGTCGACGCCGCGCTGGCCGCGCTCGGCCTGATGGTGTGGAACGCGCACCGTCAGGGTTCCCTGAGCGGCGCGGAATCGGCCACCTTCGTCCTAGTCGGCGCATCAAGGCGCAGTCGGAGTGATGGTGTTGCTGTTCGCCCTGACCGCGTTCGTGCGCGGAAATCGGGGTCGCAGTGTCGCCCGGTTCGGAGCAGCGCTGGCCTGGCTGCGACTCGGCCTGGTGGCCAGCGCGGTGTGGATAATCGCGGCGTCGCTCGGGCCCTCCGCGATCGCCGGGACACTCGAGACCTCCGGCGCCGTCGCCGCCGTGATCGACGCACTGGCCGCGGTGTTCGTCACCGGCGTGGCGGTCCGCCGCACCCGTCATGGGTAAGCCGATCGCGCCAGTGGCCGGCGTGTTCTGCGTGGTGTTCGCCGTGCTCGTCGCCGTCGTCGGCGTCTACGGCGTCCGGCGGCAGCGCCGGGGACCTGCAACGAATGCGGCAATGGGCCGATCACAACGGGTGGACGCTCATGGCACAAACCCAGGCCGCATGGGCGGCCCAGACCTCCGCCGGCACCGCCGCACACCCGGCGACCGGCGACCGGCGACCGGCGACCGGCGACCGGCGACCGGCGACCGGCGAGAACACCACTACAACGCCCACATCCTCGGCGACCGCCGCACCGTAACAGCCCGGATCACCCGCGATCGCTCCATCGCCGGCAGTCAGGTCTGCGCGCTCACCCTTCACCCCGCTGTCGAGGCGCCACAAGGCAACGCCGTAACCGACCTCGATCCGGCCGACCGACAACTCCGGTTCCTCGTCCCGCAGCAAGGCGGCCGGAACCGCGGGCACTGCCACCGTGGCACCGACACCGATCAGCAGGCCCACCGCAGCCAAGGCATTGCGTTCCGACCTCACCCGCCCACTCTCCCAGTTGTGCACAGTGCCTGTGCCGCATCGGTGAGCATCCTACGTACACGCGGCCTCGCACCGGAGACCATCTACGGCCTCGCACCGGAGACCCTCTATCGGCGCCACAACGAATGTCCAGCAGTCCAGGGCCGTCCGCGTCCTGGTCGACCACCGCGATGACCTGGTCGGCAAGCGCACCCGAATGATCAACCGACTGCGCTGGCACCTGCACGATCTCGATCCGAGCCTCGCGCCTACCGCACGCACCCTCAAGCACGCCGCCACCCGTCACCGGCTCGTCGCCCGGCTGCAGGGCTTGCCAGCCAGCACCGTCAGGAGGATCGCGCTCGCACAACTCGCCCACATCGAGGCGCTCTCTACCGAGATCCAAGCCGTCGAAGACGAGCTGAAACCGCACGTCGAAGCCTTGGCGCCCAACCTCATGGCGCTGCTCGGCGTCGGCATGCTCACCGCCGCGAAGATCCTCGGAGAGGTCGGTGACGTCGCCCGATTCCGCGGTCCTGCGACGTTCGCCCGCCACAACGGCACCGCCCCGATCCCGGTCTGGAGCGCCAACGAAGGCCGCCAACGACTCAACCGAGGCGGCAACAGACAGCTCAACGTCGCCCGGCACCGCATCGCCATCACTCAAGCCCGCCTGCACCAAGGCGCGAAAGACCTCCTCGAACGGCGCAAGCAGACCACCCACGACACAGCCAAAGACAGCCTCAGAGTCCTGAAACGGCACCTCTCTGACGTGGTCTACCGACGCTTCAGCTCGACCACGCTCAGCATTCCTCAGTACCCGGCCCCGCCACCGGTTGACATAGGAGCGTCAAAATGCTCAAACGACAGATGTACAGCCGAGCTGGCTTCGACCTACTCCGCAAACGGGTTCTGCTCGCCTCCTAGAAGCGGGCAGCACCTGTGGACGATCGGGCGTCAGCACCGCGGTCGACACACTCGTCGGCACTGCCTCAATCGGCTCTATACCAATTCTGCACCATCGATGTATGTCAAACCCATAGCGGGGTCGCATCGTCGGGCTTGAATGAGGTATTAGTGTCCCCGCCATGACTGATGACGCACTGGCCCAGGAATTGATCGATATGACGGAGCAGGACCGGAAGCTGCAAAGCGGCGCCCTCAGCGACGACTTCACCGCGCAACTGGCGCATCGCCGCGTCACCGTCCACAACGGTGATCGGCTGGCCAAGATCCTGGACAACCACGGATGGCCGACGATCAGTTCAGTCGGTGTCGAGGCGGCGCGCCGGGCCTGGTTGGTGGCCCAGCACGCCGACGGGCAGCTGGACCTGCAACGAAAAGCACTGACGCTGATGACCCAAGCCGTGGAAGCGGGTGACGCAGACCCGCAGCATCTTGCGATGCTCCGGGACCGAGTCATGGTCAACGAGGGACGACGACAGATCTACGGCACCCAGATCGCCGGCGTCGTTGACGGCGCACCGGTGCCGTGGCCATGCGAAGACCCGGAGCGCATGGATGAGCGGCGGGCAGAGGTAGGACTGGATCCATTTCTCGTACACGTCACCAAGCACGCGCCCGCCTGATCGTCCTCTACTAGCACAGACAAACCCGCGGGGCACCCGCGGTCCTCGATATGCGTAAGCGAAGGACTGTTCGAAGCGAAGCGAGCTTGCTTGCCCGTTGATCTGAAGATCAATCACTCTTCACGGGACAGAACCTGATACTCGCTGGCGAAATCAGTGCTGCAGGGACCACGATCGGCTCCTCACCCGAATACCGCTGGACAGGCTCGAGGGTGCCAGGCGGGTATGACGACTTCGGCCGCGCGCAGGGCGAAGGACGGTGACGCCACTCGATCGGATGAGGTGGCCCTGCGGACCTCAAGCGGAAAGCCTTGTCATGGCGGTGATCCGGCACGGTCAGCGATTGACTCGCGGCGACGGAGCCGTGACATCGTGGTGACTTATCCAGGTTGATGGATTGCCTGTGCTGGGCGCGACGACGGACGGGTAGCGAGTGACTATCGGCGAGCAAGGTGTCGGCGGCTCCGGCGAAGCAGCGGACGGCCCGTCTGCCGCGGCGTCAAGCCGCGGGCCTGCGCAGGTGCGGGAGGTTGTCGCCGCGCTGGCCCGGCAGATGTGGCGGCAAGCTCGCGATCGCGAGCAGCAGGGCTGGCCGCCGTGGTGGCTGTCGTTGCTGGCCGTTCTGGTTGTGGCGGCGCTCGCCTGGCTCGTGGTGGCGCTGCTCTGGGCGGTGATGCAGTGGGTGGGTGCCGGGGTTGTCCACCTGGCGGCCCGGACCCACGACCAGGCGTACGCCCAGGTGGTGCTCGCCCCGATACGCGGGTACCTGACCACCCACGCCACCGGCCTGCCGGTCGACGCCACCGTGCTGTGGTGGGCCTGGTGTTCTGCCGGCGGGGTGCTGCTGCTGTTCAGCCTGCTGGGCTCGGCGGGGGCCCGGGTCGGCTGGGCTCTGTACGGGGCCGTCAGCACGGCGATGGTCGCCGCCGGCAGGGCCGGTGCGGGTCGGTGGATCGCCGCCGGTATCTGTGCCTGTGGTGGTTACTGCTGTCCATACCGGCCTTGTGGCGGCGGCGTCCGCGGCAGCTGGTGGTGCCGGTCAGGCCACCCTCCGCGCCGGCCCCGGCGGCCGCTGCGGCCCCGCAGGCCCTGGTCAGCGATCCGCCGGATCACACCCACCGCGGACGCGGGATCCCGACGGGCCTCGACCACCAACCGGGTCGCACGCTCACGCAGCTCATCGGGGTACTTCTTCGGTGCGGGCATCGCTGGTGTTCCTCCCAGGTTTCGATGTCTCCATCAAACCCGGGTGCGAGACAGACTGCTACGAATACCACCTCTGGTTGCTGTTGCCGAGGCAGGTGTAGACGTAGGCGTAGAGGCCCAGACCTCCGTCCGAGTGGTCCAGGCACTTCCCGCTGTAGACGTTGACAATCTCCCACCCGAGACTTGTGGCACGCGTGTACCAGCTCTGGTTGCTGCGACCGTTGCAGGTGTAGACGTAGGCGTAGAGGCCGAGGCCTCCGTCCGAGTGGTCCAGGCACTTCCCACTGAAGCTGTTCCGGAGGGTGCTACCGGACCAATACCAGCTCTGGTTGCTGTTGCCGAGGCAGGTGTAGACGTAGGCGTAGAGGCCCAGGCCTCCGTCCGAGTGGTCCAGGCACTTCCCACTGAAGGCGTTGTAGATCGGCACGCCGACGACGCTCGCCTTGCCGGCTGTTGCCATCTGTGCCCCAACGCCGGGCGGCCGGTTCGGTAGCCGTCGGGCGGCCGGCGACGACGCAGATACCGGCGAGGCGGTGGTTGCCATCTGCCCCGCGGGACTGTCCGAGGGCGGGCTTGCACCAGCCGGCGTGGCGGCAGCCGCCGGTTGCGCCGCCAGCAGTATGACGGCCAGACTGGCTGCGACAGCGCCGATGATCTTGAGTCTCTTCATCGTTTCTCCGTTTCTTCGGTGGAGCCTTGTACGGCCCGTGAGGTTTGTGTCCACTGAGTGTTGGGCGTCGATTTCCGGCGAGGGTGGAGTTTGGACGAATTTGGACGCCGGCCTTCGGCGCCATCACCGAACGAGTCCGTTATAGGGCAGATGGCGTGAAGTGTCTGATGGGCGACCGCCGTCGGTGGTGAGGTCGCTAGCCTCGAACACTGAGACATCGACCTGAATCATGGGGGCGGGCATGCCGCTGTCCGGGGACCCGGTGACCGCGCGGGCGGAGGTGTTTACGGCACTGCCCGACCCGGGGCAGGCGAATAGCGTCGCCGATCTGGTCGAGCGGCTGCGCTTGTTGAAGGTCTGGGCCGGTGATCCCTCGTACGAGACGATCAAGGACCGGGTCAACAAGGCGTGGACGGCGGCGGGCCGGCCGGCCGGTGAGCTGACGCGCAGGTCCACCGTCGCGTATTGCTTCCGGCCTGGCCGGCGACGCCTGGACATCGACCTGGTGCTCGCGGTGGTCGAGGCGCTGCACCCCGACACCGGCTATGTGACGCAGTGGCGTCAGGCGCTGCGTGTCGTTGGTGGGGAGATTGAGGCGGTGTCGCAGGTTCGGGTGCAGGACAGCCTGCCGCAGGATTTGGCCGGGTTCACCGGCCGCATCGGCGAACTCGACCGGCTCCGCGACGCGGCACTGGACGGGGAGGCGGTGGTGATCTCCGCGATCGAGGGGATGGCCGGGGTCGGCAAGACCCAACTCGCCGTCCACGCCGGACACCTGCTCCACCAGCGGCAGCCCTTCGACCGGGTGTTGTTCGTCAACCTGCGTGGCTTCGATCCCGACCCGGCGCAGCCGCCGGCCGACCCGGCCGCGGTCCTGGACGGGTTCCTGCGCCTGCTCGGGATGCCCGGCCAGCAGATCCCCCACACCATGGCTGCCCGCGCCGCCGCCTACCGCGACCGCCTCGCCGGCACCCGCGCCCTGGTGGTGCTGGACAACGCCGCCACCACCGAACAGGTCCGCCCGCTGCTACCGGCCACACCGGGTTGCCTCATCCTCGTGACCAGCCGGCGCCGTCTGGACGACCTGCATCCCGCAACCCACCTGTCCGTGGACGTGTTCACTCCTGGCGAGGCCCTGGCACTCCTCACCCGCACCCTCTCCGAGGTTCCCCTTGGCCCAGACCCACACGCTTCGGCCCGGATCGCCCGGCGCTGCGGCTACCTGCCTCTGGCCTTGAGCCTGATCACCGGGCACATTCGCAACACACCAGGCTGGACGTTGACCGACCATGCTGACCGGCTCGACGAACGCCACCACGATCGGCGCTTGGACACCGGCGTCGAACTCGCTCTCCACCTGTCCTACCAACACCTGCGCGCCGACCAACGACGCCTGCTGCGCCTGCTCGCCTTGCACCCCGGCCAGGACTTCGACGCCTATGCCGCCGCGGCCCTGGCCGACACCGACCTGGCCACCGGCCAAGCACTCCTGGAGAGCCTGCACCGCGATCACCTGCTGCAGCAGGCCGCACCGGGCCGATATACCTTCCACGACCTGATCCGCGCATACGCCACCATCCGAGCCACCGACGAAGACCCACCATCCGAACGCCGTGCCGCCCTGACCTGCCTGTTCGACCACTACCTGGTCACCGCCGCTGCCGCTATGACCACGCTGTACTCCGCCGAGTCCCGCCTTCGCCTCCGGATCCCCGTGACCAGCACTCGCACCCCAGACCTGAGCGACCCGGACACCGCCCTCGGCTGGCTGGACATCGAACGGCCCACTCTGGTTGCCGTCGCCGCGCACACCGCTACCAACGGATGGCCCACCCACACCATCGGGCTTTCCCGCACCTTGTACCGCTATCTTTCCGGCGGCCACTACACCGACGCCGTGACCGTGCACGGTCACGCACACCACGCCGTTCTACACACCGGCGACGCGACCGGACACGCCCACGCCTTGAATGATCTCGGCGTCGCTCTCTGGCGGCTGGGCCGGTACGGGCAGGGTACGGCGCATCTCCAGCAGGCCCTGGCTCTGTTCCGGCAGGCCGGCGACCCGCACGGCCAGGCTCGCACGCTGAACGATCTCGGCATCACTGCGCACGGTGAGTGCCATTTGCAGGCGGCTGCCGACTACTTCACGCAGGCCGTACCCCTGTACCGGCAGGCAGGCGACCGCAGCGGCGAAGCCCGCGGGCTGACCGGTCTCGGTACCGTGGAGGCGCTGCTGGGCCGTCACCGGAAGGCCATTGACTACTTCGAGCAGGCCCTACTCCTGCACGGGCAGACCAGCGATCGGGACGGCGTAGCTTACGCACTGGTTCACCTCGGTGAGGTCGAGGTCCGGGCGGGTCGATACGGGCCGGCTGGCGACCACTTACTGCAGGCTTCGACCCTGTACCGGCAACTGGGCAACCGCACCGGAGAATTGGCCGCGCTGGACAATCTCGGCGTCCTGCATACCCGCCTCGGCAGGCCCACCCAGGCCGCCGAATACCACCAACAGGCCCTTACCGGCTTCCGCGAGACCGGCTTCCGAGGGTGCGAACCGTGGTCGCTCAATGGCCTTGGCGAGGCCGCCCACGCTGTCGGCCGCCCCGCCGACGCCCTTGCCCACCACACCGCCGCCCACACCATCGCCGCCGAAGCCGGGGGCCGGGACCAGCAGGCTCGCGCCCTCACCGGCCTCGGCCACGCCCACGAGGCGCTCGGCAACCTCGACCTCGCGCGCGAGCACTACCGGCACGCCCTGTTGCTCTGGACCGATCTCGGCCTGCCCGAGGCCGACCAAGTCCGGGTGCGCCTCAGCACCCTCGCCACCAGTTCCAACGGTGCAGCCGGGTTTTCGGGTTCCCTTCAGGAAAGGCACCTTCTGTGAAGGCAACCGACAACCTGGCGGCATGACCGCCCAGGTGACCGGCATCAGCTCCCGGCCGGATCGGCGCAGATGCCTTCACGAAAGGTTGTGCCGCTGGCAATCGGCGGTCTCGCCGCCGCGTGGACGGCTGTTCGCTGGAACCGAGATGACGGCGTTGGTGGCGGCCCAGCCGGTGTACCTGCCGGACGAGTTCGCGGTGTGCGAGACGCCCGCCGCGCCCGTCGTACTCGCCTGGCTGGTTCCGCTGACCCAGGCAGAAGCCCACTTCGCCCATACTCAGGGGTGGGCTGCGCTCGAGGACGTTTTCGTTCAGCACGATCCCGACCTGACGGACCACGAACGCGCGAGCGTGCAGCTACCAGACACCCGCCGTCGTGACGCCGACCGCTGAACGCCGCACCAAACGAGGCGTCGACAAGCCCATCTGGTGTCGATCATCAATCCCGGGCCGGCCGCCGCCGCAGCCCCGCGCGGCAGCGACCGCGAGCTGCCCCCATGGGGCCGTACCGAGATCGGCGCCTTGCTGGAACTGCGTGACGCCCTGGACGCCGTCGTCGACACCCGCCGCACCTACAACCGTCGCCGGCGCCCGTAGCCGGCGCGTCCGGTGCACCGTCATTGCACCCGAGCTGCTCGATTCCGACTGGGGTTGCCGCCGATGGTGCGGTAGACAGCGGCGTGATGAGCGCTATCGGGTGTGTAGGTGAGGGGGCTACCTATGTCGGTGCTGGTGGTTGACGATTCCCGTGCGATGCGGGCGATTCTGCGTCGTCTGGTCACGTCGGTGGGTTACGACGTGGTCGAGGCCGACAACGGCCGCAGCGCTCTGGAGGCGCTCGGCGCGATGGAGCAGCCCCCGCAGGCGGCTCTGGTCGACTGGAACATGCCGGAGATGAATGGTCTGGAGTTCATCGGCGCCGTGCGGGCTCAGCCGCAGTGGCGCGACATCGCCCTGATGATGGTCACCACCGAAAGTGACCCGAACCAGATCGTCCGAGCCCTGGCCGCCGGCGCTCATGAGTACCTCATCAAGCCCTTCACCCCCGAGGTGATCAGGGACAAGCTCGCGATACTGGGCGTGATGGAGACAGCCGCCGCCTAACGCGCAACCCGCCCCGGAGCGCGCCCGGGTGAGTGTGTTTCAGAGCAGGGGCTCGATGTGGCGGCTGGGTAGCGGTCCCGGGCGGGCCATGTAGTAGCCCTGGCCCAGTTCAATGCCCAGCGTACGGAGCTTCTCGTGTTCGGCGTGTGTCTCGACGCCCTCGGCGATCAGCCGGGCGCCGATGTCGCGGGCGAAGCTGGCCAGCGCCCGGGCCAGGGCCGTGCGGATCGGGTCGATATCGATGTTACGGACCAGGGCGATGTCGAGTTTGATGATGTCGGGGCGTAGCTGCAGGATGTGGCTGAGGCTGGCGTAGCGTCATGGAACCACCTGAAATGATCAACGTTGGCGACGTCGTGCTTAAGCGATGGGAGCCCGCCTGGGCCGACCATGCCACCATGGCCGTCCGCGAGTTACTGCCGGAACTGAAGCCTTTCCTGCCATGGGCCACCGACGCCTACGACGTCGAGGCATCCCGCGCCTTCATCGAGATGTCGATAGCGAACTGGGACAACGGCACGGCGTTCAACTACGGCATCTTCACCGGGGCGGGTGACTTTGCCGGCGGCATTGGCCTGATGACCCGGATGGGGCCTGGCGTGCTCGAGATCGGCTACTGGATGCGTACCGCATTCACCGGACGCGGCTACATGACTACGGCTGTCGAGGCGCTGACCCGCGTGGCGCTCACACTGCCCGGCATCGAGCGCGTGGCCATCCGACACGACGTGGCGAACGCAGCCTCGGCCGCGGTGGCGGCCAAGGCCGGATTCGTCGAAGCCGGCCGGGTCCAAAGCGAACCTGAGGCGCCCGGAGAGACAGGTACGGAAATCATTAGCGAGCGCCGCGCTACCCAAGGCTTCTAGCAGCCGGCCACGGTCGATCCCTTGCCCAGAAACATATCCAAGGGGAGCACCGGCGCCCAAGCCAAAGCCCGGGGATGGTCATCACGTCGCGGGTTTAGCTTGACGGGTTGGCTGCACCGTGACGGGCTGTATCGCAGCGTTGCTCGGTCCGATGAAGTGGTGGCGCTGCAGCGCACGAAGCCGCGTCCGGCCCGGGTCGATGCTCGTTGTCGCGGTCATGACCGACCGGGCGCAAGCAATCGAGGTGTTAGCGGGGTTTCGGGAAGAGTTCTACCGGTGCATGAACAGGCGGGCGGATGCTCTATTCGAGCTGACCGAGGCGTTGTTGTGCACGGATGGGCCGGTCAAGATGCTGGTCGGGTTGTCGCTCGCACCGGAGCACCGGCGCGGCCACGGCGCCTTGTATGACGCGTTCAACCACGGCCACATCGACGTGGAGTCGTTGCGCCGCCAGTTGGCCGGTTTGCCGTTGCCGCGGGCGGCGGACGGCCGCCTGGTGCTGGCCGTGGACGTCTCGCCGTGGCTGCGCCCGGACGGCGCTTGCAGTCCGCAGCGTTTGTTCTGCCACACCTACGGGCGGGGCAAGGACGAACATCGGATGATCCCGGGCTGGCCGTACTCAATCGTCGCTGCCCTGGAAAGCGACGGGACATCCTGGGCCGCAGTGAAGGTGCACGTCGGTGGGGCGAGACGGCGGGCCAGGCTCAGCATCTCGGTGGACGGGTCGATGCCGGTGACCGACCCGGCCGGGCCGACGGCGCGGGCTGTCCGCCGGGTGAGGTAGCCGGTGCCGCAGCCGACGTCGAGAACCCGGTCGCCGGGCCCGGCGCCGGACACGCGGACCAGAGCGTCGTAGGCGCGGCGGCGGGATCCGCCGAAGACGAGGGCCGACAGGACCTCGTAGCCACGAGCGTGGCGGATGACCCCGCCGTGGGCCGACGGGTGTGTGTGGGAGTGGGGCATCGGACCTCCATGATGGAAGGGCAGGGTGGCCGCCGCGAGTCAGGTGACATCGCGGCGCAGGGTGGTGGCGACACCGGCCAGGACGAACGCCGCGGCGTAGCCGCTCAGGGCGAGGCCTGCCTGCCACTGCGGCGGCCCGTCCACCGCGGTGGGCAGCCGGTCCAGGGCCGAGCCGAGGGCGAACGGCAGCCACTGTTTGGCGTCGCCGATGAGCTGC
The DNA here is from genome assembly GCF_003751945.1 of Couchioplanes caeruleus. Taxonomy (NCBI): domain Bacteria; kingdom Bacillati; phylum Actinomycetota; class Actinomycetes; order Micromonosporales; family Micromonosporaceae; genus Couchioplanes; species Couchioplanes caeruleus. The sequence goes on along the minus strand of NZ_RJKL01000001.1, from coordinate 7,189,881 downwards.
GCCACGAGGCCCTCCACCAGGGCCAGCCACGCCAGCGCGGCGGCGATCGCCCCGATCTGGTTGGTGACGAGTGCGCCGATGCCGACACCGATCGCCGCGAACGCGGCAATCCATGCCACTCCACCGGCGACCGTCAGCCACAGGTCGGTGGATCCCAGGTCCAGCGAGAAGCCGCGGCCGGCCAGCCACACCGCGCTGGCGGCGAGCGCCAGCAGCGCCGTGACGACACCGAAGGCCAGGCCCGCGCCGGTGTACACGAGCAGTTTCGCGACGACGATGCGGCCGCGCCGAGGAACCGTCAGGTAGGTGTCCGTGATGGTGCGGTGGCGGTACTCCCCCGCCACTGCCGTGATCCCCAGCACGAGGGTGAACAGCGAAATCAGGCCGATGTGCGCGACGGCGCTCTGCTGCACGGTCGGGGAGCTGACGTCGTCGCGATCGAGCATGACCCCGCTGACCCCGACGACGATGAGGACCTGCGCGGCGGCGAGCAGCAGCCACGCGCTGCGGGTGGTCCGCAGCCGCAGCAACTCGGCGGAGATCAGTGCGGTCACGGCCGGCTCCCTTCCAGCGTGGGGTCCGAGGTGAGCCGCAGGAACGCGGCCTCCAGACCGACCGCGCCCGGTGCGGTCAGCTCGTCGAGGGTGCCGGCGAAGCGGACCACGCCCGCGTGCATGACGATCACCCGGTCCACGGTCTGCGCCACCTCGGCCAGGACGTGGCTGGACACGATCACCGTGCGGCCCTGGGCGGCCAGGTCGCGAAGAAGCCCGCGCAGCCAGGCCATTCCGGCCGGGTCCAGGCCGTTGCCCGGCTCGTCGAGGATGAGGACCTGCGGATCGCCGAGCAGCGCCGCGGCCAGGCCGAGGCGCTGCCGCATGCCCAGCGAGTACCCACCCACCCGGCGATGAGCGTCCCCGTTCAAGCCGACCTCGTCGAGAACCTGGCCGACCCGGGAAGCCGGCAACCCGGCCAACCGTGCAGTGATCGCCAGGTGGTCCCGGGCCGTACGGCCGGGGTGGAAGCCGGTGGCTTCCAGCAGCGCGCCGACCACCCGTCGCGCTTCGCTCAGCTGGGCGTACGGGCGGCCGTCGATCAGCGCGGTGCCCGCGGTCGGACGGACCAGGCCGAGCAGCATGCGCAGCGTCGTCGTCTTGCCGGCGCCGTTCGGGCCGAGGAACCCGGTCACGCCCGGCGACACGGTGAAGCCGGCGTCGCGTACCGCGGTCACCGCGCCGAAGCGTTTCGTCAGCCTCGTGACGGACACGTCGGTCATCGTCATTCCCTTCCTTCGGATCAACGACCTCACTGTCGCCCGGAAGCCACCAGGGTGTCGTCGCCTCGGCGCGGCATCCTGCGCATACCGCGACCGCGGTACGACCCGGATGCACCGCCAGGACGACGCGGCCGCCCCTCGGCGCCCCGTACGGTGATGAACGTGCACGTCATCAGCCATCTCCAGCACGCGGCACAGCACCGTCCGCACCTCGCGGATCTCTCTGTCGCGCTCGTGATCCTGCTGGTGACCCTGCTCACCACCGCCGTCCCGGGTCACCTACCCGACGGCGTGTCGCTGGCCAGCGCCGCGATCGCCTGCGGGATTCTGCTGCTGCGGCGCCGCTGGCCGTACGCCGTCCTCGTGGTGTCGACGATCGCCGCCGAGGTGTACCTCGCCCGCCACCACGGCCTGGGCGGCATCCTGATCCTGGCCGCCCCGCTGTTCGCCCTCTACACCGTGGCCGAGCTCTCCGACCGCCGCAGCGCCCTGATCGTCAGCGGCCTGGTCATCGTCGCGGTCGGCGTCACACACACCCTCGGGCTGCCCTCACGACGGCTCGGCCCGGAGAACCTCGCCCTCGCCGCGCTCGGCGGCCTCGCCGTCGCCGCCGGCACCGCATCCCGGCACCGCCGCGCCTACCTCGCCGAGGTGGTCCGCCGCGCCCAGGACGCCGAACGCGACCGCGACGCCGACACCCGCCGCCGTCTCACCGAGGAACGCCTGCGCATCGCGCGCGACCTACACGACAGCGTCGGCCACCACCTCGCCCTGATCAATGTCCAGGCCGGTGTCACCGGCCACCTCCTGACCGGCGAATCGGAGCAAGTCCGCGACACCCTGGCCCAGATCCGTCAGAGCAGCCGCGCCGCCCTCGACGAACTCCGCGAGTCCGTCGGCCTGCTGCGCCAATCCGACGACCCCGCGCCCCTGCACCCCGCCGTCGGCCTGGCCGGACTCGCCGACCTGCTCGGCACGTTCCGGCGTACCGGCCTGCAGATCACCGCCCGCATCGACGGCCGGCGAGCCGATCTGCCCTGGGCAGCCGACCACACCGCGTATCGCGTCATCCAGGAAGCTCTCACGAACGTCCGCAAGCATGCCGGACCGGCCGAGGTCGCCCTGACACTGCACCACGACGGCGATGCCGTCACCGTCGTCGTCGACAACGACGGCCCGCCCGTCGCCCCCATCGACGACGCACACGCGCACGGCATCGTCGGCATGCGCGAACGGGTCACCGCCCTCGGCGGCACCCTGCTCGCCGGTCCCCGACCCACCGGCGGCTTCCGTGTCACCGCGACCATCCCGACCACCTCATGACCACACCGATCCGCGTGCTCATCGCCGACGACCAGCCCCTGCTGCGCGCCAGCTTCACCACCCTCATCAACTCCACACCCGACCTGCACGTCGTCGGCGAGGCCGGCACCGGCCACGACGCGATCGACCGCACCCGCACCACCGGCGCCGACGTCGTCCTGATGGACATCCGCATGCCCGACCTCGACGGCCTCACCGCCACCCGCCGGATCACCACCGACGCGCACCTCGCGCACGTCAAGGTCCTGATCCTCACCACGTTCGAGATCGACGAGTACGTGTTCGAGGCGCTCCGCAGCGGCGCCAGCGGCTTCCTCGGCAAAAGCGCCGAACCCGGCGACCTGCTCGACGCCATCCGTATCGTGCACCGCGGCGACGCACTACTCAGCCCCGCCGCCACCCGCAGCCTCATCAGCCGCTACCTCGCCCGTCCCGACCACGGCCTCGCCATCACCCCGACCCGGCTCGACCGCCTCACCGAACGGGAACGAGAAATCCTCACCCTCGTCGGCACCGGCCTCTCCAACGACGACATCGCCGGCCACCTCACCGTCAGCCCGCACACCGTCAAGACCCACGTGAACCGCACCATGACCAAACTCGACGCCCACGACCGCGCCCAACTCGTCGTCATCGCCTACGAAACCGGCCTGGTCCGACCGGTACGCCCCTGACGAACGGCCATTCCGCCGCTTTTCGTCGCTTGCGGCAGGGTAGGACCAGCAGACCGCGACGGTGCTGCATGAAACTGGGACTTGCCACCGCGACGCCGGTTAAGCCTTCCTCCGTCCGGCGCTGAGTCTGGTGTGCATGCTGTCTGCAGGTTTGCGCCGCACGGGCTCGGCCGCGAGCCCCAGTCACTCGAACACTGGGCACCCCTTGACCGGGCTACAACTCCGGGGCTCACACCCAGGGGTGACGTCCCGGATGGTCGCGTTGTGGTCGCACCCGGATCGGGCACCGCGCTGGAGACAGAGCAAACCGGCCTGAGGAGGCCATCATGAGGCCGAATCCGAACCGGGGCCGCGTCTACCGCCGATGCGGCTACCGGGACAGCCACGGCAGGCAACTCGGCACCCGCTGCCCGCGGCTGTCCAACACCCGCCACGGCAGTGGGGCGTACGCCGTCGACATGCCGTCACTGAACGGCAAGCGCAAGACCAGGCGCCGCAGCGGCTACGCCACCAAGACCGAAGCGTCCACAGCGTTGGCCAAGACGCTCGAGTGCGAGCGAGCCGGCGTACACCTCGACGACACCGAGACCGTCGCGCAGTACCTGACCGGCTGGCTGCAGGAGAGATCCCGCACGCTCAAGCCAACACCGTCGTCCGCTACCGCAACTACACCACCAAGGACCTGATTCCCGCCTTCGGCTCCATCCGGCTCGAGCAGCTGACCCACGAACACATCAAGCAGTTCATCACCAGCCAGCTCAACGCCGGCCGCGGCAGAGTCACCCTGCGGCGCTGCATCTCCACGCTGTCCAGTGCCCTCAGCCATGCCGTCAAACAACGCCGACTCCCCCACAACCCAGCCCGCTACACCAACTTGCCCCAACAGCCACGCGGCGAACTCGTCTGCTGGAGCACCGAACAGACGATCGAGTTCCTGGACTATTGCCACCGCGTCGACGACCCGCTCACCGACCTCTACGAAGTGATCATCTACACCGGGATGCGCAAGGGTGAAGCGCTCGGTTTGCACTGGGCCGACGTCGATCTCGACAGCCGGCTGCTGTACGTGCACAAGCATCTGGCCACCACCGTGGACATCTACGGTCACCTCACCCGGCAGGCCGCCCAGCAGGCCGTCGACGCCATCGCCGAGGCGCTGGACGTAGACCCGTCGCAGCCCGCCTGACCAGCACGGTTACAAGATCCGTGCACGGATGCGACCACATGACGACCACATCGCTTCTAAATGATCTCAGCGGATATGCATTACATGCATATCCGCTGGTCAGGCGTGTCGGGCTGACAGGATTTGAACCTGCGACCCCTTGACCCCCAGCGCGATGTACGGCGTTCACCGCTCCCCCACTCGTTCAGGTCCGCGCATTGGAGCGCATGGCGTGTGGTCCCCAACTGGTCCCCGCCGGTCCCCAGTTCACCGCTGGCCTGACGGAGAGATGCCCCCTACGGCATGCCATCCTCCGTTTGCCCCGGCCCCGCATGACTACGCGATAACCGCGGTCAGCGCGAGGCACGGGAGTGAACGACTCACCCCCGCCGAGGCACGACGGGGGTGAGTGCAGATAAGTGTTGCCTCAGACGGCGGGGTTGGTGCCGTTCATCATCCCGTAGCCGGTGTCGACGGCGCGTTCGCCGTCGCGGATCCAGAGGAAGCCGGTGTTGGCCTGAAAGGCGATCCGGTAGCCGCGGATGGCGGGGCTGGTGCCGCGCATCATCCCGAATCCGGTGTCCTTGGTGACCCCGGTGTTGGTGTGGACGTACAGGAAACCGGTGTTGGCCTGGAACGCCGTGGTGTAACCAACCGGGGTGGCGCTGATCGCCGGGCTGGTGCCGTTCATCATCCCGTAGCCGGTGTCGCGGGCGCGGCCGTTGCCGTCGATGACGTATAGGAAGCCGGTGTTGGCCTGGAACGCGATGGCGTAGCCGCCGCCGGGCAGGGCGGTGATGGACGGGCTGGTGCCGGCCATCATTCCGTAGCCGGTGTTCACCACGGCCCCGGAGGAGTCGCGGGTGTAGAGGAAGCCGGTGTTGGCCTGGAAGGCGATCCGCCACCGGCCGGTGTCACCCGCGATGGACGGGCTGGTGCCGCGCATCATGCCCAGCTGCAGGTCGTGGGTGGCGCCGGTGTTCATGTTGCGGGTGTAGAGCATGGTCGTGTTCGCCTGGAAGGCGATCTGGCCGCCGGAGATGGCCGGGCTGGTGCCGTTCATCATCCCGTAGCCGGTGTCGAGCATCGCGCCGTTGGAGTTGCGGGTATAGAGGAACCCGGTGTTGGCCTGGAACGCGGTCTGCCCGCCCGACGTGGCGGGACTGGTGCCGTTCATCATCCCGTAGCGGGTGTCGAGCATGGCGCCGGCGCCGCTGCGAGTGTAGAGAAAGCCGGTGTTGGCCTGAAACGCCGCCGGGATGGTTTCGGGGCTCGGTATGGTCGTGCCGGTCCCCGAGCCGGAACCCGTATCGCCGCCGCCGGGCGCGGTACCGAACCCTTCATCGGCGGGAATGACGATGCGGGGGAACCAGGAGGGGCCCTCGGGGAGACCGGCCGCGCGACCACCGCATCTCATGGAGGTGATGATGACTTTGTCGCCGTCGTGGAGCCGTATCCACCGGCTTTGCTTGCCGACCTGGTTCAACTGGCCGCTGGAGCCGTTGAGGGTGTAGTTGGTGATGCAGTCTTGGTAGCCGCGGAAGGCGTCGACGTCGTAGTACTTCATGAATGTGTGATTCATGCTCGAGTCCTGCCCGGGGGGCAGCTCGTAGTCGCCGTACACGGCGCCCTTGTTGTTGAAATTCGACGGATCGATGCACGGATCGGACGAACCGGTTTTGTAGGGCTGGTCTAAGTGAGCACCGAAGCGCTCATGTTGCCACTTCCAGCACCAATTGTTCGCAATGAGGATCGACAAGTCATTATTGTCTGTTTTGTTATAGACCACGCCACCGCAGTAGGGCGTGTAACACTTTTCGGCCATGGCGGGGCCGGCAAACGCGACCGGTGCGACAGTTCCGGCGAGCATCACGACCGCGGCAATCCGGGCTATGACACCGATTCGTGTCCGCGATTGCGGGCGTCCACCGGCCGTGTCGGACCGGCGTGGGCGCAGGAAGTGTGGTTTCACAAATACTCCACTACAACTGGGTGGTTCGAGCAGTCGGGCTGCGGCTCGGCGGGCAGCGTACTTGGCGCTTGCCACGTATCAGAGCGGTGTCGATCACTACGCCATCATCTCTATCCAAGCCCACCCATACGAGACATCAACGACGAAGCGGAGCAGGAAAGAGCAATCACCGACCCGTACTTGCAGGCGCAGGCGCTGGCCGCGGTGGCCGGGGCGGTCGCCGCTGGTGACCCAGAGCGGGCCGGGCGGCTGGCCACCGACGCCGAGACCGCGGCCCGCTCGATCACCGACCCGGCCGCGCAGGCGCAGACGCTGGCCGCGGTGGCCGAGGCGGTCGCCGCCGCTGGCGATTACCACCGGGCCGGCAATCTGCTGGGTGTGGTACTGGCGGTGCGATCCTGGCAGGTTCCGTTACCAGTGTTGGCCAAGTATTGGCCCCGGGTGGTGCTTCGGTTCGTGGATGAGCTGTCCGGTAACGAACGTCCGCGTTACACCTGACCTGCGCGACATTCGCGCGGGTTATTCCCGTCAGACCGCCAAGGATATCGGTGATCATGATGCCTGAAGTTGTTCGGGTCTGGAAATTACGGACGGGCCCACAGGGTGCAGTGGAGCGTGAGCTGGACTAGCACCAGTTTCGGTTCCATTGCTCCTTACGGGCCGTGGAGCCGGCCTTCGCGACCGGCTCGCCAGGCCGGTCGTAGCTCGGTTACCAGCAGGTGCAGGTGCCGCCGTGAGATGCCGGTGAACGCGTAGTTACTGAACACCCTGCGAGCCCACCGCATCGACATCCGCTGCGCGGACTGCAGACCGATCGCACAGCGCAGGTCGTGATCGCCGGGCACGCCTTCCTGCAGAACCTGCGCCGCGGTCACTACGAACTCGCCGTCGACACCACCCCGGTAGAGCGGGTCGCGGCTGCGTTCACCGAACTCGCCCAAGCGATCTGACGCCTGTCTCGGCCGAGATCGGCGCGTCCGCTGATCTCTCAATGCAACGGTGCCCACCGGAGCAAGGGTCCTTTCGCCGGAAACACACCGCTTCAAAGAGGACGCGCGCCAGCGCGCAGCTGTGTGCTGTAGACACCGCGGTGCGCAGGGCCCCACCGAAGCGTCTCAGCTATCGCGAACTGGGAGAGGTGGCCACTCTCTCCAGGCTAGGCTCCCCACCGCAGCGTCCATCCAGGACACTGTGGATGTCGCCGTCCTGTAGAGGAGTCACCCGTGACCCACGGCACCCCGCGTCCTACGCCCGAGAGAGGCGTGCGGCCGCTTGTAGCGACCGCCTCCATCGCCGGCGTCCTGGCATTGGCCCTCGTCGCCCCGGCGGCTCCCGCAGCGGCCGCCGCCGCACCGGCTGTGGCGGCCTCCACCGCCACGCCGCCGGCCAGCCTCGGCGTCGTCGGCCCCGTCACGACGATCACCTGCCCCACCGGCTCCACCATCCTGGAGCCTTCCGATCCCACAAGAGGCATCGACAACGACGGCTGGAAGGCGGCCGTCGAGGCCCAAGGCGCCGCCGGCCGCACGTTCTGCTTCAGGACCGGCAGGTACACCGGCTTCAGCGTGCGGCCCCAGACCGGGCAGAAGTTCTACGGCACGCCCGGAACGGTCCTGGACGGCTCCGTCGCGCTGACCGGCACCGTCGGGGAAAACGGCCTCTGGACCTACAGGGGTGTCGCCGCCAACCCGGTGCCGACGTCCTACGACCTGGTCTGCGTCGATCAGCGGCCGGCCTGCCGGCTCACCGACGACTTGTATGTCGGCGCCAGTCGGCAGACCCGCGTGGCCAGCGCGGCAGAGGTGACGACGAACAAGTACTTCATCGACGCCGCGACCAAGAAGCTGTACTCGGGCACCGATCCGGCCGGCCGGACGGTCAGCCTGACGCGCACCCCGTACGCCTTCGACGGCGCGTCCGGCGCGGAGAACGTCGAGATCCGGAACTTCGTCGTCCAGCGGTACGCGACGCCGGGCCACGAGTACGCAGTGGGCGGTGCGAGCAAGCCCACCGGCTGGATCGTCGAGAACCTCGACGTCAAGGACAACCACGGCGGTGGCATCGCCGTCTACGGCGGCCAGGCGCGCCGCAACCGCGTGCAGTGGAACGGCCACCAGGGCATCAGCGGTGACGGCCGGTACACCGTCATGGAGAACAACGACATCGCCTACAACAACGTCGCCGGGTACCACCTCCACGAGGGTGCGGCCGAGGGCGGCGCCGGCAAGTTCACCAACACGGTAGGCATCCAGTACCGGTATAACTGGGTGCACGACAACTTCGGCCAGGGCATCTGGTTCGACATCTACAACATCGACGCGCACATCGAGCACAACACCGTGACCGACAACGAGGGCGTCGGCATCATGTACGAGATCAGCAAGTCCGGGTACATCCAGCACAACGACGTGCGGGGCAACGGCGCCGGCAGCGCCCGGTTCGCGCCGGAGGGTGGCAAGTTCTACGCGTACAGCGCCGGCATTCTGGTCTCCAGCTCCGAGAAGGTGCTGGTCGCGCACAACACGGTGGTGGTGCCTCCGGTCTTCCTGCATGGCATGAGCACGAAGCGCGCGTACGACAACAGCCTGGGCCGGGACAGCTGGGTGCTCAAGGAGACCGCACACGGCATCATCGTGCTTCAGGGCGCGCGCAAAGAGTACTGGGCCAACTGCTCGCTCAACCCGGCGAAGACCAACGCGCACCTGATCTGGGACTGCGACGCCAAAGACGTCACGGTGCGCGACAACCGCACGGTCTTCCAAGGCACCTGGACGTCGAAGCTCATCGACCCGGCCACCGGCAGGGAACTCGTCGACCCGGCCACCGGCAAGCCGTACCGGTCGGACGGCAAGGGCGCGAGCGGCTCCGGGCTGTTGGCCAACGGCGAGACCAGAAAGGCCGTTGTGACGTTCCAGAACAACCGGTACGAGATGTCGAACTGTGCCGACTGGCGCTGGTTCTGGCTGATCCCCAACCCCGATGACCCCGACAACCCGCAGGCGGAGTACAAGGGAGCCTCGGGACCGCTCGCCGGGGCGCAGAATGCAGGGCTGGAGAGCGAAAGCTCCATCTGCACGCCCGTCCCGTCCTGACGTGAGCCCCTGGGGACCGGTTCCGGCCGGTCCCCAGGTCAGGAGGCCGGTCCGGATCCAGGGGCCGGCCCGATGCGCATCGCCGACCCGGCGGGCGTCCCGACGCCATAAGTCGCCCGCATTCTTCACTTCGAGCGGGCCGCGGAACGTTTTCAGGTGTCCTGGCGTACGGCGAAACGCTGGGCCGAGCGCGGCGCGGGCGCCATGAACGACCGGCTTCCCCCGAACGGTCCCACGGCCGGCTTCCTGCCGGTGGCCCCGCACCGAAGGATGTCCCTGCCGCCTACCGCCCTACCGGTTATCAGACCGGGCCATGGACTGGCCGGCGCGCCCACTGACCTGCTGCGAAAGGCGTGCAGGCATCCCCCCGCCTTGCAGCCGACACGTATTCGACGTGCCCGCAGATGCCGGCAAGTAGGCTGGCCGCGCCGACACCTGCGCTCGCCTGCCGTTGCTCACACACTGGAGTCCCGTTCGATGGGCAGTAGCCGCGCGCTGGCACCCCGAGAGGACTGGTCGCCGAGGGCAGACAACGGCACGGGTGACCGCCGGGCCACGCGCTGCTGGCGGACGGCGCACGTGGCAGTGGTATGGCCTGGTGACGCGGTTAGCCGTTGACCCGGCTCATGTCGACATACCGGTCGCCGGCGGCCGCGCCAGGCGGCGCCGCGGCGTCGAGCGAGGCCAGTTCCTCGGCGCTCAGCCGCAAGCTGGTCGCGCCGACGTTGTCTTCCAGGTACTCCCGGCGCTTGGTGCCGGGAATGGGCACGATGTCGTCGCCCTGAGCATGCAGCCAGGCGAGGGCGAGGCGGGTCGGTGAGGTGCCACGCTGCTCGGCGAGGTGGCGCACCCGGTCGGCGATGGCCAGGTTGGCGGCCAGTGCGTCGGGTTGGAAACGGGGGTCGTAGCGCCGATAGTCCGCGGGGTCCAGCCCGTCGAGCGAGCGGATGGTTCCGGCCAGGAAGCCACGTCCCAGCGGCGCGTACGGCACGAACCCGATGCCCAGCTCACGAACGACGGGCAGGATCTCGCGCTCCGGGCCGCGTTCCCACAGCGAGTACTCCGTCTGCAGCGCGCTGATGGGGTGTACCGCATGGGCCCGCCGGATCGTCTCGGGAGCCGCCTCGGAGAGCCCCAGATATCGGACCTTGCCCGCGGCGACCAGCTCCGCCATCGCACCCACGGTTTCCTCGATCGGGACGGCCGGGTCGACCCGGTGCAGGTAGTACAGGTCGATGTGGTCCGTGCCCAGTCGTCGCAGCGATGCGTCGCAGGCCCGCCGGACGTACCCGGGACTGCCGTCGATACGCGGCATCCGATCGGCGGCCTCGCGGACGCCGCCGAACTTGGTGGCCACAACCGCCTCGCCGCGCCGGCCCGCCAGGGCCTGGCCGAGCAGGCGCTCGTTGGCCCCGTCGATGCCGTACACGTCCGCGGTGTCGAACAGGGTGACGCCGAGGTCGAGCGCATGGTGCACCGTGGCGACCGCCTCCGCCTCGAGGGCCGGCCCGTAGAACTCCGACATCCCCATGCAGCCGAGGCCCTGTGCCCCGACCGTGAGTGTGCCAAGTCGATGCTGCCGCATGTCCGTTCTCCGCTCCTCGTATCATGTATGTGGCCACATACAATCACTTGTATGCGCGTACATCCAGTGGAGGATGGTATGACTCAACCCACAACAGAGCCGGAACCCGAGCCCTCGCTGGTCGAACAGTGGGCCTGGTATGGGCTGATCCGGGCCCGCGAGAAGCTGACCCTGGAACTCGAACGCGAGCTACAGCGTGCACACGGTCTACCGCTGTCCTGGCTGGAGATCCTGATGCATCTCGCCAAGCAGCCCGCGCCACGCAAGATCACCGACGTGGTGAGCACCGTCCTGCTCAGTCAGAGTCAGACCTCCCGCGCACTCGATCAGATGGTCGGCCGGGGACTCGTCACCCGGGCGTCGAGCACCGACGACGCGCGGGCGCGCACCGTCGCACTCACCGACGCCGGCCGCCGGGTGTGCGTCGAGGGGATGGCGCTGCAGTGGCATGTCGTACGCGAACAGATGCTCGACCGGCTGTCCCCCGCACAGGTGCAGATCCTGGCCCAGATATGGCAGGAGCTCGACGCGGTCCCGGCGAATGCCCTCGACCACAAGACCGGACCATGAGGATGCACAGGACGAGGCCGGCGCTTGGCAGAAGTTCCTCGCCGCTGTCTACCGGTAGTTTATCGAGTCCGTAACTTTCTCCTGCTCTGTGCGGTTACTCAATGTGCATGACCGGCTGAGCGGGTGAGGTTTCGATGGTCCGTGCGGTGTGTCCGGCGGCTGCGGGCCCCTTGGAGGATTACGCGGCCTGTTTTGATGATCTATTCCCTCGGCTGGCGCAGCGGCGCGGGTTTCGTGAATATCCGACCGGGCTGCTCGCGCCGCGGGACCGCAACAAGACGTTGACGTGCCTGGCCGCGGCCGAACCAGTGGAAGGGGCGCAGCACGCGGCGGTGCAGCGGCTGCAGTACATCCTGTCGCAATCCGCTTGGGACAGTGAGCAGGTCAACGACCGGCGGCTGGAACTACTGCTCACCGATCCGTCGACTGCACCGCACGAACGTGGCGTGCTGGTGATCGACGATTCCGGGGATCGCAAGGACGGCACCCGCACCGCGCACGTGGGGCCGGCAGTGGCTGGGGCGCTACGGCGAGACTGACAACGGCATCGTTACCGTGACCACGGTGTGGGCCGACGAGCGTGTCTACTATCCGCTACACGCCGAGCCCTACACCCCCGCCTCACACTTTGTGAAGAAGCGCACCGATCCTGGCTTCCGCACGAAGCTGCAGATCGCCGCCGACCTGGTCGCCAAGGCGCGCACCACGGGAGTGGTGTGCCGGGCGGTGGTGGCGGACTGCTTCTACGGCGACCACGACGACCTGCGCGCCGAACTGCGCCAGGGTGGATGGGGCTTCGTCATGGCCCTCAAGCCAGCCCGCGGCACCTGGCAGTACCAGGCCGAGGCGTATACCCCGAAAGACGCCGCTCGGGTGGTTGCCTAGAACGGGCCCGACGACCCCGGCGGCTGGCACCCGGTGCAGCGCCGGTTTCGTGACGGGCGCACCGAGACCTGGTGGGCTACCGACGCCGTTCTGTGCTGGTGGGGACCCGACGGGCACACTCGGCTCGTGGTCGCCACCACCGACCCGCAGACCCTGCCGGACAAGGCAACCTGGTACCTGGCCACCGACCTGCCCCGCCCCGGCGGCCCGCACGACATCCCCGAGCGCAGCCATGAGCCGGCGGATCTGACCGAGGTCGTGCGGCTCTACGGCATCCGGCACTGGATCGAGCAAAGCTAAAAGCAGGTGAAAGACGAACTCGGCTGGGCCGACTTCCAAACCCGCTCCACGACCGCGATCCGCCGCCACCAAACCCTGGTCCACTGCGCGTTCTCATTCTGCTGGAACACCTGGTTCGACCCGCCCGCCCCGGACAACCCGACCACGACGTCCCCGCGGCCACCCCTCGACGACGCCGGAGAGAGGGGGTGCTCCGACCGACCAGCCCGCCGTATATCCCTGCTGGCCCAAGGCCCTACGCGCCGTCCGCGCCTGGCTCACCCCATGGCTGCTCCTGCAGCGCTGGTGGAAAGCCTGGTCCGACAAGCCCCCGCCTGACGAACTTCAGCAACTCCTCAACGCCCTCGCACAAGGTCACGCCATCAACCTATATTTACCGCCGTAAAAACGACGAACTACCGGTAATCGCGGCTCCCTTGGCCATCCTGAGCATGTTCGTCTCCTCGTGTCGCGCCGTCGCTCTTGTCCGCGCGGCGTGACGCAAGCCTCGCAAGGTCAAGCGGGCCAGTCGTCAATCCACCGCGGTGCTTGCGGGTAGACCCTGAGATTAGGCCGTAGGAAAGCGGTGGCCCCGCCGGTGGTTATCACGAGACTGGAGGCCAGGTCATTCCGGAGTGGCCGACCGAGCGCGAGGGCCTTTGCAACCCGCGAATGGGGCGCCCTTCGCCGGCGACGGTGGGCGAGACTCGCGGATCCACAGCGCGGCCCTGACAGCGGCATGGTGGCGGATTCCTCCGGGCGTTACCAGTACGAGGATCCGGGGACGACAACAGCTCGGTGGCTGACCTGTGAACGCGCCTGCCACGCGTCCCCCGCAAGCTGAACGGCTTCTGGCTCCCACGATCCACGTCCTAGTTCGACGGTCGTAGAGGCGGTGCCGTCTACCGCGATGGTTGCAGCAAAAGTTCCTTCCCGCGTGTGAGGCTTCACGATCCGCTCGGCCCGTAGCGTCGTCGCGGGCTCCGTCTGACCCGGTCCGATTCCGGCCGGCACCCCTACACAGAGGCGGAGCCGAAAGGGGGAGGAACATGCCCGGGTCCAGGCGAAAAGCCGGCCGCACGGTCGAACGGCGGAGGCCGGAGGGTTCGGTCGGAGGGGTTCGACGGGTGACGAGAAGCCGACGACGACGGCCAGGAACGGCGTTCGTGGTGGTGGTGCTTTGTGTGCTCGGCCTGCTGACCGTGGTGCCGCAGCGCGCCACGGCCGCGCCGAACTACAGCGGTGACCCGGTGCACTACTGGAACGGCGTGCTGCTGGAGTTGTTCCGCCGCGTGGACGAGCCGCCGGGCAAGGTGACCCGGGCCGCGGCGATGCTGAACATCGCGGTCTACGACGCCGAGAGCGCCTATCAGCGGACCTGGCACACCATGGTCTACCAGCCGTATCTGGGAGCGCCCCGTTACTCCGGGCCGCCATTTCTGGAGGGGCCGGACGAAGAGGAGCGGGTGATCGGGCGTACCGCGTACCGCATGCTCACCCGGTTATACCCCAGCCAGGCGAACTTCCTGGAGAATCGCTTCCAGAACCGGTTCGGCACGGCGCCGGACGCCTTCGATATCCTCGACATCCTGGTCGTCAATCCGGTCGTTCAGCAGACCATGAACGCCCGGGCCGACGACGGACACGATGACCCACGGCCCTACTCGGCGGACGGCGTGCCGGGCGCATGGCGACCCACCGACAGCAAGTGCACCGCGGCCAGCCAGGCGGCGACCCCATTCTGGGGTGAGGTACGCCCCTTCGCCATCCCGTCCGGGGCGCACTTCCGACCACCGACGCCACAGCTCTACGCGTCCTACGACGCCCTGCTGGCCAGCCCGGAATACCGGACCCAGGTGGACGAGGTGCGGCGTCTCGGCGGCGCGGCCTCGACGGAACGCACCGTGGAGCAGACCGCGATCGGCTGGTTCTGGGCCAACGAGGTGCCCGGGACCTACAAGCCTCCCGGCCAACTGCTCGAGCACACCAGCATCGTGGCGGCCCAGCAGAGGCTGACCGTCTACCAGAACGCGCGGCTGTTCGCCCTGGTGTCGTTGGCCCTGGCCGATGCGGCGATCGCCGAGTGGGACGTCAAATACCTTACCCCGATCGACCTGTGGCGTCCGGTGTCGGCGATCCGCGACACTGGGCTGGACCCGAACTGGCAACCACTGTCGGCCGACCGTAACGGCGTCCACTTCACCCCATGCTTTCCGGCGTGGGCGTCGGGGCATGCCACCTTCGGCGGCGCCTGGGCCCGGGTCATGAGGGGATTCTTCAACGGGGTCGACGCGATCACCTTCGAAGCCACCACGGAGGACCCACACTCGCCGGTGCGGACGCGGCGGTTCACGAGCTTCAGTCAGGCGGCGGAGGAAAACGCGCAGAGCCGGGTCTATCTCGGCGTGCACTACTCCTGGGACGCACGCGACGGCCTGAAGCTCGGCGACGACGTGGCCGGGCAGGTACTCGCCACCAAGCTGTTGAAGATCACCTGATCGGTCCCGTACCCGTCCGGGAGGCTTGGGTCGCGAGGCCCCGCGGCCGGGACCGGAAGTGACGGGGGCGACGCCGCCGGCGGCCGATCCTGGCCGCCGGCGGCGACGCGCTACCGTGCCCTCGTGGGAGGTCGGGCAGGTACGTCGAGGGCGCGGCCTCCATTGTCGTCGGCGCGGATCTCGACGCTGGGCGAGCGGCACCCGCTGCTGCTCGACGCCGTGCTGGCCGCCGCCACGGCGGTGGTGAGCCTCGCGCTGGCGCGGCAGCACCCGCCGGGTGAATGGCGGTTGATGGACGGGCTCGGCGTCGCCCTGACCTGCCTGGCGAGCCTGACGCTGGTGGCGCGCCGTCGCGCGCCGATGGCCGTCCTGCTCGGATACGGCGCCCTATGGTGCGCCTATGTGACGGCGGGTTACTGGCCCGTCGTCAACAGCGCCGGGGCGCTGCTCACGCTCTACACCGTCGCTTCACTGCGGCCGCCGCGAGTAACGCTCGCGGCCGCCCTGCTCACGGCCGCGATCTGGGTGTACGCAGGGTTGGTCGGCCACTCGGACGCGTTCCTGACGATCCTCGGTCAGAGCATCGTCTGGACCGGCGTGGTCTCCTGGTTCGGCAGCCGCGCCCGGCTGCTGGCCGAGCGTGGCCGCCGGCTCGAGCGCCTCACCATGCTTCTGCGGCGGGACCGCGAGGAGCGGGCGCGACGAGCGGTCGTCAACGAGCGGGTCCGAATCGCTCGGGAACTGCACGACGTGGTCGCCCACCACATGTCGGTGGTCTCGGTGCAGGCGGGCCTCGCGCGGTATGTCCTTTACTCGGACCCCCGTACCTCGCACGCCGCCCTGGACACCGTCCTCGACAGCAGTGGGGAGGCGCTCGGGGAGATGCGCCGCCTGTTGACCGTGCTACGTGTCGATCCCGAGGAGAGCGAGGGCGACGACCCGCACGGTTCGGCAGTCGGGCTGGATCACCTGGACGACCTCGTGAACCGGGTGCGGCGGGCAGGAGTACCGGTCGACGTGGTTGTCGTCGGCGCACCGCGACACCTGCCGTCCGGCTTGGATCTGTGCGCCTACCGTGTCATCCAGGAGGGTCTGACCAATGTGCTCAAACACGCCGGACGCGCCTCGGTTACCGTGACCCTGCGGTACGAGGTCGACCGGTTCGTCGCTCAGGTCGTCGACGATGGCGGGAAAACGACGTCGATCGTGCCGGAAGCGGCCGATGGGCAGGGGCTGGTCGGCATGCGGGAACGCGCGGGGCTCTACGGCGGCAGCGTCGTCGCCGGTCCCTGTCCGGCGGGCGGGTTTGAGGTCGTTCTCATCCTGCCGGTCCCGCAGTGACCGGAAGGGAACCGGGCCGGGCCGAGCCAGCCGGGTGCCGAGATGGGGAGGCTGTGGATGGCCAGGGTGCTCGTTGTCGATGATCAGATCCTGGTGCGGGCTGGGCTTGCCGCGTTGATCCGGGCGGCGCCCGGGCTCGACGTGGTGGGCGAGGCCAGTGATGGGCGGGACGCGGTCGCCCAGGCCGCGGCGAACCTCCCGGAGGTCATCCTCATGGACGTCCGGATGCCGGGCCTGGACGGGGTGGAGGCGACCCGCCAGATCCTCAGCACCGCCTGCGTGGACCCGCCGAAGGTCATCATCTTGACAACCTTCGATCTTGATGAGTACGTCTACGCCGCGCTCCGCGCCGGCGCCAGCGGATTCCTGCTCAAGGACACCGCCCCGGAGCGGCTGCTCGCCGCCATCCACACCGTCGCCGGTGGCGACATGCTCTTCGCTCCCAGCGTGACCCGGCGTCTCGTTGAGGCGTATGCGCACCGCCCGCGGCTGTTCACGGAGACGCCGCCGGACCTGCGTCCCCTGACCGGTCGGGAGCGCGAGGTCCTTGAGCTTGTCGCCACCGGCATGACGAACGCGGACATTGCCCGCCGGATCATGGTGAGCGAGGCGACCGTCAAGACGCATCTCAGCCGGACCATGACCAAGCTTGGTCTGTCCAGCCGCGCCCAGGCCGTGGTGGTTGCCTACGAGACCGGGCTCGCCACGCCGGGGAACGCCGGCTCGCCGACTGACGTCGAATGTCGATGATGTCGGCAATGGCGGCCAGCGTGCCTCTGAGCTTTCCGTTTACAGTAAACGGAAAGCTGAGACCCTGGTAAATAAGGGAAATCAACCCGGCTCAGGATTTGTGCCTGCTGCCGGCAAGGAACGAAATGCCATCGACGGCACAGCCCAGTGTTGATCGGGTCGCAGTAGGCGTACAGCTTGTTGCGCCTCCATCGCTCCCCTTGACCGGGCCACGCGCGATGTGTGGCGTTCACCGCGCGACCACCTGTTCAGGTCCGCGCATCGGAGCGCATGGCGTGTGGTCCCCAACTGGTCCCCGCCGTCCTCCCAGTTCGGCGCTGGCCTGACGGAAGAAGTCCCCACCGCATGCCATCCTGCGTCTGCCAGTCCGGCATGACGCGTTGTTGAAGTCGCAGGGCGTCCGCCCTGTTAGACGCGGTAAGCGCCTCGAGGGCCCGGTCGTGCAGCGCGGTGGACTCCGCGAACATGCCGCATCGCTGGAGCGCGACCCGGCGGACAGCTGCGCTTGCCCTAGTTTCGGAACATTCTCGCTCAATCGGATTGGTGTAGGTATTTCTGGCGTTCCTCGGTGTTGAAGTCGCGGGTAATGCGCTGGCGGGCGAGCGCTGTCACGGTGGTGATCGGTCCGCAGACGTCGCAGATCAGGTGGCGGACGGTGCCGTCGTTGTGCAGGGTGACCAGATCGCGGCCGTTGGGGGCGAATCCCAGGGACATGATGGGCGGCCCGGAGCGTTCCAGGGTGATCGATTCGCCGGTGCCGTCGATATTCTGGATGCGCACGGCGCCGTCACCCATGTTGTTCGCTACCAACTTGCCGTCCGGGCTGAAGGCGATGTTCACCGCCTCTGCAGGCGTTCTGGCTAGGACTGTGGAAGCATCTGGGGCGCCAACGCGGTATATCCGAAAGGCGCCATCCCTGGTCTGGACGGCCAACTGTTTGCTGTCTGGTCCGAACTGCAGAAGCGTAGCGGCGTCTGATGTCTGCACTCGGTGTATGACCGTATCGGTGTGGAACCGCCAAACGGTGATCGGCCGGGGGACGTCGTAGGGACCTGCAGAGACGCTGGCCAGCAGTTGCCCGTCCGGGCTGAAGACGAACGGCGCGCCGCCCTCCGGCAGTGACACGGTCTTCTTTTCGCCCGCTTTCAGGTCCCACAGTGTCAGCTCCTGGTCTAAGCCGCAGGTAGCAGCCAGCCACCGTCCGTCCGGGCTGAGCCGCATCTCGCCGGTGTCGGCGCACTTCAGCGATCGGGGCCGGCCGTCACCATCGACGTTCCACACAGATATCTCGTGGTCATCACGGGTCGCCACTGTCTGGCCGTTCTCGCTTATCCGCAGGACAAGTCGATGCGGCGCGTCGCGTAGGATGACCATGCCCTTGACACGTCGATGCACGCGAATCGTCCGATCGGCGGCGAATGCCGCCACTACGGAGCCGTTCGCGCTCATGGCCACCGGTGTGACGGCGTTGGGGACGCTGACTACGGGCGTGAGCCCGCGGCCTACGTCCCAGACTCGCACGGCCATGTCAGTGCTGCTCGAGACCAGTCGCTGTCCGTCCGGGCTGAACGCGAATTCGTGCACTGGGCTGGGGCTGTACAAGGTAAGAGAATGCGACGGGTCGGACAGATCCCACACCTGAATGGTCCGGTCGCGGATCGCCGCGATTCGTTGCCCGTCGGCGCTGAGCCTAACGGAGTGGGTGTCCTCCCCGCCGCGCAGCGTCACCTGTTTGGTCACCTCCGACGCCGTGGCTGTCCAGACCCGGTTTCCGTCGGTGACCGCGACTCGTCGTCCGTCCGCGCTGAACGCGCCGTCATAGGGTGCCCCCACCACACGGCGATAGGCCGGACGGCCCGGTCGTTCCAGGACCCAGTGGCTGACCGATCCGTCCGAGGTGACAGCGACAAGGCGGGCGCCGTTCTGGGTGAACGCCAAGCTCTGCACCGTAGCGCCACTGCGCAGCACGGTCGCTACCCGACGCGTCCGCACGTCCACGATCCTGATGTCCCCGGCCATGTCACCGATCGCCGCGAGCCGGCCGTCCGGGCTGAAGGCAACACCGGTGGCGGGGGCTTCTGCCGGAAAGTCGAGCGTGACCGCATTTCCGGACTTCACAGTCCAGACAGTCATCCTTGCCACCCCGACCTCGGTGGCTGCCACGATCGCGAGCTGTGTGCCGTCTGGACTGAACGTCAGCCCGGAAAGGGTTCCGGCGGCGCGTGATGGCTCAATCTTGTGTGATACCGGCTTGGTTCGGCCGGCCGGATCCCACACCTTCACTACCCCGTCGTCGGCCGCACTGGCGACGCGCTGACCGTCGGGGCTGAATGCGACGTAGGCGCCCTGTGCATGGTGCTCTCGGAAGGCTGTCATGATTCGCGAGTCCGCTGTGGCCTGACGCAACACCGACCCTGTCTCGACGCTTGGCCACAGCTCGTACCCGCGCATCGCCAGCATCAACGCGAGTTCCGGATCATTGCGGCGCTGCGTGCGGGCCTCGGCGGTCAATTGCCGGGCGTACGCTCGGTCGAGCTCCGATCTGGCGCGATCCGCCTGCACCAGCGCCACCACCGACAGCACGGCCAGCAGCACCGAGGCCAGACTGAAGCTAGTCCAGGCCACCAACCGCCGACGGCGACCGGCCGCCGCCTCGCGTCGACAAAGCCGCACGCTGGCATCGAGAAACTGCTCTTCGGTAGGGGTCAGCGTCTCTCGGCGAGAGGCACTCCACTCGGTCGCGGCCGTCAGACGCGCACCGCGATATAGGGCCCCTTCGTCGCGGTCAAGCAACTCCCACGCAGCGGCCGCTTCGGTCAGCCGGCGGTGGATCCGTAGGCCGTTGACGTCTTCGTCCACCCAGTCTTGCAGCCGTGGCCAGGCCCGGAACAGCGCCTCGTGCGCGATCTCGACCGTGTCGAGGTCGGTGCTCACCAGCCGCGCGGCCACGAACGCCTCGATCACCGTCGGCGCCCGCTCGATCGTGCCCAGCTCGGCACGACTCAGCCGCCGACGGGTGATCAACCCGTCCGGCCCGACGTCCACCATCCGCAGCAGCACCCGCCTCGCGACAAGGCGTTCCTGCTCGGACAGCAGCTCATACGCCTGCTCCGCCGTACGAGCCACCGCACCGGACACGCCGCCGGCCGCCTGATAGCCCGCCAGCGTGACCATCGCACCCTGACGACGGTGCCACGCCTCACGCAACGCGTGCGCCGCCAACGGCAACGCGCCCGGCGAGTCACCCACCTCCGCCACGATCGTGGCCACCAGCGCACCCTCCACCCGGGCACCGCGCAGCTCGGCCGGTCTGGTCACCGCCTCCCGCATCTGCGCCGGGCTCATCCCACCGATCAGCACCTGCGCATCCGCCAACGCCGCCAGCAGCTCCGGATGCTCGGCGAACCGGGCGTAATGATCGGCGCGCACAGCCAGCACCACCCGGGCACGACCGTCCGACTCCTCGCACATCGCCAGCAGCGCGGCCACGAAGCCCACCCGCTCGGCCTGATCCGCACAAGCCGCGAAAACTTCCTCGAACTGGTCCACCACCACCAGAAGATCAACCTCCGGCGGTGTGTCGGGCAGGCCCTGCCGGACCAACAGATGCGATCGCGCCGGGTCCTCACACAGCTCGTCCAGCAGCCCACCGGCCGGCACCCCGGCATGCCGCGCGAGGTGCACCGCCAGTTCCGCCATCGGATGCGCGCCCGGCGTCAGCACCACCGCCGGTCCGCCCACGGCCGGGACCAGCCCCGCCCGCACCAGCGACGACTTACCCGCGCCCGACGGGCCGAACACCGCCAGGAAACGCCGCTCTCTGAGGCGGCGCACCAGCTCGTCCACCAGCGCACCGCGCCCGAAAAACAACTCCGCGTCCTGCGGCTGAAACGCCGCCAGCCCCGGATACGGCGGCCGCTCGTGCCCGTTCACGACGACCGGGTCCTCGGCCGGCGCCACGCTCAAGCGCTCCGCCTCTCGCCAGCGCCGCTCCCACACCTGAAGGTCGCCGTCGCATGCGGCGACGTAGGCCAGGGTCACCTCCAGCGTCGGCAGCCGCCGCCCCGACGCCGCCGCCGCCAGCGTCGCCACCGAGTAGTTCACCCGCGCGGCCATCTGCCGGTAACCCGGCTTGCCCGCCTTCTCCCGCAACTGCCGCAGCTCGGCCGCCAGCTGCGCGACCGGGCCCTCCGACTCGTCCAGAGGACGTTCCGGCCTCGGCATCCCCGACCTCCCCGCACACCACGACGTCCATCGCTCACCGTCAATTGTCACTGCGTTGTCCAGAGTTGTTTGTCTGACCACCCTGAGCAGGGACCAGACAACTCTCACGCCGCTAGACAGAGGTCTCGTCCACCACACGGACCAAGCGGCGACGACGAGAGGAGCATCGCCGTCTCGTCTGTGAATGGATCTCTCGGCACGTGGCCGACCGGGGCAAACCGTAAACGTCAAGGAGGGCATCTTCGATGCGTACGACAACCAGAAGATCGCCGGGCGTGCGGCGAAGTGCGCGACCGGCGCCGATACCATCCCTGCCCGCCCGGTACACACAGGAACGGAGGAACTCGTGCGGAGAGAAGTGAAACTCGGGCTGCTGGTGACCGCGCTGGTCGCGGTGCTGGCGGCGATGCAACCCACCGCCGCGGTGGGCGCGTCCACCGCGACCGACCCGCCGCGTTCCCGATCGGTCCGGCTGTCGGACGCGCTCGCCCGGTCCACGGGCGTCGGCGTCGGCGTCGGCGTCGGCGTCGGCGTGCACCAACTGACGCGTCAGCTGCGGCCGCTACACAGCGGGAAGTGCCTCGACGTGGTCGGCGGCCCCGGCGCGACCGGCAACGGAGCACGGCTCCAGCAGTGGGACTGCCTCGGGCAGGGGCAGACCAACCAGCTCTGGAATCTCACCGACGAGGTTCTTCAACATGACGTCTACACCTACAACCTCCGACCGGTCCACAGCGGAAAGTGCCTCGACGTAGTCGGCGGTCCCCGCGCGACCGGCAACGGTACGCCGGTCCAGCAGTGGGACTGCCTCGGGCAGGGGCAGACTAACCAGCTCTGGTGGTTCTTCGCGCCGTGACCGCCGCCGTTGGCCCATGTGGACCGGACGGTGAGGGGCAGCCACGAGGAAGGAATCGAGGGTTGCGCACCGCGACCGACGATGGCCGACGTGACCGGGCCGCTGGCCGAGGGCTGGGCGAACCCGGACACGATCACATCGCTTGTGGAGTTCTTGGGTGACGTGGCCTTGAGCGTGACCGACCGGCAAAGGAACTCGCACTTCGCCGAGCTGCTGCCAGAGATTGTCGAGGCCGTGGCGACGGCATACCCGGTAGTGCTATCGGCATGGGACCTGCACGGGGCGCCCAATGCGGATGTTGTGGAAACGTGATTTCAAGATTGCCCTGACTAGTGCTTCAGCTAACGGAAATAGACGCCCGTGAAGCGGCGCTGGCAGGCTGACCCAGGAAGCAGAATGGGTCCCGACGCGCCCTCGGGCGCGCGGACTCCGACAGTACGGGGGGCGAGCATGACGGCGAAGGTTCTCGTCGTGGATCCGGTGGCGACCACTCGCGAGGGTGTCGCCCTCATCCTGGAGAGATGCGGATTCCAGGTCGACCGGTTGGACAGCCCTGACGCGTACCCCACTGAGCAGCACACGGACGCCGTGGTGGTGAACGTCCACACGGAGGACGACTTCACCGGCGTGCGCGCGTTGCGCGACCGCCACGACAGCGTGGTCGTGGCCCTGCTGCGCTCGTCGGAGGCGGGTGACTACCGGGCGGCGCTGACCGCCGGCGCCCGGACCGCCTGCGCCTGGGACACCTCGCCGCGGGATCTGGCGATGGTGGTCACCGCCGCGGTGGTTGGCCAGACCGTGCTGCCCACCGCGATCGTGGAACAGCTGGTCGGCCTGATGCAGGACGCTCCGCCCGAACTCACCGTGTCGGCAGAGGACCTGCGGTGGCTACAACTGCTCGCCCGCGGCGGATCGGTGACCGAGCTGTCCACCGTCGTGGGCTACTCGCCACGGGAGGTATTCCGCCGGCTACGTCAGCTCTACCAGCGCATGGGAGTCAGCAACCGGCAACAGGCGATCGCCCTGGCCGGCATCTGGGGACTGGTGCACCTCACTGCCGCCGATGAGCGACGGCGGCTGTCCCGGGTCTGACGATCGCCCGCTCGACCGGGGACGCGATCGCCCCGGCTCGACGGCAATCGAATGCCTGCGAACGACGGGGGTTGTAGGTGATCGACGTACGGCGCCTTCGCTTGTTACGGGAACTGTCCCGGCTCGGCACCGCCTCGGCGGTCGCCGAACTGTACTTCCTGTCGCCGTCGGCGGTGTCCCAACAGCTGGCCACGCTGGAGCGGGAAGTCGGTGTCGCCCTCCTGCGCCGCATCGGACGCCGGCTGACCCTCACCGTCGCGGGAGAACTGCTCGTCAAACACGCGGACCGGATCCTGGTCGACCTGGAACTGGCCGAGGCGGACCTCGCGGCCCACCAGGCCGAGCTACAGGGCCGGGTGCGCATCGCCACGTTTCCCACCGCCTCCCGGCTGTTCATGGTGCTGGCCCTGACCGCCGCCGGACGGGAGCACCCGGAGCTGACGATCGCGTTCGAGGAGATGGAGACCCACGAAGCGGTGGAGGCGTTGCGCCGCGATGACCTCGACGCCGCCATCATCTACGAGTACGAGGTCCTCGGCCCGCTCGCCGCTCCGGACTTGGAGATTGTTACGTTGTTCAGCGAGCCGCTGGTACTGCTCTTCAGCCAGGACGAGAAGCAGCGGCCAACGCATCTGGCCGAACTCGCGGACCGACGCTGGATCGCGCCGCGCGCCGACACTCTGTGCCACGCGGCGCTCGTCGCCGCGTGCAAGGCGGCCGGCTTCACCCCTCGCATCGATGCCCTAACCAACGACTACCTGCTCACTCACAATCTGGTGGTCGGCGGTCTCGGGGTCGCGCTAGTCCCCACCAGCGGGCTGGTGGGGATGCCGGTGACACTGCGCTCGGTGGCGTTGGAGGACCCGGGGCTGGTGCGCAAGGTCTGCTTCGCCTCGCGCATCGGCGGGCAGCGACGTCCCGCGATCATCCGGATGTTCGACATCTTCCTGCGGCTGACCGAGGACTACCAGGATCTGTGACCGCCTGCTCAAACCCGGTGTCCTTGACGGTACGCAGCGGGAAGAAGACCTCGGCCCGGCGTGCCTCCGCAGAGCGCGGGTGTCCTCGTTGACCACGCGCAACAGCTCACGCTCGTCCTGCAAGCTGACCCAGGCCAGCGGGTTGTACGCCCGGTGCAGGGGACGCCACGCCGTCGAGCCCCACCAGAGCGCCGGCGGTCCCCAGGACCGGGTCCGTATTGCCCTCGACGGACAGTCCGACGAGCGCCTGCCGCGCACCCTGACGACGTCCCGGTTGACCCGCACAGCGACGCGGGCGACGCCCGTGTCGAGCAGGTGATGCACCCGTCGCCGGGCGGTGTAGGGCGCACCCCGGCGTCGGCGGCGAGTGGCAGTTAAGAGCGGTGTCCGTCGGCGCGCAGGCCGGCGAGCAGCGCGCTGTCCACGTCGTCGAGCAACCGGTCACCGCCCATCGGCGACGCCCCCTCCGGTGGTCGTGACCGGGGGCGTGGCCGCTGCCGGTGCCACCGGGGCCTGCGGGGGCGGGGCCGGCACCACCGCTGGGTCGTCGCGGCCGTGCGGGAACGCGGCCAGACCGGCGACAATGAGCGCCGCCCCGATGCCCTGGGTGAGGCTGAACGACTCGTTGAGCCCGATGATGGCGGCAAGCACGCCGAAGACCGGGATGAGGTTCAAGGTCATTCCGGCCGCCCCGGCCGGTACCTTGCGGATCGCGAAGTTATAGAGCAGGAAGCTCATCGCGAAGCCGAGCCCACCGGCGGCCACGGCGGCCGTCCAGTGGCCGCCGTACGGTGCCATCCCGGTGAGCCGCTCCTGACCGGACATCCACTGCACTCCGGCGACCGGCAGGGTGAACATCAGGCCGAAGCCGAACTGGTAGGTGGTCATCTCGACCGGGTCGACGTGCACCACCAGCCGGCTAGCGAAGATGACGTAGATCGCCGCCGACAACGCGCCGCCCATGATCAGCATGTCGCCGAGGCTGACGGCGTTGACGGAGTCGGCCCGGTTGAGTACGGCCACGCCGATGACGGCGAGGACTAGGCCGAAGGCCGAGCGGCGGCCGATGCGCTCACCGAGGAACAACGCGGCCAGGATCACCACGAAGCAGGATTCGAGGCTGGACAGCAGCGACGCGTTCGCCGCCGTGGTGTACCCCAGGCCGAGGGTCAGACCGGTGTAGGCGAGCGCCGGCTCGAAGAAGCCGAGCAGGGCGAAGCGCCACGGCGCCGAAGGGCGGCGCATGCCGCGTACGGCCAGGACCGGCCAGAGGATCAGGTTGGCTACGACGAGCTGCACAACCAGCAGAGTGATCGGGGGGAAGCCGTCCAGGGCGTACTTGGTGAACGCCGCCGAACTGCCCCAGCCGAGCGCGGCGACGACGAGCGCGGCGAGGTGCCAGGGCCGCCTCATGCCACGGCCCGCTCGACGGGGCAGCGGTCCTGCGGGCAGAGGACGTAGTCGCAGAGTCGGCAGATGCGATCGGCGGAGTGCCGGTCGGTGCTCAGCTCCGCCAGCACCCGCTCCGCCATCGTGCCGAGGGCGGCGCGCTCCTGCGGTCGCAGGCCGGCCAGCGCGTGGCGCAGCGCCTCCCGGCGCCGCGAGACGATCTGCAAGGCCACGGCGGAGCCGGCCGGCGTCAGGTGGAGGGCGACGCTGCGGGCATCCCTGCCCGGCCGGCGCTCCATCAGGCCGGCGCTGGCGAGCCGGTCGACGAGGCGGACCGCACCCGAGTTGGTGATGCCCAGGACGCGGCTGAGGGACTCGACACTCTCCCCAGGACACGCCCGGAGGGTGGCCAGCGCGGCCGGCGCGGACGCGCCGAGGCCACTGACCTGGGTGCCCTCGTCCGCCATCCGGTCGTGCAGGGCGTCGACTAGGGCGCCGAGGAGGTTGAGGGCACGGCCATTCATCGCCATAGGATATTTGACTGAGTCAGTCATCAATGCTCCCATCAATGCCCGCCCCGCCCTCCGGACGCGGCGGACGGCGCGACATCAGGACACCAGGAAACGCTCGAACGCCCAGCTCTCGCCGTCCGTGGCGGCACCGGTGTACCGGGCGAACGGGTCGCAGCTCGACGGCGTCCAGTGGGTCTGCACCGACGGACACGGGCCGAGATACGGGTTGGCGACCGCCAGCACGTGCTCGTGGTCGAGCTCGTCCGGCACGCACAGCCCACGGCGCGGGTTACGCACGATCCAGTACACGGCGCCGAGCACCGACGCGGCCACCTGCAGCGTGGTCGCGTTCTGCCCCGGCACCAGGCGGCGGGTCTCGTGGATGTCCAACTGCGAGCCGACCCACCAGCCGTTGAGGTCGTGCCCGAGCAGCAGGACGCCGAGTTCGTCGGCGCCGTCGACGATCTCGTCGGCCATGATGCGCTGGTCCTGCTGGAGCTCGTAGCCGCGCATCCGGCACTCGTGCAGGGAGGCCATCGCCGCGTCGGTCGGCAGGTAGGCGTAGTGGACGGTGGGCCGGTAGCGGGCGGTGTCACCGTCGCACACGGTTAGCTTGTCACTGATGGTGAACGCCTCGCCGTGCCGAATCACCATGCCGATGATCGGGCCGCCGATGGGCACCCACGAGCGCACCAGCGTCGTCATGCCGGTACGGGCGATGCAGATCTGGTTGCGCGGGCCCGTCTCGTGGGTGAAGGCGCCCTGTGGCAGGGCCGGTTCGTGGGTGCCCCACCCGAGCTCCGCCGGCGCGATGCCCTCCTCGTAGAAGCCCTCGATCGACCAGGTGTTGACGAACTCGCCCACCCGCTTCGGCAGGTTGCCGATCTGGGTGTCGCGCTCGGAGATGTGGATGACCTTCGTCCCGGTCAGCATCGCCAGCCGCGCGTGGTCACGGTCGCCGAGGGCCGATTGGAGGCTTGTCGCACGCTGCGGCTCCAGTGGCGCGGGGAGCCGGTCCGGGTCCTTGAGCATCGCCGTGGCGATGTCCTCCAGCGCCACCTTGGTCCAGTGGCTGACCAGGCCGGGGTTCGCCCCATGCTCGACCACGGCCGTGCTGCCCTCGACGCCCCACCGCCGCGCGTGCTCGCGCAGCCGCATGTGCCGGGCGTAGAGCGTCCGCTCGCTGGGGTGCTTGGCCACCTGGTCCTCGTACGGGTCCCACAGCTCGACGGAGGTGTCGACGTAGAGCACGTCGTGGCGCTGACACCAGTCGATGATGTCGATAGTGTCGATGTTCCAGCTCAGGTTGATCAGCAGGTCGCCCCGGCCGAGGTACTCGCCGAGCGTCGTGGCGAGGTTCTCTGGGGTGATCCGGTGCCGGACGTAGCGGGCGCCCGCGGCGAGGGTGTCGGAGATCTTGTCGGCCAGGTCTTCGAAGTCCATCACGGTCAGCCGGGTGAAGTCCATGTCCAGGTGCCGCAGGAGCAGCGGCTGCAGGCACTGTGACACCGATCCGCTGCCAAGCAGCAGGACGCGACCGGGGAAGGTAAGCTTTCCGGTTAAGGTCACTCGTCGTCTCCTATACAGACGGTTGGCAGGGGCGGGAATCCGTTGAACCCGACAGAGGCGTAGGTGGTGGTGTAGGCGCCCGCGGCGAGGATGTCCACGACGTCGCCTTGGCGAAGGGCCAGCGGCAGCCGGTACTCCGCGCGCTGGTAGAGGATGTCGACGCTGTCGCAGGTCGGACCGGCCAGCACGACCGCGCCGTCGGGTCTGCCGTCATGCGGCGTGACGAGCCGGTAGCGGATCGCCTCCCCCTCCGTCTCGGCCAGCCCGCCGAAGCGCCCCACGTCCAGGTAGACCCAGCGGGTGTCGTCGTCGAAGGTCTTGCGGGAGACCAGGACGACCTCGGTGCGCAGCACACCGGCGACCGCGGCGACGTAGCGGCCCGGCTCGGTGGCCAGCCGGGGCTGGGTGCCGAAGTGCCGCCCGACCGCCGCCGCGATCGCGTCGGCGTACCGTTCGATCGGCGGCACAGGAGAGGTGTACTCCACCGGGAACCCGCCGCCGACGTTGAGCATGGTCAGCTCAATGCTGGCGGCGGCGAGTTCGCCGGACACCCATGCCGCCGTGGCCACGCTCGGCTCCCACCGGCCGGGGTCGAGCTGCTGGGAGCCGACGTGGAACGACACGCCAACCGGCCGCAGGCCGAGCCGGGGCGCCTGGGTCAGCAGGTCGACCGCCATCTCCGGCGTGCAGCCGAACTTGCCGCTCAGCGGCCACTGCGCGCCGGCGCTGCTGGCGAGCAGCCGGCAGAACACCGCCGAGCCGGGCGCGTGCTCCGCCAGCTTGAGCAGCTCGTCCTGACTGTCGAAGACGAACAGGCGCACCCCGCTGCGGTAGGCGTGCCGGATGTCGGACGCCTTCTTCACCGTGTTGCCATACGACAATCTCGACGGATCCGCCCCCTCTGCCAGGCACAGCGCGATCTCGGCCGGACTGGCCACGTCGAAGAAGGCACCGGCGCGCACCAGCCGTCGGATCAGGCGCGGCTCCGGGTTGGCCTTGACGGCGTAATAGGAGTCGGTGTCCGCGAACGCCGCGCGCAACTGCTCGTACCGCTCGACGGCGACCCCCGGATCGAGGTAGAGACACGGGGTGTGGGCCGACGCGTCCCGCTCGCCGACGGCGTCGGCGATGGCACGGCGCTCGACGATCTGCACACCGCCTCGGGGCTCAGTCATGACCGCCGACTCCGGTGGACAGGACGGTGTCGAGGACTAGGGTCAAGCAGCGTACGCCGCCGCCGGCCTTGAGGAACTCGCCGACCGGGCGGACGACGACCTCGAAGCCTCGGCGGCGCAGCTCGGCCTCCAGCCGGGCGGAACAGGCCGGCATAACCACCACGTGTCCGACCACGATGGAGTTGGCGCTGAACGCCAGCGCCTCCTCCATCGTCAGCAGCACCGGATCGGGCACGAGGTCGGCCAGCGCGCGGCGACCCTCGTGGTCGAAGGCGTCCGGAGCCACCAGCGCCTGCCGGTCGTCGAGTGGGCAGAAGGCGATGTCGACGTGGTACAGCCGGGGGTCGACCAGGCGCACCGGCAGGATCTGCCAGCCGGTGCGGGCGACGATGTCGTCGTAGGCGGCCCGCTCGGACCGGATGCCGTACCCGGCCACCAGGACGTCACCGAAGGCGAGCGCGTCACCCGCGCCCTCCTGGACGCCGGCCGGCGGGTCGAGCACCTTGCACCCGAACTCCTCGAACCAGGCCTGCAGATGGGGCGTCTCGCCCTGCCGCTCGGGGTGTCGCATGGCGGCGGGCAGGAACAAGTCCCCACTGATGATGCCGCCGTTGGCGACGAAAACCATGTCCGGCAATTGCGGTACGGGCGGAATCTGCTCGACCAGACCACCGACCTCACGGATCGACTCGACCAGCCCACGCCACTGCTCGTGGGCCGACTGCTCGTTCACCGCGACGTCGGTGTCCATCCAGGGATTTATGGAATACGACACCTCGAAATAGTCGGGTGGGCACATCAGGTAGTGCCTGCCCCGCGTGAATTCCTCCGTCGTCATGTGCTGTCCTCCACCTCCACCGGGGATCGTCCAGCTCGTCGGGTCAGTAACGGAACTGCTCGTCGTTCCATGCCGCACGCGCCTGCCAGGGGTTGTGGTACCGGTTGCAATCGTCCACGGGATGGCCCTGGAACTGCCCGTAGTTCTCGTGGTCGGCCGGGAAACGCTCGTCGGTGATGTAGTCCAGGAGCAGGTTGGGCCACACCTCGACACCGCTGGCCTCGTACGGCCCGCTGACCCGCGCCCCATCGACGGTGACCGCGGTCGGGACGAGCACATCGGTGTGGTACAAGGCCGAGTAGCTCCGCGGGTCGAAGTCCGGCGGGACATAGGCCGGCAGCCGGCGGACCGGGCACCCGTCCTGCTCCTCACGCCGGCGGTTGTGCCAGCTCTGGCTCGGCACGTCGCTTGCGCCCAGCCCGCCGTTGCCGATGGACCGGAACGCCGTGTCCCGGACGAACTCGATGGCGGCCGGCAGCGAGTCAAAGAAGCCGCGGGCGTACAGCGAGTTGGCATAGTGGCCCGGGGAGTTCATCGAGAACATCAGGCCACCGGGGACCCTCCGGTCGTGGTTGCGGGTGCCGTGCGCCCCCGAGTAGAAGATGTTGCAGCCGACCTTGAACAGGTGCAGCCGACCGTCGATGCGCAGCGGCGCGGCCTCCGTGTAAATCACGTCCGGCCGGATCGGGGCATGCTCGATCAGGTACAGGTCGGACAGGAATAGGCCCAGCCGCAGCAACTCCTTGCCGGGCGCAGCGAAGGCCAGCCGGCGACTGTTGAACATGATCAGGAAACCACTGGCCAGGCCCTGCTCGGCGCGGTCCTTCCAGCGCCGCCGGGCCTGCTGGATCGTGGCGCTGATGTGGTTCGCGCCGCAGGCCAGGTCGGTGTCGGTCAGCCAGCAGACGTCCACCTCGAGGCCCTTGGCCGCTGCCGGGCCCTTGGCCGCGTGCGCCGCGAGGCGCCCGAACAGGCAGGGCTGCCAGCGGCCCACCCACCGGAAGAACACCCGGCGCTTCTCCTCGACATCGGCGTCCGAGAGCAGGATGTGGTGGGCGCGAGCGATGTCGTCCCCGAAGTCCGCGTTGAGCGGAAGGCTGGGCAGGTCGTCGATCATTTCCGACAGGCTCGGCAATGGTTCCCGCAGACCGTTCGAGGTCCCGATCAAGCTCACTTTCCGGCCTCTTCTCCTGACAGTTATCCTCGGCTCCCGCCAATCAAACGGGCGACTGCCATATTTGTATCTCCTGCCGCCGCGCGCAGGTGTGATGAATATTTGGCCGACACCTCCGCATATGCGGCACGATCGTGCCAGCATTCGTCACGACCACGCCAGAAACAACCGATCAGCGCCTCGGGCCTCGACGCTTCATGCATTCGGCTGCTATCAAGTAATGCGTCCCGAGGAAGAAGGGCCGACACTTTCAGAGGCGGAAGAGAATGCGGATCGGAGACGGTGTCGTCGTCCCTGCGGTACTGCGCGACCTGCCCCAACTACCCGCCGACGTCTCCTTCGGCGCGGACATCGACGCCGCCCACGAGGTGCTGCTTTGCCCGGACAGCACCGAGGTGCAACGCCGCGCGGCCCTGCACCGCTGGCTCGCCCGCAGCCAGCCATGCCTGTTCGGTCGCCTCGCCACCCGGCAGAACGACGGCGTAGGGGCCAGCCGAGGGCTCGGCATGGACATGTGCTGGATCGACGACGAGGACCTGTCCCGAGGGCTGGACGCGGTGACCGAGAAGGTCCAACGCGCCCGGCACCGATGGAAGGACCGGGCCGTCACCGGCCACAGCAGCGCCTTCCTGATCATGTTCAACAGCCGGCGGCTTGCGTACGCCGCGCCGGGGTCCGACCTGGCCGCCGCGGCGCTCACCCTCGCCGGCGCGTATCTGGTCGAACACGCCCCGGTCCCGGACGTCATCTACACCGAGGCGGTGCCGCTGCGCCACCCCGACGGCGCGCTACGCGTCTACAAGGCCAGCGTCCAGCTATTCCACACTTCAGCCCACCTGCGCCGCCACCACGACCGCAGGGTGCCGGGCGGGCTGCTCATCTCCATGAACGCACCGGGGCACTACGCCCAGGCCTTGGCCGCCCGGGGCCTAATGACCGATCTCACCGAGGCGATGGCGTTCGTCCGGCGGATGGCGCTGCGCTCCATCGGCGCCGGCGGCATCGGCCATCCCCGGGCCAGCGGCTCGAGCTGGCGCAACCCGGCACCGCACGCGGCCGACGGCGGCTGTCCCCGCGACGGGTTCGACCCGCACCACTACTCCGCCACCTACCAGATCGACGTCCTGGTCCAGCCCGAGGTGATCACCGACGCACGCATCCGCACCGACGGATCGTGGTCGGCCGAGGAAATCTGGCCGTCGCTGCACCTGGACTACCTGAACCCCGCGCCGACCGACCCCGGATCCCCCGAGCACGGCTGGGCACACGGGCTCGACGTCAACGAGACGGCCCGCCACGACAACCCCTGGCCGGCCCGGCCGGCGGTCAACGCACCGGACTTCGACTACTGAGGAGGCGCCATGCTCGTCCGGCCGATCGGCGACGACCAGCTGCAACCCGGCTACGGGGTGCGGTACCAGCAGATCTATCCCCACGGCGGGGAGGACCTGGCCGACTGGGGCGTCGGGCGGGCGGTACTCGACCGCGGCGACGCCACCGACGAGCATGCCCACCCCGAGCATGAGATGTTCCTGATCCTGACCGGACGCGGGGACATGACCGTCGGCGCGGAGCAGCGGCCGGTCGTCGCCGGGGAGGCCGTCGTCATTCCCGCCGGCACTCTGCACCGCCTCGTCAACCTCGGCGCCGACCCGCTGGCGCTGCTGTCCGTGTACTGGCCACCGACGTACGGCCGATCCGACCTGTAGGGAGGAGGCATGCCACCGGCCGAGCGCGGCACGGACCCGGCCCTGAGCGTCGTCACCGCGGCGCCACCCACCCCGAACGGCGACCTGCACCTCGGGCATCTCTCCGGTCCGTACGCCGCGGCCGACATATACACCCGCGCCCGCCGGCTCACCGGGCACGATGCCGTCTATCTGACCGGCTCGGACCTGCACCAGAGCTACGTACCGGTCAAGGCGCGGGCGAACGGCGTCGATCCGTACCGGATGGCCGACGACTACGCCGACGACATCGCCCGGGTCTTCGCCGCCATCGGCTTCGCCCCCGACGCCTGCCCCCGGCCGGCGCGCGACCGACGGCACCGCGACATGGTGATCGAGTTCATCGCGACCCTGCACGCACGCGGCGCCCTCCTGCCCCGCACCGGCGACGGACTGCACTGCGGACGCTGCGATCGCTACCTGTTCGAGGCATACGTCTCCGGTGGGTGCCCGCACTGCACGGCCGACAGCGACGGCAACTCCTGCGAGGCGTGCGCCCAGCCGAACACCTGCGTGGACCTCGTCGACCCGGTCTGCAACGTCTGCGGCACGCCGCCGACCCGCCGGCCGTACCGCCGGCTGGTTTTCCCCTTACATCGGTACGCGGACAGTCTGCGCGCCTATCACGCCCGTACGGTGATGAGCCCGCAGTTGGAGGCGCTTTGCGCGACGATGCTCGCCGCGCCGCTGCCCGAGATCCCGCTGACCCACCCCACCGACTGGGGCATCGCTAGCCCGGTGGCCGGCTTCACCGACCAGCGGGTGTACGTCTGGGCCGAGATGGTGCCGGGATACCTCGCTGCGCTCGCCGAAGCGCTCGCCGCCCGCGGCGGCGGCGACTGGCGGGCGGTGTGGGACGCGCCGGAGAGCGAGGTCGTGCAGTTCTTCGGCTTCGACAACGGCTACTTCCACACGATCCTGTTCCCGGCGCTGCTGATGGCCTACGACCCCGCGATACGGCTGCCCGACGCGCTGCTGACCAACGAGTTCCTGCACCTAGACGACGGGAAGTTCTCCACCAGCCGCGGGCACGCCATCTGGGCCCGGGAGCTGCTCGACCGCGTCCCGGCGTCTGCCGTGCGCTTCGCCCTGGCCCACGACCGACCGGAGACCGGACCGTCTTCGTTCACCCTCGACCGGTTCCGCACGCTGGTCGACCACGAGCTCGCTGGCAGGTGGCAGTCCTGGCTGGACTCTCTCGCGGATCGGGTGCCCCTGACCGGGGTGCTGCCGCTGGACGACCCGCTGCCCAGCCACCGCCGCTTCCTCGCCGACCTGGCCGACATGGCCCGGCAGTGCCTGGTCGTCTACTCGGCCGCACGGTTCTCGCCTCGCACGGCGACCCGGGTGCTGGTCGACATCGTCCGCCGGGCGACGGAGTTCGCGGCCGGCCAGTCCCGCCTGCGGACCTTCGGCCCGTCGGCCACCTTGGACGCGGCGGTGGCGGCCGAGACGGCTGCCGCCCGGACCCTCGCCCAGCTCGCCTGGCCGGTGATGCCGGAGTTCGCCGAGCATCTGTGGCACGCGCTCGGCGAAACCGGGAGCCCTCGCTGGGACGGGGTCCATCCCGTCGCCCCCGGCCGACGGCTGACCCGGACCTCGCCCTTCTTCCGTCCACTACCGGCCGGCCTGGAGCAGTCGGTATGGCCAGGCTGACCATCGGGCGGGCCACGGTGGTCGGCGCAGGCGTTTTCGGACTCTGCCTCGCCCACGAACTCGCGGTACGGGGCTGGCAGGTACAGGTCGTCTACCGCGATCCGCTCGACGACTCCGGCGCGTCCACCGCGGAGTCGCGCATCCTGCGCACCTCGTACGGGGCCGACGACTGGTACACCCGATCGGCGTGGCGTTCACGGGAGCTGTGGCGCCGGTTCGGTCGGACCGCCGGGCGGACGGTGCTGGCGCCGACCGGTGTGCTCCTGCTCGGTGCGGCCGACCAGTGGACGCGCGACACTATGGGCGCGGCCCGGCGGGTCGGGGTGCCGCTGCGGGAGGTCGACCGGGCCGAGGCGGCCCGGCGGTTCCCGTGGTTCGCCCCCGGCCCCGCCGACCACCTGCTCTTCGAGCCGTCCGGCGGCGTGCTGCTCGCCCGGGAGGCGATCCGCGCCGTGGCCGCGTGTGCCATCGACCGGGGCGTCCGGCTGCGCCGGGCCGAGGTTCGCGCAGTCGACGCCCGACCGGTCACCGGCGGGCGACCGTTCGCCGGGGACATCACGGTTTGGGCGGTCGGCCCGGGTCTGCCGGCCTTGTTCCCCGGCCTCAGCTCGGCGCGAGTGGTCGCCCAGGACAGCACTTTCCTCGACCCGCCGGCCGCGGGGCCGAGTCACCCGGCCCCGCCCGCCTGGATCGACCGCGACGCCGAGTGGTACGGCGTGCCCGCCGTCGGCGCCAGCGGCGTCAAGGTGGTGGCTGACCGGACAGTCGCGCCGGACGCCGAGACCGTGCCGGTCGACCCGTTCCCCTACCTCCGCCGCCGGGTGCCCGCGCTGCGCGACGCCCCGGTGCGGCGGCACGAGCGCTGCCGCTACGTGGAGATGCCGGACGAGCATTTCCTGCTGGACCGGCACCCGGCCGACCCGACGGTCTGGCTCGTCGGCGGCGACAGCGGGCACGGCTTCAAGCACGGTCCGGCCTGGGCGGCGTTCGTGTGCGACGCGGTGGAGGGACGGATCATGGTGCCCTCCCGGTTCCGGATCCGATGACAGGTGGTCACCGTGGACATGGCGCTCCTGCACCAACTGTCGCCCGGCACGCAGGTCGGGATGCACGAGACCCGGTGGACGGTGCGTACCCGGCTGCTGGCCTGTGACGACGTCGACGAATGGGGTGAGTACCTGCTGGGCAACGGCCGGGCCGGCATGTGGCTCGCGCTCGAACCCGGCCCGGACGGGCTGCGGGCATCCTCGTGGGTCCGACAGCCGTTCACCGCCGACGAGTACGACCCGGCGCGCGGCCGGCTGCGCGACACCGCGCTGACCGAGACCGCTCGGGGGCGGGCGGCGTACCGGGCCGACGGGGACCTCGGCGTCGTCCCCGGCGCGGCGGCCCGGGGACACCTGCACTACGTCGAGTACCGCACCGACTCGGGTGTCCACGTGGCGGCGGAACGACTCGCACTGGACGCGCCGTGGCTGATCGGGGTGGACTGTATGTTGACCATGACGGACCTGCGACTGCTCTCGAAGGCTTCCCCGTGACGTCCGCTCTGCACCGGACCATCCACACCCAGGCCGACGCCATCGAGGAGATGGCCGGCGCTGACCTCGCCGACCCGGCGCGACGGCTGTGCGACGTCCGCCGGGTCCTGCTGGTCGGCACCGGCACCAGCCGGCACGCCGCCGACCTGGGAGCGCTCCTGCTGCGCGACGCCCGCGCCGACGCGTATAGCTTCGCCGCTGAGCAGTTCGTCACCTGGGGTCCGGCGCTGCGCCCGGACGACGCCGTGGTAGTCATCTCGCACACCGGGCGGACGGCCTACAGCCGCCGGGCGCGGGAGGTGGCCCGGTCGGCGGGCTGCCACCTGCTGACGATCACGGGTGAGCGGGCCGGCTGGCCGGAGGCGATCGTCACGGTCGGGCCGGAGGAGTCCGAGACGTACACGGTGAGCTACACCTCCTGCCTGGCCGCGCTGGCCAACCTGGCGCACCGCCTCGGCTGCCCGGACGTCGGCCCGGCGGACCTCGCCCGGGCGGCCCGGCACGTACGCGCCGTGTGTGCCACGTACGAGCCGGGCGCCGTGCCCGCACCCGAACGCGCGCTCGGGCTGGTCGGCGCCGGGCCGTACGCAGTCACCGCCGCCGAGGGCGCCTTGAAGATCCGGGAGGCCGCCGGAGTGTTGGCCGAGGGCTTCGACGCGGAACGTTTGCTGCACGGCGCCGCCGTGCCGTACGGCCCCCGAGACCGGCTGCTGCTGGTCGCCCCAGGCAGCGACATCGACGGGCTGGTCGCCGCGATCGGCGACGCCGCCGCTGCCGAGGCCGTCCCGGTGAGCACCGTCCCGGGCGTCGCCGGCCTGCACCCGGTGCTAGCGCAACTGCCGGTCACCGTCGGCCTGCAACTGCTGGCCGCCGAGCTTGCCGAGGTGAACCGACGCGATCCCGATCAGGTGATCGTCGGCGCGTGGGCCGAGGAGAGCCTGTGGGAGCGCGGCGCCGTGCCGAACCCGGGCCACTGACACCCGACCCGACCTGGACCGGATGAGGTCGACTCCTGCCGCGGTGGGGACTGTCCAGTTGACGGCTGATCTTGGTTGTTGAACAGGGTCAGTGGGCGGCCGGGGTCAGCCGGCCTTCGAAGACGATTTGGAAGGCGTTCAGGGGCGCTTTCCAGCGCATGGTCCACTAGAGCGAATCTGACGGATCATTGGCAGGCTCGGTCGGGTTTGGCCCGGAGCCAGATCATGATCGAGGCGATGGTCACGGTGGCGTGGTAACGGTCCTTGAGCTTGTCGTAGCGCGTGGCGACGGCCCGGAACTGCTTGAGCCGGTTTGAAGGCCCGTTCGATCTGGTGCGGTCCTTGTACCGCTCGGCGTCGAACAGCGGTGGTCTGCCACCACGAGAACCACGGCGGGCGCGACCAGCACGCACGTCATCGCGTTCAGGGATGGTGTGCGGGATGCGTCGGGCTCGTAGCGAACGGCGGTTCGCCTTGGATCCGTACGCCTTGTCGGCGGTCAGATGATCCAGGCGCTTGCGGGGTCGCCCTCGCCTGCCGGACCGGGCGACACCGACCGCGTCGATCAGCGCCACTAACTCTTTGGTGTCAGAGCTCTGCCCGGCTGTGATGCGCGTGACCAGTGACCGGCCGCGTCCCTCGGCGAGCAGATGCAGTTTGGTGCTCAGGCCGCCCCGGGAACGGCCAAGCCCTTGAGCTGCCCGCGATTCGGTGGCGGTCAGCCCCTTTTGCGGGCGCCCGCAGCGTTTTGATGAGCCCGCACGATCGTCGAGTCGACCTGCGCACGCCAATCAAGTTCGCCGGTAGCGTCCGCGTCGACCTGCAACCGCCGTTCGATCCTGGCCCAGGTCCCGTCCTGTTCCCACTGCGAGAACCGGTGATAGCAGGTCTTCCACGGCCCGTAGCGGTCCGGGACCTGATGCCACTTCGCGCCGTTCTCGGTCCGCCACAGGATCCCGTTGATCACCTGCCGGTGATCACGCCACCGGCCACCACGCTGCGGCAACATGCTCGGCAGCAAGACCGCCAAACGATCCCACTCTTGATCAGTCAGATCACCAGCCACGCCACATCAACGATCGATCAACGCGATCCGCGATGATCCGTCAGATGCGCTCTAGATGCAAAACGGGTCCCACATCAGACGGCCGGACCCGCACGGTCGGCGGCTCCCCCGGCGGGTAGACGTCTGCCAGGTCGACCGAAATGGTCACGGGTGCCATGGCCCGGAACTGGGCCAGATTCAGCGAGGGGGTCACCAGGCTCCGCCGGATCTGCAGCAGTACAGCGTCGGCGTTCTGCAACGACGAATGCCGGGTGCCCGCGAACCACTCACTGCCGTCGGCACTGTGTTCGATCGCGGTCGCCGACACGCGGGGCACCGTGCCATCCCCGCCCATGTCCTGGCCGTCCCACTCGCGGTGAAAGGTCAGGCGGCCGCTGGCCCAATCGGCGGATTGCCGGGTCGGATGCTCGCTGCCGATGACCTCGTTCATCGTGTACCCGCGCTCGCGGTAGGCGGCATCGTCGCGGTTGCGGGTGACCGCGCTCTCGATCTCTCGGTGGAAAACGTCCGCCGCGCGGACCTTGGCCGGATCAAGTCCCTGCAGGGGTTGTGTCAACTCGGTGAGCCGGGCCGGCGCGGCGCCGTCGATACGAATACACGGGTAGATCGGCAAGAGCTGGTGGACCGAGGTGAACGATCTCATCAGGTCGGTGATGTCGACCAGGCCGAACGCCTTTTCGTAGCCGTTCACCAGGAAGTTCAGTACGTTCAGCGACCCCCGGTGCGGCGTTCCGATGGTGATCAGCCGGCGGGTTTCGGACCAGCCGCGGAGCACCTCCAGGTAGTAGCGGGCGACGAGGCCGCCCATCGAATGGGTGAGTAGGACCAGCCGTGCCTGCGGGAAGGACTTCCGGCGCTCGTGCAACCACCGACAGGCATGGTCTCGCAGTAACGTCGCCGCGACCCGGTTGTCGCGCCGCCAGTCGTACGGAAACTCGAACAGATCGATCCCCCGCTCCAGTCGCAACCGCTGACTGAGCCAGTCGGTGATCCGGCGGTACCCGTCGATCTTCCACAGCCCAGGGATGAGGTGGGCGTCCGGCGCCAGGCGGTCTGCGGTGACCCCGTCGCCCAGGTCGGCGACGTCCGGCGGGTCGCCAGCAAGAGCCATCGTCTGCAAGCTGCCACCCACCGACCAAAGCGCGCGCAGCCCCGCACCCACTGACAGTCCTAAGATATCGCGGCCGTCGCGGCGCAGAACGCTGCCGGTGATGCCGGGCACGATCACTACGACGTCGCCATGCTCATCCCAGGCCATGTCGCACCTCCTTCAATCATCGACAGCCGTAGCCGGTGATGCCTACCCAGGACCAAGGCGGCAGGTCAGCCCGCTTCAGAAGCTCTAGCTGGGTCGCCCGGACGGCGGCGAGCGGGCTCGCACCGCCGAGCCGGTGCCGGTGCCAGGCGACGGCAAAGGCAAATGCGGCCTCGTCCAGGGCGGGCGGGATGCTGGCGAGTACGAATCGTGCGCCGGCCTCCAGGAAGGACGCGACCAGGCCCAGCGCGTCATCGCCGGTCAGCGGCAGTGTCTCGGCCTCGCTGGGTCGCCACCCCGTGCTGCAGGCGCTTAACACGACCTCGCGCCTGCCCCAACCGACGGCAGGTAACCACCGCTCCATCAAAGCGGGGTGTCCGCGGCCACTGGATCCAACTGACCGTTGACAGCGGGGGAAGCTCAGTCGCGGCTCCAAGGTTGAGCACAGGCACGTCACCGCGACCTTCTCTGCCGGCAGAGCATTACTTGAGCGGAAAGTCACGCTCCTCGAACTCGGTGACATTGGACTTGTCACCGCCTGTCAGAACTTGGCGCTGAGCTGCGCAAACGCTACCGCAGGGTGATCATCACTTGTCACCGCTGGTCAACCCTTGGTAGGAGTTTTCGGGGGTAAACGGGGGGCATTTTTCACGGCGGCGCATCACCCAGCCAGCATCGCGGGCGCACCACCCATCGCCCGCGTCAACAACGATGCTGATCCCTCCAGCTAGCCGTTGGCGCCAGTCCCCCGGGCCCGCCAGCGCGCGGCGATCCGTTCGACGATGGGCGTCTCACGTACCGTTGTCAGCTCGATCAGCTCGGGTCGCGGTGCGGCCAGTGAGCGCGGTGCCGCGAACTGCGCCACCTCACCAGCGACATGCTGCGCCAGCTCGTCTGCCGCGCCTCGGCCGTCCGCACTGCCCCACCACTCGGCCCACGGGTTCTCCTCCCAGTATGCGATCACGGGGCTGGGACGTCCCAGCGTCGACCGCGCGAGCCAGGCGAACGGTGTCACGATGAGGCAGACCAGCCAGGACAACAGGTACCAGATCAGGAACGGCGACATGATCAGAAGCAGGACCATCGCGTAGACCCCGACGACGAGGCCGATGATGTTGTCGTCGGGCCAGCCCTCGGGCCACCACTCCACAATCCATCGCGGGAGCCGAGGACGCCACGCCAGTCGGCGGCGGAACACCCGCCACTGACGGCCGTCTGCTGCTTGCACCTTCATGTCACTCACCCGGCCTTGAGGGCATCGAAGTCGCCGTCCATCTGGTGGCGCAGCATGACCACCGTCGCCGAGATCATCTCGAATCCCTCGATGAGCATCTGGACCTGCTCCACCGCCAGCTTGACGCCGTCCACGACCAGGTCGTAGAGCGACGACACGACACCATAGAGCGCCGCGGCCAGCTTCGCCCAGTTCGTGGCAACCATGATCTTTCCCAGGCCCTTCTTGATCTGGGAAAGGAAGTACGTCAGCGTATACAGCAGGCCTTTCACGGTGTGTTCGTACTGCGCGGCCATCGACTCACACATCTGCTGCATGGTGTCGGCCGTCTGCGCGAGCGCCTCGAACGCTTTCATCCAGCGGGAGCGCAGGTGGTAATCGAACGCCCGGGAAGCCCCGAGCGTGCCGGAACCGCTGGAATCCCAGTGCTCCGACAGCACATCCATACCCTCGCCCAGGTCGGCGGCCACGGCGCGCCAGGCCACTTCCAGCTCGCCGTAGGCGCGGGCGATGCGCTTGAGGGCACCCCAATCACCGAGCAGCAGCGGCATGACCGTGCCGAGAATGTCGTACCCGGTCAGCTTTTCGATCATCGTGTTGATCGTGCCGAACAGACTCTTGAGGTTGTCCTCGGCCTCGCCGGCCTCGCGGACATACGGCGGCGGCACCAGCGTCAGGACCGCGCCGCTACCCCCAACGGTGGCGGCGCTCGACGTCGCTACGTCGGTCTCGCGCCAGTCGTACGGGGTGCTCCATCCCGGCGCCGCCGACCACTGTCTCTCTGCTGCGCTCCAGTCGGTGCGGTCGTAGTCATCGGCGGACTGGCGCAGGTCCGCCGCCGTCTGGCGCAGCCCGCGCTGCGCCGCGGCGATCAAATCCAGCATCGACTCGGCGACCGAGGTCAGCGACGGCCTCAAAACGGCCCGCTGCGAGCAGTGTGGCGGGCCCAGATCGCGCGGCCGGCGGGGAGTCGGGTGGCCGGCACCCCGCAGGCGAGGGGCCCTTCTCCGCGGGAGCCCGAATGCAGCAGCCCGGCGGTGGCAAGGTCCCCGAGTCGCTGCAGCAGCGGGTCGAACAGGGCGCGGCTCGCCCCGCCGGCGCGGCGGGCCAAGATCAAATGCAGGCCCACGTCGCGGCCGTACGGCAGCAGCTCCACCAACGACAGCAGCGGGTTGCCGGCGGAGGTCGCGACCATGTCGTAGTCGTCGACGACGACCACCATTTCGGGCCCTTGCCACCAGGACCGGCCCCGCAACTGCTCGGCGGTCAGGTTCGAGGGCGGCAGCCGGTCGGTGATCAGGCGGGCGAGTTCGGTGGACATCGTCTCGGTGGCCGTACGGGTGGAGCAGTACGCCATCTGGTACTCGTCGGGCACGGCGCCGAGCAGGGTGCGCCGGTAGTCGATCACGACGATGCCCAGGTCTTCGGGTTCGCGGACGCGGATGAGTTGGGCGGTGATGACCCGCAGGGTGTTGGTCTTGCCGGTTTCCGAGTCGCCGAAGACCAGCAGGTGCGGGTCGGCGCCGAACAATTGCAGCCGGGCGGGTCCGAGGTCGGTCTCGGACAGGCCGACGGCGATGCCCTCGGTGCTCGGTTCGGGCATGGTGGTCAGCGGGATCTCAGCGGGAAGGGTCCGGAGCGGTCGGAGACGATTCCGGCGACGGCGTTGATGGTCTCGGGTAGTAGTTCCCGGCGGCCGGTGAAGCGTTGCAGCACGCGCCACCACTTGTGCTCGGCGATGGCGTGTTCGACCGGGATGCGTTGCGACGACTGTGCCTTGCGCGCGGTCTGCCACTGAATGTGACGCTCGACAGGGACGCCAGGGCGCGGTTTCAGGGGCGGGGCGCTGACTTGGTCGGGATGGTCGCGGGCCAGGCCCTGGTAGCCGGCGTCGACGAGCAGCCGCACTGTGGGATGGAGCTGCAGCAGTACCTCGATGCCTTCGATACGTGCGGCGGTGGTGTCGTGCATGCGTCCGGGACGGGTGCTGCCGCACCACAGCGTCGCGCCGTGCTGGTCAGCGGCCACGGTCGTCTTGATGGTGTTCTGTTTGAGCTTGCCCGACACGAACGCTTTACGCCCGCCGCGACCGGCCCGCGGCCGGCGCACGCGGATCTCGGTGGCATCCAGCCGCACTGTCACGCCCTCGGCCGCGGCGTAGGCAAACACATCGGCCAGGCTGTGCAGCCGCACCCCGGACGGCGCCGCGCAGCCTCGGCTGGCCAGCAGCGGTCGGAGCTGCCCGATCGCCCGGGTGATCGTGGACCGGTCCACCCCGAACACCACCGCGATCGCCTCGTGCGGCAGACCCAACCGCAGATGGGCCAGGGTCACGACGAGCCGGTCGGTGAATCGTAACGTCGGTGGGCGCCCGGCACCGGGCGCCCGGCGGCGGCACCCACCCCTGCGGGTGTGCAACCGAGCTTCCCTGCCGGCGCGCCATACCGGGCGCAGCTCGGCTACCAACAAATGCAAGTGCCGTCGGGAGACCCCGGTGAGCGCGTGATGGCTGAACACTCGACGAGCCCACCGCATCGACACCCGCAGATCATGCGCACCCGACTCAGAAGCAACCCAGCCGCCTACTGTGCACAAGGTCGTTACGGCGCTGTGCGCCGCAGCCCTGACCGCGCTGCCGGAGCACCGATTTCCGCTCGCGGAGGGCTGCCCAAGCGCACGAGGCGGTTGAGGCGGCGGTCACCGGAAAGGTGCTGCTGGAGGTTCCGTGGTAGACACAGACCGGCTCGCTGCCGGCGCTTGGGTGGAGATCAGGTACGAGCTGATACCGGCCGGAGCGCGCGCGACGGACGTTCCGCCGGACACCGCCGATACGGCCTACACCGTTCGGTTGCGTGGCTGGCTGGTCGACGGCGCGGAGCCCGGTGACATGGCAACGGTCCACACCGTCACCGGCAGGCACAGGACCGGGACGCTGACCAGGGCTATGCCCTGGGACGCGCACACGTTCGGCCAGCCGCACCCCGTGCTGCTGGCCACGATCGAGGCGATAGTCCAGCACCTGGCGGATCTGCGATGACGGGCGGCGCGCCCATGGAAGAGGACCCTT
This sequence comes from Couchioplanes caeruleus, assembly GCF_003751945.1. Classification (NCBI taxonomy): domain Bacteria; kingdom Bacillati; phylum Actinomycetota; class Actinomycetes; order Micromonosporales; family Micromonosporaceae; genus Couchioplanes; species Couchioplanes caeruleus. The sequence goes on along the minus strand of NZ_RJKL01000001.1, from coordinate 7,146,139 downwards.
TCGACGCGGTGCTGCGACGCAGTACCGAGATCCTGCGCGGCAGCGCCGGGCTGGACTATCAGGAGGTCTACGACAGTCAGGGTAGAGGCCAGCCTGAGATCCTGGAGAAGGGCCGGAAGTGTGAGGCTCTCGGCGCGGAGGTCATGCGCACGTCGGTTGGGCCTGAGCTGTTCGCCGTGCTGCTGCACACCCTCGAGGAGACCGGCTACTTCAACGCCTCGCTCTACACGCCGTACAGCGTCGCCGGGATCGAGACACTCGGTGCGGAGATCGCCCGCCAGGTGCGGGCCGAGACCGGCAGACGCACATGTTGTGGCGCCCGTGCACCATGAGGCCATGAGCGCGTTGACGGACCAACTGCCGGCTTTGCTCGGCGTCCTCCTCGGAACAAGCGGGACCATCCTCGCCACCGGGATCGCGGACCGCTCGCGGTGGCAGCGCCAGCAGGCGGCGCGGTGGGACGAGCGCCGGCTTCAGGCGTACGTCGAGTTCGCCAACGCAGTCAAGGAAGTGCATACGTACGCGCTCCGGATCGCCAACCTGAACGCGCTTTCTCACGATGTCGATCGTGAGCAGGCCCTGGCCAGGATGGAAGAGGCCGACATCCGGCGCACAAAGACATGGGAGAGCGTCCTGCTCCTGGGCGACGCCGCATCAATCATCGCGGCCCGCGAGTGGCGCGCCGCAGTGACGGACATCGCCCGTTACGCCCGCGGCATGACTTCCGCGGGGTTCGAGCTGGCTGCCGGGCTCGACCATGCCAACGACACACGCGATCGCTTCTACCAGGCGGCCCGGGCGAGTCTCGGCATCCGTGGGTCGGCCGTGCCCCAGTCGGACTGGCTGGCGGGAAAGTTGGACCTCCCCGCACAGCCGGGCGCCTGAGCGAGCGGAACGCGTCGACGGTCATCGTTGACACCTCGGTCTCCGAGCACTACGGAGATCATCTATTTCCCTGTGGCGCCTACCGGCCCGACGCCAGGCTCCCTGATCTTGGCGCGGAGGGTTTACGTGCTCGTTGAGTCGAGGAGCCACTCCCGGACGAGGTCCTTGCGGATCTTTCCTAAGGCGTTGCGTGGTAGTTCCGGCACGACCTCGAGACGGGTGGGCCAGTACCAGTCGGTCATGCCCTTGCCGCGCAGATACTCGCGTACCTCGTCGAGGGTGGGCGATGTGGAACGCGATACCACGACCGCGCACGGCAGCTCGGTGCCGTCCGGCTGCCGATAACCCACCAGCGCCACCTCGTCGACCCCAGGATGATCGAGGAGCTCGCTTTCCACGTCGATCACTGGGATCATGAACGCGCCGCCGATGCGGTCCACCGTCCGGCCCATCAACCGGATCCCGCCGCGCCCGTCCGGGGCGGCCAGATCGCCGGTGTCGTACCAGCCGTTGTCGTGGTCCGCGATGATCTTCACCTCGCCGCTGTCCCGGCCGACCATGGCCAGGCACACCGCGGGGCCGCGCACATGCAACCGTCCCGGATGCTCCGCGGTGACCGCTCTGTCCGACCGCAACTCGATCTCCGTCCCTTCCACGGGCCGGCCCTCGCTGTGCTCGGCCCAGTTCGGCGGGTCGTCTCGCCGGGTCCACGTGCCTGCCGATGTCTCGGTCATCCCCCAGACGGCCCGCAGCTGAACGCCGAACGCCTCGGCCATCTCCCTCACCAGCTGACGAGGGACCTTCATGGCACCGCTAAACACGCGGTGCAGCGCGGGGATCTCGCGGGGTCGCCGCCGCTGCGCCGCGATCATCTCGAACAGAAAGGGCGGTGCGGCGAACAACGTACTGGTGCGGCTGTCCGCCAGCAGATCCAGCACCCGGTCCGCGTCCCACCGGTCACAGACCACCGATCGCGCGCCAACCAGCAACGGCGCGAACACGCACATCACAATGCCGGCGAGATGCGAGGTGGAGTGCGGGGTCATCGTGGCGTCTCGATCGGACAAGCCCTCGATGCGCACCAGTTGCGATGTTCCAGCGTAGAGGGTGTTGTGACTGTGCAAGACCGCCTTGGGCTCGCCAGTGGTGCCCGAGGTGAACAACACCAGGAACACCCGGTCGGGATCCTCGACCGCGTCCCGCAGCGCGGTCGGATGGCGTTCCTCCCACGCGGCATCTTCGAAGACCGCACCGAAGTCGATCTCACCCGGTTCATGCTCGCCGCCCAGCACCACACGGTAGCGCAGGGCGGGCAGCCGCGTGGCGATCTCGGCAAGCGCCTTCGCGTGCCCGAAGCCTTCCCATTGATCGACCGTCACACACACCACCGCTTCGGTGGCGGCAAGCACCCGCTCCAACTCCCGCTGCCGGATCGTCATCATGATCGGCGCCACCACCGCGCCAACCCGGGCGCAGGCCAGAACCAGCGCATTGAACTGCCACCAGCTCGGCATCTGGACCGCCACCGTCTGCCCCGGCCGCACGCCCATTTCGAGCAGCGCACCAGCGAACCGTTCGACGTACCGGGCGAGTTCCGCGTACGTCAGACGCCTCGCCGTGGTCGCATCAGCGCGGTAGGCCATCACGGCCAGGCTGTCCGGCGCCTGCTCCCGCCAGCGTTGTAGATCGGTCAGCGCACTCCCGGTCCGCCACCAACCGCGACGGCGGTAATCCATGGCGAGATCCGACCTCGGCCTTACGTCAAACGTCGTCCCCAGCACAGCATCCATCAGTTGCAGCCTCTTCCTCTGAATGAATTCCAAACCACGAGATCTCCCCGGCAAACCGCGCCGGGTCCCATCAAGAAGACGCAGTCCGGCGCGAAAGCTCGTCCGGGCTCAGCAGCGTGGTGGTCGACACAAGAGGCCGAGAGGCCCTTCCCGGCCACCGAAGCCACCGGAAGTCCGCCGGAAACGCCCTTCGCGACAGTTTCGCCGGCGCCCACGGAGAACGCCGGGGGTATCTAGTCCGGAGCCGGGACGAACAGCAGGGTCGCATTGTGTCCGCCGAACCCGAACGAATTCGAGATAGCTGGTGCCGGATCCCACGCCCGGGACTGCAAGACGACGTCGAGGTTGAGCGCCGGATCGACCGCGGTCGTGCCCATGGTCGGGGGCAGTCTTCGGTGGACGTAGGTCAAGGCGAGCGCGGCCGCCTCGATGGCCCCGGCGGCACCAAGCGAGTGACCCGTTACCCCCTTGATCGAGGTGACGGCGGGCCGAGCCGGCGCGAAGACAGAGGCAATGGCCTTGGCCTCGGCCTCATCGTTGAGCGCGGTGGATGTGCCGTGCGCGTTAACGTGCGTGACGTCGGCCGGTTCGACGCCGCCGTCCGCGAGAGCCTCACGCATGCACGCCACCGCGCCCCGGCCTTCCGGAGCTGGCGCGAAAATGTGGTGAGCATCGCAGGTGGAGCCTGTTCCGGCGATTTCGGCGTAGACGCGTGCGCCGCGAGCCCGGGCCCGGCCGAGTTCCTCCAGCACGAGCACTGCGGCGCCCTCGGCGGCGCAGAAGCCGTCCCGATCGACATCGAACGGGCGGGACAGTCCAGTGGGGGACAACGCTCGCATACTTCCGAAGCCGGCGAGGTTGACGCCGGTCAGGCACGCCTCCGCACTGCCGGCGAGGACAACGTCGGCGCGTCCCGCGGCGATCCATCGGGCGGCACCCGCGATGGAGTGCGTGCCGGTTGCACACGCCGTCGAGATGGTCTCACACGGGCCGGTGAGGCCCCAGCGAAGCGCTACGGCGGCAGCCGCCGCATTGGGCATCACCATCGGGATCGTGAGCGGTGAGACGCCCCGCTCGCCGCGGGTATCGAGCGTACGGACCTGCGTCTCCCAGGAATACGCGCCACCGATGCCGCACCCGATGAACACACCGGTGCCATCCTTGTCGCCGTCGCGCAGCGTGGCGTCGCCGACGGCCTCGTGAGCGGCGACGAGGGCGAGCTGTGCGAACCGGTCCAGTCGCCGAAGCTCTACCTTGGAGAGTCCGATCACCGCCGGCTCAAAGTTCTTGATCCAGCGGGCGGATGCCGCCTCGGTCCCCTTGAACAAACCCTCCCAGAATTCCCCGGCACCGGTACCACATGGCGCGACCACTCCGACGCCGGTCACCACTACCCGCCGACCGTCCCGACTCTCCAACATGGCATTTCCCTCCCTCCGCAAACCGCGCCGTAGTAGTCGGAGCGGCTTGACATGGTCTCCCTCTGCTTCGGGCATCCGGCGGGCGCCGTCGGCCGCGCGGTTTCATTGCGGTGCCCAGTCCTGGCACTGGTAGCGCAACGCCCGGGTGAAGCTGCGCACGCCCGCCTTGGTGGCGCGGTACACAGGGGCGGAGCGTCTGGGCGCCCGGGCCAGTCCGGAGGCGAACGTCGACACGGCGACCATTTGTCGGTGCTGGCGCGGATGCCGCTGCGGCCGAGTTCACGGCCGATGCCCCTGGTCACCATGCCGCCCCAGGGCATTGCCTGATCGATCGCCGCCCGGCCGTTGACCCACACCGTGCCGGCATGCACGCCGTGGGCCAGCCTGTGGGCCCCCGCGACGTCTGGGCTCGAAGGGCGCACCGACCACGTCGAGGGTGCCGTGCTGGACGCGGCCTGGCCGTACCGGGTGTCGGTCGGCGGCCACCGTCATGACTGGTTCTTCGGCTGGCTGTCGAGGATGAGGTCGGCCGCCTTCTCACCGATCATGATCGACGGGGCGTTGGTGTTGCCCGAGGTTATCGTGGGCATGATCGATGCGTCAGCGACGCGCAGCCCGGTCACGCCGCGCACTGTGAGGTCGGGGCTGACCACGGCGTCGTCGTCGACTCCCATCCGGCAGGTGCCGACCTGGTGGTGGTAGGTGCCCACCGTACGGCGGACGTAGGTGCGCAGGTCCTCGCGGGTACGCGCGTCCGGCCCGGGAGCGACCTCCGTCTTGCGCCAGGTCTTGAAACCATCCGCAGCGCCGATCTGGCGGCAGATCTCCACCGCGTCGACGAGTGCCTCCAGGTCGTAGCTGTCGGCAAGCACGTTCGGATCGCACAGCGGCGGGACGGCAGGGTCGGCCGAAGCAAGCCGCAGCGTGCCCCTCGATCGCGGCCGGACGATCCCGGCCGCGATCGTGTACCCCTGTTCGGGCTGTGGGTAGCCCTCCGCCGGATACACCACATGCATGAACAGCGGCTGCAGATCCGGCCCCGGCCCCTCCCATCTGTGGCTATACGTGAATAGCTGGGCCTCCAGAAGATTGTGACGACCGGGGGGAAGCGGCTGCGTGGCCTCGTAGACGTTGCTCACCAGTAGGTGGTCGTGCAGGTTCGCGCCGACACCGGGAAGATCCAGCACGACCGGCACGCCCACCTCACCGAGGTGCGCCGCCGGGCCGATACCGCTGCGCATCAGGATCTGCGGCGACCCGATTGTGCCCGCGCTGAGCACCACCTCGGCGTCTGCCCACGCCCGGCACACCGCTCCGCCGGTCGAGTACTCCACGAAGGTCGCCCGGCCGTCACGCACGACGACACGGTGTACCAACGCATCGGTCGTAACCGTCAACCTCGGATTGTCGAGAACCGGAGCCACGAAGCTCTGCCACGCGCTCGCCCGTCGTCCGTTGCGCGTCGTGAGGTGGTTGTAGCCCACACCGGTCATATGCTCGCCGTTGAAGTCCTCGTTCACCGGATATCCCAGCACCGAAGCCGCCTCCAGGAACGCCGCCGCAGTCGGATGCGGCTCCGCGATCCGCTCAACCGGCAACGGGCCGCCGGCGCCATGCCACGCACCGGCGCCGTCGACATGGTCCTCCGAGCGCAGGAACAACGGCAGCACACTGTCGAAGTCCCACCCCGTACAGCCCTGCGCGGCCCAACCATCGAAGTCGCTGCGATGTCCACGCACGTAGATCATCCCGTTGAGCGAGCTGCTGCCACCCAGCACCTTTCCGCGCGGCCAGAACAAGGACCGGCCGTTCGCATGCTGCTGCGGAGTCGTCATGACCGACCAGTCCTGGGAGCCACCGAGCAACACCGGCCACGCCTGCGGGTCGTGAACGGCCGGGTCGATGTCCGGCGGCCCAGCCTCGATCACATGGACGGTGAAACCCCGGTCGAGCAGCCGCCGGGTGATCACGCTGCCCGCCGAGCCCGCCCCGACAACCACATACTCGCTGGCGACGTCCTGTTCAGCCATGCCAACCTCTCTACGTCTCGGCATACGTCTTGCGCGGCCGCGCACACTCGATGCGACAGAAGCGCCCTTCCCCGGTGATCCGCCGGTGAGCAGGCGCAGCTCCTCAGACCTCAGCCCCCGGTGCTGACCGGCCTTCGCAGCGGACCGTAGGTCGCCCGGTACGACCGGGGCCCCATCACAGGCGTGACCAGGTCGCGGATCCACGGGGGCACGCCCGCGAGTCGCGAGAACCGGTCGGTCATCGCCTGGACGTGCGTCACGCGATCCCGGCGATGTTCTTCGTACCGTGCGCCCACGGTGTCCCAGTCGCCGCCGGCGAGCAGGTCGGCGAGCACGATCGCATCCTCCATCGCGAGCGCGGCACCCTGCGCCCACACCGGTGCTGTGGCATGGGCCGCGTCACCGAGCAGGACGCACCGGCCGCGGGACCACTCGGAGATCCGCACCTCCTCGACCGGCGAGTGATACAGCGACTCCGGCTGGCGTAGCACCATGTCGACCACCTCGGGGATCGGCGCGGCGAACCCGCGGAAGGTCGTGTGCAGCCAGCCCGGGTCGGCGCCGACCGAACCACCCCCGGTAGCGGACGCGTATCCGTACACCTCGTCGCCGTCGACGGGGATCAGCAGGATGACCCCGGTCGGCCCGGTCCACACGGTCCAGCAATCGATTCCCGGGTTCGGCGCCATGAACCGCCAACTAGCGGTGCTCAGGACCGCGGTTCGCACGCCCTCGCCGCCGAACACCGTGGCGCGGACCACCGAGTGCACGCCGTCAGCGCCCGCGACGAAGCCATGCGGCTCCGTTCCTCCGTCGTCGAAAGCAACCTCGGCGCCGGACTGCTTCAGCCGTACCGATTCCACCGTCGAGGACCGCCGGGAGGCCAAGGCTTCCGGGCCATCGTCGAGCAGCGCGAGCAAGTCCACGCGGCGCACACAGCGTGGGCGAGCCTCGGAGTCCCAGAAGGCGTCCTCGTCGACCGCGAACAACAGGCGCCCGCGAGCACCGCGATACTCCCGACGTCGAACCGGCCTGCCCAGGCTCTCGAGACCGTCGCGGAGCCCCAACGCGGCGAGGGCCGACACGGCGTTGCCCGGAAGATTGATCGCCAGTCCGCCGCTCGCCGGCGTCGCGCTCCGCTCCGCGACCGACGCCGGTACACCGCGTTGCCGCAGCGCCCGCGACAGCGCTAGTCCCGCGATGCCGCCACCGACAACGAGCACCGAATCGTCCGTCACCTAGCCTCCTCAGTCTTGTTTGACATCGCCCAACACCTTCCGCTCGCCCAGCGGCCCACGATGTCCTCGAGCATGTCGGCGAGCGTGGCGGGCTGGGCCAGGGGCGTGTCCGCGGGATACACGAGACACCCCCGCCGGAGGGTTCAGGGAAGGGCGAATGGCTGCCCGGAAGACGGCGTACGACGTCCGCCTTCGGCGCCAACTTCTCCGCCAACCCTTCGGGAAACACCCGATCCTCGTCGCAGATGATGTACGCGGAGCGGATGCTCTTCCAGGACGCCGTCGTCAGCGGCTCCTCGAACGACCTGGCGCTCTGCGGTCGGAGCCGGGACACGGCGTCGTCCGCGATCGCCGCCGACGCGTCGTGGTAGAACAATTCGCGCGCGTTCTCCGGCGGCGTGAGCAGTTTGGTCTCCGGTGGATACCACGGCCCGCCGATCGGGCTCACCATCGACTCGCCCTCGTCGAACATGTGCGCGCTCAGATAGATGAGCTGTTGGACGTTCGGCGCGTCGGCGGCCACCTCGGTGACCGGCATTCCCCCGTACGAGTGGGCGAGCAGGACGACTGGCCCGTCGAACCGTGCCAGGTGCTCCCGGACCGCTCGCGCGTCGTCGCGCATGCCCGCATTCGGATCCCCCATGGTGCTCGGCAGGTCGTGGACCACGGAGGCGGGCCAGCCGCGCGAGGTGAGCTCCGCGACAAGTTGATCCCAGCACCACGCGCCATGCCACGCTCCGTGCACGAGCACCAGGACCGGCCGGTAGCGAGTATTCATGTAAAACGGTTTCCTTCGATCACGACTGAAGCGGGGTTCTATGTGCAGACCTGGAATGCGGAGCGCAGGTAAAGGTCGGTAGCGGCTCCGGGTGTAGCTGTTCGGCGCTGCCGTACCGACTCGCCACTGCGTGGCATCCGCCCCTGGCTTTCCGGCGCAGCGGTCCTGCCCACGGCAGCTCCGCTGTGCGCTCGCGTCGCCCGAGCGGACGCGGACTTCGCTTCGTCATCGCGTATCGCGCATCTCGAGACCAGCATCGTGGCTGTCGCGCGCCGAGACATCAGCCGTGGCACGTACGTTCTGGCGGTATCGGGGCATGCTCCTGTCCTTCGGCTCGCGGAAGGACGTGCGCCTGCCACGATCTGCCCTGGAACACCGGCCGCCGGCCCGCTGGAAGCCCTACTCGGCCGGGCGCCGAAACGCGCCGTACCAGACGATGCGGGCCAACTCCCCGGCGAAGACCGCGTCGCGGCTCGCGTCGCACGTTCCAGATGCCGGCTCATCGCCTCGCTACCGCCACAGACGACCATGGTGATGGCCGCGTCGGCGTCCATAGACGCCGGCACCAATCCGGCTTGCTGATCACGCAGCGACCGGGCGCGCGCCCCGGCGGCCAACCGCTCGACATGCGCGGCCTGGCTCTCCCGGACATCCGGGTCGTACGCCGCCACCTCCCTGAGCGCCGCCCACACCACGGCGTGTCGGCGAAACAACACCATCAACTGCTCGTACAGCAACACCAGGGCGGCCAACCCCGCGACGTCGTCGGAGTGCCAGGCTGTGACCAGCTTCGCCGACTGGTCCTGGAAGTCCTCGGACAGTCGCACCAGCAGCGCCGTCTTGTCGGGGAAGACCGTGTAGAAGGCGGAGCGACTCATGCCGGCCGCGTCCGTGATCCGCTGCACCCCCATCTCGGTGAAGCCGGCCCCGTCGGCCAGCAGCCGCACGGTGGCCTCCAGCAGCCGGCCCTGCGCCTCGGCCCGCCGGTCGGCTCCGCCGCCCGGCCGGTACGGCAATGGGGTCACGGCTACCTCCTCACTCGCTCGCGGTGCGCGCTCCTACCGACGACACCGGGCCGACGACCGCGAACCCGGAGGAGGCTAACACGGTGTCTGACATAGTGTCTAACATGGTGTCAACGCGAGGTCGGAGCGAGGTCGGAGCGAGATCGGTGGGGAGGCCTCTGGAGGAGACTGCGGTGGGTGTACGGATGTCCGGTGCGGTGCAGCAGCGTGTCGGCGGCCCGGGGGTGAGGCCACCGGCGCGCACGGGTCGTCGCATCGATGACGCCGAAGTTCGGAAACGGGCCGCGGCGGTAGGCTCAGGCTTCGTGGGTGCGTACGGCGACTCAGGCCTGGAGGGCCGTTCCGGCGAGCTGTCGACGCTCGACGACCTGGTCGGCGGGTTGGTGCGCGGGGTCGGCCGGGTGCTCTGGATCGAGGGTGAGCCGGGCATCGGCAAGTCCTCGCTGGTGAGCGAGCTGGCGGCCAGAGCGGCGGCACGGGGCTGTGCGGTGTCGCGTGGTGCGGCGGAGGAGCTGGCTCAGCCGTTTCCACTGCGGACGATGGCGCGCCGCCTGGACGTCGCGGCTGGATCCCTCGATCCGCTGCGCGTGGAGATCGCAGACCTTATAGGTGGTCGCCGCAGTTGCGGTGTGCTCGACCCGGTCCTTGCCGCGGGAGAACGGATGCTGGAGCTGGTCGACCGCGTGTGCGCGCCCCTGGCCGTTCTCGACCGCGTACCTGAGCCCGGCGGCCTTCGCGTCGGCGGCTTGACGAAACCTCTGGCCCGGATTTCAGGCGTCACCTTCGCGGTCGAGCGTGGGGCGACCGGGATGACCGCACCGTCAACCGGGGGAGGTAGGGCAAGCCAAGGGGCCGTCACTCAACCTGTTTCCGCACCTAGCGCCCATGTCTAGGCCTGCCCCGTGCCCGCGTGACGTTCGGGTGCCGTGTGAAGCCCGGCGGAACAGGTGTACGGCCGCTCCGGAGGTCGCACAACCACCCAGACGACCTTGCCTGTCGCCGCTACGAACTGATCCAATCGGCAGCTAAGAGGCGATGGTTTGGTCCGCGAATTCCGGGTCGGTCCCACGAGCCGTGATGCCTTCCGGCTCTGGCTTGGTGGCTGGAGTCTCCACCAGGGACGCTGCTTCGTAAGCTGCCCTGGTGAGTACACCTGATGTTCTGAGTGTCGGCAGGTTGTCCAAGGGGCCGTTTGTTGAGTACCTGAGTGAGACGAGCACTGATGATTTGGTGGTTGGCATCGATTACCCGTCACCTATCTGCGATCGCCTCTGGCATGTACATCCCGGAGTCGTCTGGGAGCCGCAGATGCAGCATGTGTAGGTGACCTGGGCGGGCTTGCAGGACGCAGCCGTGAGTTTCGGAATCGGTCACAGTTGCGACGACCGCGGTTTCTACGGGTCTTTGGGCGTCATTACAGCCGAGGAGTATGAGAAGCGTCGGCTTCGTGTACTGGCGGGTGAACCTCCCTGTGGTTGACGGCAAGAGCCTGGCCGCGGCCTGGATCAATCAATAGGCATAGGCCAATCTCGACGTTTCTTCCTGCATGGCGTCCGTCCTTAGTGACCATTCCGAAGGGCAACGTGCGCAAGTTCACGTCCGGCCAGGTTACAGGCGGATGCCCGTGGAGGACGCCGCGAGGCCCACACAACAACCAGGCGGCCATGCGCCGGAGCTGCCGGTCGTCGACGGCGATGAACCCCACTCCGGGGTCAACCAGTAGCTCCGCGGCCCGCACCCAACGGGCGCCCCACGGGAGCAGCCGGTTGGGATTGCGCAGAGCGGCCCCGCCGCCCTGCACCTCGACAGTGCCGGCCGGAAACTGGGTTCTGGCCTGCTCGAATGCGTTTGCCGACCAGGGCTCGCCGGTGCTGGCACCGCTGGTGGCCAGTAACTGCCAGCCGTTGTCGCCGCGCGCCAGCAGATGAGTCTCGTCCCAGAAGCACCCAGCACCGCGGCGAATGAATCTCGTGCACGCGATGTCGTCGTCGACATCCACCGCTGCCGGCGCGAACCGCCGACGCGTACTCAGCCGCACCGGACGCTCGGGGAGCCCGTTGTCGATGAGCTGCCGGCTCTCGCCCAAGACGTCGTACGCCACCCCAGGGACCATACGGCTCCGCCTTGCGTGCGCACCGACATTTGACCCCACTCGTCGGGTCTTGCTCCTTCGCGCTGCTGAGATGCCGGGGCCGGGTGGGGGTGTGCCCACCGCGCGCGTGCACGGGGAGCTCGCGTCTCTTGACGGCGTGATGTGGCCCGCCTAATGGCGGTCGGTGCTGCCGTTCCGCGGCGGCACATCGCACGCCTGAACGCTTGATCTCAATCCTCAAGATCGTTTCGTGCTGGCCTGACCGGGAGGCTGGCACCGGATCACAGGCTTAACTGATATCCACAAGGGACGACACCCGGAATTCATGTGCGACATGGTGAGAGGCTCTAGCGTCACGGTGTCGAGGGGAGCAGACTGGCCGACGAAATAACGGGTTTCTCTGTCGTATGCGGAGGATCTGGTCTTATGAACGATCCGTTTCTCGTGGTGGACAGTCCGCAGGTCGGCTGTGTCAGCGAGCCCGGCCGCGCGTTCACCCAGATGGTGGTGCGGGGACACTGGGATGGGCGGCTTCGTCAAGAGGTGTCGCGGGTGCTGCGGGCATGTGTGACCGAAGCGCCTCGCATGTTGCTGGTGGATCTGACACGGTTGCAGGACGAGGCCGGTGAGTCGGCGTCGACCTGGCAAACCGCGGCACGGTACGCGATGGAAGCCAAGCTGCAGGTCACGGTCGTCCTCTGTGCGGCGGGGCCGGCGGTGCGGCAGCGTCTGTCGACCAACGGTTGCGATCAAGCGGTCACGCTGGTCGATACCGCATCCGCACAGATGCCGAGCCGAGATGGCGACATCAGGCAGCAGCACCTGGCTCTGCCGGCCCAGCCCGCGGCGAGTGCGCTGGCCCGCACGATGGTCACCGACGCCTGCCTGACCTTCGACGTCGCTCACCTGGTGCACCCGGCTCGGCTGATCGTGTCGGAGCTGGTAGCCAACGCGGTCGAGCACACCGGCACCGATGTCAGGTTGTGGGTATCGGTTCGTGGTTCGATCCTGCATCTGGCCGTACAGGACGGTAGCCGCGAGCTTCCGCACCTGCTCGACACCGGGCACCAGCACCCTGCTCCCATCCTCGCACCAGGAACGGGACTGAGACTCGTGAGCGCTGCCGCCACCGCGTGGGGTGCCCTGCCGTGCCGGCGTGGCAAGGCGGTGTGGGCCACCCTTACCAAGCAGGCGGGGAGGGCAGCATGACCTTCTTCACCGATGACGGCAGCCGGCTGCACGCGGCGGTGCACTGCGACCGCGACCGGATCACGGTCACTCTGACCGGTGAACTCGACCGGGTCAGCGCACCACCGCTGGCGCGCCTGCTGGACACCGCGATGGACGGCAGCATCATCCGCCTGCAGGTGCACATGGCCCAGCTCGGCTTCGTCGACGCCGCCGGGGCGCGGCTACTGCTGAACGCCTACCGGCTGGCCGCAGATCGCGGGGTCGAGCTGACGTTGCTTGATCCCCAGCCACACATCGTCTGGCTGCTGCACACCCTTGACCTCGCCGCCGTACTGCCGGGCGACAGCCCATCTGCCGACGACGCGATGCCGTTCCGCGGCCACCCGCCGACGTTCATCGCCGATGAAACGATGGATGAGCTTATGTCCGCCCTGCTGGCAGACAGCCAGGATGAGCGTGACCGGCATGTCGACGAGCGTGCCGCGCAGGCCGACGAACGTGACCGGCGTGCTGATGAGCGTGAGGAACAGGCCGACGACCGAGATCGGCTCGCGCAGGAACGTGACCGGCTTGTCGACGAGCGCCAGCAACACATCGACGAACATCAGCGGTGGGCGGACATCCGTGAGGACGTGGCCGACACCCGTGAACGCGCCCTCGAACGCCGCGAAGAGGACTGCTGATCTTCAACGCTGACAGGAGTGCCGTCCACAGGCTCATTGACCGATCACCGGGCGGTGATCTGCATCGTGGCCGTGAACCGGTGCACGTCGTCCGGGGCGGCCGGGTCGGGCAGGGAGGTGGGGCCGGCGAGCATGGCGACCCGCACGATCACCCCGCCCGGCAGGGCGGTCCCGCGGGCGCTCGCAAGGCTGTGGTCGCTGATGATCACATGGCAGGGGCGGGCCGTGAGGATCTCGACGGCATCGCTGGCGTTGCTGGCGAACGACATCAGCCATCGGTCTGCGTGATGGTGCAGCATGACGCGCATACCTCGGCACAGCGGATCCTGTGTCACACCTATGGCCGGGACAAGGATCAGCACGTGATGGTTCCCGGCTGGCCGTACTCGTTCGTCACCGCTCTGGAACCGGGCCGCAGCTCGTGGACCGCGCCGTTGGACCCTCAACGGCTAGTACGGCAACGGCAGTTGCCAGGCGAAACGGGTTCATGATCGGGTCGTTGGTCATGGTGTGACGGATGTCGATGTTGCGGTGTGGTCGGCGGAGCTGGATCGGTTGCATGCCCGTTTCGCGGGTCGGTTCGCTCGGTCGGAGCCGCGGCGGCGGGCCCGCCAGTACCTGTCCGGGCTGGTCGCGGGCCTGGACCGGACCAACGGGTGGACCCTGGCGGAGCAGGCCGGTGACATGTCGCCGGACGGGATGCAGCGCCTGCTGCGGTGGGCGGACTGGGACGTCGACGCCGTGCGAGACGACGTGCGGGACTACGTCATCGAGCACCTCGGCGACCCGCAAGGTGTGCTGATCATCGACGACACCGGGTTCCTGAAGAAGGGCGTCAAGTCCGCCGGTGTGGCCCGGCAGTACTCCGGCACCGCCGGCAGGATCGAGAATTGCCAGGTCGGGGTGTTCCTGGCCTACCGCTCGGCCAAGGGCCACGCGTTGATCGACCGGCAGTTGTATTTGCCGCAGGCCTGGACCGATGACCGGGACCGGTGCCGCCAGGCCGGGATCCCGGACGAGGTCGGCTTCGCCACGAAGGTTGAGATGGCCCGCACCATGCTCGCCCGCGCGTTCGCTGCCGGGATTACGCCCGGCTGGGTCACGATGGACGAGGCATACGGGCAGTCGAAGTCGTTGCGGGTCTGGATGGAAGAACACGACCAGGCGCATGTCGTCGCGACCCGCCGCAACGACGATGTGGTCACCACCAGGATGGGCTTCACCCGCGTCGACAAGCTGATCGCCGCGCTGCCGGGCCGGGCCTGGTCGCGGATCTCGGCCGGGCCGGGGGCGCACGGACCGCGCGAATACTGGTGGGCGCGAATTCCGATTCGGGTGTTCTGGCGGCCCGGGCGTGGGCATTGGCTGCTCGCCCGCCGCAACATCAGCACCGGCGAGTTGGCTTACTACGTCTGCTACGGACCGCGCAGGACTCGGTTGATGGACCTGGCCCGCATCGCCGGCACTCGGTGGGCCGTCGAGGAGTGCTTCCAGCAGGCCAAAGGTCAGGCCGGCCTCGACGAATACCAGGTCCGCGACTGGCGAGCCTGGTACGCGCACATCACTCTGTCGATGGCCGCACACGCCTGGCTCGTCGTCGCTAAGACCCTTACCGCAAAAGGGGAAACAGCACCGGCGGCGGCATGCTGATCGGCTACACCGTACCCGAGATCCGACCCCTGCTCACCGCACTGTTCGTCCGCTCTCACCAGCCCAGACAGCACCTCTGGTGGTGGTCACACTGGGAGGCTGCACCGAAACCGCAAAGGTGAGCGTGGCAGTTTCAGCGAGGACGACTACATCGCCTTCCTCGATCAGGCCCACCAACGCTTGCGGGCACCGATCGTGCTGATCTGGGACAACCTGAACACCCACGTCAGCGTCCGGATCCGGGAACTGATCACGGCCCGGAGGTGGCTGACCGTGATCCGGTTACCCGCCTACGCCCCGGACCTCAACCCGGCCGAGGGCGTCTGGCGGTGGATGAAACGCGGCCTGACCAACACCGCCGCCCGCGGCGTCGACCACCTCGCCGACCTCGTCAAACGTCGGCTACGCGCCTGCCAGCAACAAACCGATCTCCTCGCTGGCTTCTTCGCCGGCACCGGCATGACCCTCGACCCCGAGCCACCGTGACGACTCGAACCTCAGCCTTTCAACCTCTGTAGCGAACGTTTCACCAGGTCATGGAAAATTATACTCGGCCGAGTAAAGGGTTCTATCTATCCCTGCCGCTTTCGATGTTTCATCGCATAGTCGACCAGGCCCTTCGCAACCCTTGTTTCACGAGTGGGAGCACAGAGCCGCGCCCTGTTCAGGTTCCCGCTCCGGAGCGCCGGTTCCCGGAGCCACCGCAGCCGCGAGTGTCGCCGGAGGGGCTCGCCACCGCCGAACGCGAGCCCACCGTGGCAGGACCCTGGTGGTCGTGGTGTTCCTGGCATTGATCCTGGCCATGACGCTCGTCTTCACTCAGATCGGCTGAGTAACTCAGTGGGGACCCGGAAGAAGTTCTTTCTGGGCCCCACGGCGCGGCTGCCCGCTCAGTATTGCAGGTAGTCGGCCAGGGCGTACCCGGGCGACCGGTCCAGGCGCAGGGCGCCGCGGTCTTACCGGCGGGTGGTCCGGGGGTCCGCGTGGTCCAGGGCGTCCTGGATGTCCTCCAGCCGGGAGCCGGCGTCGCGGCTCAGCGTGGCGAAGGTATGCCGCAACACGTGCGGACTCATCATGGTGTCTCCGGGGGCGGTGCGGTGTCCGGCGTGGGGGATGGCGTCGGTGGGTCCGGTACGGTGCCAGGCCCGCGTGACCCGGGTACCTCGGGGGCGGGGTGCTTGTCCGCGGTCAGCCATGTCCACCAGCCGTGCCACGTGCGGGCCGCATTGCCGTCACGCAATTTCACCACTTCGATCCCGACAATCGCGGCGCCGACCGCGATCGTCGCGGCGCCGGCCCGGATCGCAGCAGCCACCCGCCGAACGTGACGGTGCGTTACAGCCACTACGGCATCAGGCCCGCTCGAACGGTAGTCGCGGCACGGATCGGCCGCAAAGTGCTCTGCTCCCCGGCGACCCTGAGCCGCTGGCTCAGCGGCGAGTCCTTTCCCGACCGCACGGCCGTTCTGCGTTTCGCGCAGGTGTGCGCCGATCCCGACCCCCAGACCATGCAGCTCCTGTGGGAACGCGCGGCCGCCGGACGCGCCCAACCCCCTGCGGAGACCACCACCATGAACCAGCCGCCCACCAGCATGCCGGGCGACAGCCCGGCCGCGCTCTGGTGCTGCGCCCCCGTCGTACGTACAAAAGCATCAACAGACGGCGGGCCGCCCACACATCGTGAGCGGCCCACCACACGTGCCTGCCGGTCGGGTGACGAGTTACAGGGATCCTATGCGAAGGAATTCACCATACATTCGATGCAGCAGAACTGCATACCGATGATGAGCGTCGACGACTTCCCGCTCCTTCGCGGTCGCGCCTTCGCCGAATCGTTCCAAGCGAGAAATGATCCCTTCAAGCGCACCCATGACATCCCCCCGAGCCGGCTGGAACAAGCCCTTTTCCACAAGGAGAATGACCTGCGTTGCATCTTCGTCGGCCACAGCCAGATCACCATGGATGAGTGCCAGATTCTCGCCCGCACGCAACACGGTCTCGCCCCGGCGCAGACTGGGGAACGGCAAGCGCCGCCACAGTGCATAGTCTTCCATGAAATCCGGCAACGGTCCGCCCTCTCGCTACTCGGGGCCGTACCAGAAGGTTACCGGTTTGCCATCTGGGCCGATGATCCCACCCTTACCCGTTCGGGGATCCGTGTATGAGATCCCACGCGACCCGTCGGCCAACTCCTTCAATTTGGCGTTGAGTCCCCTTTTCCCACCCGGCTGAGCAATGGCCGCCGCCCAGTCTTTCGCGTCCTGGAGATACTGCTCACGCGAGATGCCGAGCGCCTTCGCGTGCTTGTCCCAGTGGTACTCGAACTGCTCCACGGAGGATCTACCGCTGGGATTGTGGAAGACGTCATCGATTTTCTTGGGGCACAGTCCCGTGTTGTGCACCAACACAGGAACTTTGCCGGCGAGCACGTAGTAGGTGGGGATGCCGGCGACGGTCAGGTTGTACACGCGGGCGTCGACCTCGCGGACCTTGCCCACCTTGGCGATGAACGTGTACGCACCGGAGCTGGTACGCAGCCACTGCCTGTCGGACAGGTCCCCCGCGTTCACCCACTTGGACAGACTGGGCACCCAGAAGGGGTGGCCCGCGGTGGCGGTGATGGTGGCCGTGGCACCGCCGGGAATGCCGTCGGCGTCGACGGTGATGTCGACCAGCCTCTTGAGGCCCGCGCTGGTGATCGTGTTCGTCACCCGGCGGCTGCCGGTGATCCCGGTGAGGGGATCCGTCGCTCTGACCCGGTCCCCGATCCGGACCTTCTCGATCGCCCGGGTGCGGCCGTGGGCCAGCAGTACCCGCGTACCGGGCGTGAAGCTGTTCGCCTTGCATCCGCTGGCGAAAAGAGCCTTGGCCTTGTCGAGGAGTTTCTGGGCTCGTTCGCGGGCCTGGGTGGTGCGCAGGAAGAACTTGGTGATCTTCACGCCGAACTTGCCGAGGTCGGCCATGAAGCCGAAGAGCCGTCGCGCGGGGATGAAGTTAGAGGCGGCCCAGAGGCAGGCCATGACATCGCCCGTGCGGATGCAGTCCTCGATGTCCTGGATGCCGGTCAGGTCCTTGAACAGCTGCGGCGCTTCGGCCTTGAGGAAGTCCCAGAAGCTCTCGGCGCCTTCAGCCAGCAGCTTCTTCAGTTCCTCCTGCTCACTGGGGTCCAGTACCGCGACCTCGTCCGGGTTGGGCACCGGCTGGTTCGCAGCGTTGGCGAAGTTGTCCGCCGCCGCGTCGCGTTGCCGCTGCCGATCGGCCTCGGCGGCGCGTTCGTAGGCGTGTTGCGCGTCGATGGAGTGCTGCAACGCGGAAGCGGCCGCGGCAGCAGCGCTGTCGGCATGCTTCTGCGCTCTGTCGGCCGCGTCCTTGGCAGCCTTCGCGTCGGCTTCAGCGCGGTCGGCGGCGGCATCCGCGGCTGCGGCGTCGGCTTCGGCCGCGGTGGCGGCCCGGTCTGCGGCGTCGGCCTCGGCCTGGGCCTGCTGCGCCGCACGCCCGGCGATCGCCGCGTCGTTGGCGGCCTCGTTCGCGGCCTGCCGGGCCGCGGCCGCATCCGCACGGGCCTGCGCGTCCGCCTTCGCCGCGCTCGCCGCAGCAGCTCGCGCGGCAGCACCATCGACAGCAGCCTGAGCGGCATACCGCTTCGCCTCGGCGGCGGACTTCGCCGCGTCCGCTGCCGAACGGGCCGCCTGGGCAGCCGCCGCGTACGCGGGCTTGACCTGGGCGTTCGCCTTCTGCGCAGCCGCCTCGGCCTTCTCCGCGGCGGTGACCGCCTCCGCGGCGCGGGCCTCGGCGGCCTTGGCCTGTTCCTCGCCGATGCTCTTGGCCTGCTCCGCGACCTGCTTGACGAAGTCGGCGTCGATGTCGGCGCCGGCGAACGGTGACACCAGGGCGATCGCGGCGTTGTGCGGCTCGGCGATACCCGCCGAGGACTGCGACGCCGCCGCCGCCGCGGCGATCGCGATGTCGGCCTGCGCCGCCGCGGTCACCGCCTCGGTCGTGGCGGCCTGCGCCTCGTCCTTCGTCCGGTCGGCCGACCACAGGGCACGGACCGCCTCGTCCGCGGCCCGCTCGGCCAGATTCGTCGCCGCCGCAGCCGCCTTGGCCGCGGCGATCTGCTCCGCGGTCGCCTTCGCCGCCTTCGCATCCGCCTTCAAACGCGCCGCGTGGGTGGCCTTCGCCGCCGCCTCGGCCTTGTCCGCGGCCGCGTCCGCCGCCCGCGCCGCGGCCCGAGCCCGTTCCGCCGCCGCCCACGCCCGGTCCGCAGCCGCCCGCGCCTGCGTCGCCGCCGCGCGGGCGTTCGCCGCCGCACCCGAAGCAGAGTTGGCGTACCCGCGGGCACTCTTGGCCGCGCCGTCGGCCACGGTGAACTCCTGGTCCGCCGCGTCGGCCGCGTCCTGGGCGTTCTTGCGTTCCTGGTCGCTGGCGCCGTGCGCGACCGCTGCCCGCATGGCCTGCCGCTTCGCGTCGGCGGTCTGCCGGGCCCGCTCGGCGGAGGCCGCCGCCTCGCTGGCCTGCCGCGCCTCGCCCTCCTTCGCCCATGCGCGCTCGTCGGCGCCGCCCGCGGCCAGAGTCGCGGTCTCCGCACGCTGCAAAGCACCGTTGGCGATCGCGGCCTGGGCGTCCGCGTTGGCCCGCGCGTTTCGTGCCGCGGCGGCCTGCCGGTCGGCCTCGGCCCGGTGCCGGGCGGCGTTGGCGCGCTCCGCCTCGGCGATCTGCCGCTGCTGCCTGGCCTCAGCGGCCTTCGCCTCGGCGACCTGCCGCTGCTGGCGTGCCTTCTCCGCACCAGCCCACGCCTTCGCCTCGGCCGCCTGCGCCTGCTCGCGCGCCTGCTTCGCCCGCGCCGCCGCCGTCTTGGCCGCAACAGCCTGCTTCGCCGCCGCGGCGGCCAGCTTCGCCGCGGACTGCGCGTGCTGCTCGGCGTGCTGACGCCACTTGATCGCCTGCTGCGCGTGCGCCTCGGCCTGCGCCTGCGCGCCCTGGGCTTTGTTCGTCGCGATCGTCGCGTCGATGGCGTGCTGCGCGGTCTGCGTCGCACCCACCGCGGCCGCCGCGGCCTCGCTCATCCCCTGCGCGATCACAGACCACTCGGCGCCGTACGTCAGTCCGGTCTCGTGCAGCGTGTCGGCCGCCGACGACGCGGTACCCGCCGCGACGCGGGCCTGCTCCGCGGCCGCCTGCGCGGCACGCAGATCGTTGGCCGTCTGGGCCTGGGCCGCTGCCAGCTCGGTCGCCTTCGCCGCCACCGTGCCGGTGCCGGCCAGCACCCGCTGCGCGTGCCGGGCGGCGTTCGCCGCACCCGCCATCGCGTTCGACGCCCGCTGCAACGCCCGTACGCCCTCACCATGCGCGGCCAGCAGACGGGTACGCGCCTCGGACGCCTTCTGCGCCCGCTGGGCCAGGTCCGACAGCTCCTCAGCGGCCTTGTTCCGGGCCTCCAGGTCGCGCAGGTAACGCTCGCGCTCCTCGGCGTCCGCCTTGGCCGCCGCCGGGTAACCGGTGTTCCAGAATGCCGCCACCGCCGCGTCGTCGCCGGCCAGGGCCTGCTCGGCAACAGCCCTGAGCTGCGACTCCGCCGGCGCCGTCGCCGCGAAGGTGCGCAGCCGCTCCCGCAGCTGGGTCGCCCGCTCCTTGGCGTTCGCCGCGACCTTCTCGTCCTGCGCCCGGGCGATGTCCGCGCCGTACGCCAGGAACGCCTCCCGGTCACCGTCGGTGCCGGCCAGGACCCGCTGGACCTCGGCGTTGAAGGAGGCACCGCCGGTGCCGGCCATCGCCTTGATCTTCACCAGGTTGTCCGCGGCGACCTGCTTCTTACGCGCGGCGATCTGGGTCTCCAGCTGGCGCTTCTCCACCGTGGCGAACTTCTGGATCGCCTGCGGATCCGCCGACGCCAACGCCGCGTTGGCCGCGTCGCGGACCTCCGGCTCGGGTGCCAGCGCGGCCACGTCGCCGACCGCCTTGCGCCACCGCTCCGCGACCAGGTCGACGCCGGTCTGCCCGTTCCACGGCTCCGTCACCAGCGGCGGCACCACGATGGGTGACGTCGTGGGCTCCTCGCGGAGCACCGGCACAACGGCCGTCGCCGGCGGCACCCACAAGCCGGTGCCGACCAACACCGCGACCAGCGACATCAACATCGCTGCGCGTACGCGTCTCATATTCAGTTCCCCCGTTGTCACCGCTGCACGACCACATCGGAGCCGCAGCTCGACGATGCCGGACGGCATATAACCAGGGACCGGCGGCGCGGTCCATCCCGGTCGGCCGGCGCAGGCCGGCATCCCGGTACGGACCTGGGAAAACATTCACGGAGATAGCTTCGTCACAAGGCGCTCAAGCGCCCGATTCTCACCGTTTCGGTACAGGTGCGGTTACGGCCGGTGCGCTTGGCCGGGTATGGGCTGCGGATCGCGGCCGAGAGCAGCGCCGACGCGGTGATTTCGCGCAGCACCTCGTCCGGGCCCGGTCGGAGATGGTGTCGTCGACCCGTTTACCGGCAGGAGGCGCTCCGGTGCCGGCAGCGCACGGACAAGTCGAGCGAGAGGCACGAAGCCCTCAGGCCGAGAGTCGCATCCGCCCCTGCCGGCCGTCAGCCCGCTGTCAACGAGCCGACCCGGACAGCCGCACGGTCAGTCCAGGCCGTGCACGGCGGGATCTCCAGCGTACGGGCGGCGGGGGTGCCGCCCAGCCGGATCTCGCGCAGCGCGGTGTTGTTCCGGACGTTCGACTCGGTCAGGATCCGGGCCGGGTTCGCCCGGGACCTCGATCCAGTACGTGCCGTTCGGCAGGTCGGTGAAGTGCCAGTGCCGGTGACCGTCGCGGGCGTCCCACTCCATGGGTGCCGGCCCGGACCGAGCCGACCTGGTTGCCCTTGGCGTCGAAGAAGTACTGGTACGGGTCCATGAGCTCGGACCCGGTACGCCGGAAGCCGTCCACGAGCAGCGGCGACGTGCCGCCGTTCCAGACGGTGGCCCCGAAGTTGACCAGCCAGCGGTCGTCCTGCTGGGACAGCGAGATCCCCCAGGCGGGCAGCGAGCGCAGGTCGGGCGCGGGCCCCGGGCCAGGCGGGAGACCGCGACGGCCTTCGGCGCCTTGGCCGGCGGTCGGAAGCCCGGCTGGAAGGCCGAGAGCTGCCGGGTGGGGTCGCCCTCCCCGGCGTGGTCGCCGTGCGCGGCGGCCACTGCCCGCGGTGCCGGGTCCGCGCCGGACCGGACGGCTTCGAGCCGCGCCCTGGTGAACGCCGCGGCACCTTCACCGCCCTCGGCGGTCCGTATGGTGAGGCCGACGGTCTGCACCGCGTCACTCTGCGCGATCTTGAACTGGTCCCGGTAGTGCTGGCTCAACGGCACGTCACCGCGTACTCGCCGTCGGGCAGGTCGAGGTTCTGGTTCTGCGGGTTGGTGTTCACCTCCGCGTTCCAGCCCGCCTGGATGCCCAGCCGTGGCCGGCGGCCTCGTCAAGCAGCGCCTGCAGCTGGCGTTGCAGGTCACGGAGTTCGTCGGCGGCGCCGCCGAGCAGCGAGCCGACGGTCCGTACCTGCATCGCCGCGACTTCGAACTCGTCATCGACCTTGTCCAACAGGCTGAACGCGGCATCTGCCGCCGAGCCGGCCCACGACGAGGCCCGCAGCGGGCCGATCAGCTCCGCGGGACGTGTCGCCGGACAGGTCCTCGCCTGCTTACCCCCAGCATTTAGAGGGTCCAGCGACGTGCTAACAACGTTTTACCAGGTCACTGAAAAGTGTACTCGGCCGAGTAAAGGTGTCTAGCGCAAGGCGCCCATCTGGCTGCGGCTCCAGCCTAGCGGAGCAGCAGTTTCGTGAACGCGGTTCCCTCAGATTGAACGTTAGGGCGGCTCGGCTGCTCAACTCATCGCCAGCGAGACGGCCATAATCGGCGATGAATCTTCGCGACGGCGCTAGCCCGAGCAACGACAGCAGCGCCGGATGGGTGACGTCACCAAGTGGTTCTCGAACTTCACTATGCCTGGTGCTGTCAAGCGCGCCTATCGTCGGTTGCACGCGTCGAGGATGAGTTCCGAGATCAGGTCAACGTCGTCTGAGGTGATGTCGATCCCGCCGACGGATTTGATGAGCCGCAACGCTTGTGCGCGGCGACGCACAAGCCAGTAGTCGATGTGTAGTGCGATGTCGTTCGCAACGGAGGAGTCGACAGTGCTGATCTGTTCCAGTGCTGCGGGCCGGGTTGCGCTATCGAGCATGATTCTGACGGTGTCGAGCAGGTCGGTGCCTTGTTTAGCGGTCGAGCGGTTCATGACTGCTTGGATTTTCATGGCAACCAGTGGTCCCGGCTCGGCCACCAGTGTGGCAACTTCGAGGTGTTCGCCGTTGGAGCGGCTGACCTGAAGTGTCATATTGGTGGCGGTGTCGTTGGCCCACGCATGCGCCGAAGCGTGGAGCCGGTCGCCGGGATCGGTGCTGGGAAGGTCGAGTTCGATCTGACGCACCTCGAGGACGTCGACTTTCACCGGACCGTAGGGCGTGGGCAACAGGACGGCAGCGGGTGGGGCGGGCTCGGCGCCGTCGGCGGATCTCAAGATTTCGAGGTGGGGTACATCGCCGTGCAAGCGGTCGACTACGTCGAGGTCCACGGTAGCCCGGTAGGGGTTCGACAGCCGTGACAGGACGGCTACGCCTCCGACGATGACCGGAGGCTGGTGAAGCAGTTTCTGGACCTCGATGATGCCCTGGACCACGATGGCCATCGCGTCGCCGAGGAAGACGACGTGGTTACCAGACACGGGGCCATCCGTCTTCAGGCGTCCACGCGTCCAGGATTTCCCGGCCTCGGCCGGGATCCTGCGCCAGGTCGAGCGCGACGAACAAGGGATGCGCGAGCGGCCATTTGAGTGGATTGAGGGCGGGACTCAGGCGGGACTGTACGACGGCGGGTACAGGGGCGATGCGGACGGTGGCGTGGGCCTGGGCCGGTGTGGTCGCTACGCCGAGCAAGGTCATGGCGCGGCGCTGGACGGCTTGGTCAGGGACGTAGAAGTCGAGGACCTGTCCCGACCGGAACGCCACCGGCGCTCCATAGACAGCTGCGGCAGCCGAGTCCGTCAAGGCCCATCCGATTCCCGACTCCGCTTCGTCCATGCCTAGTCGCAGCGCCCGCGTGAGAGCTGCGTCACCAGGCGGTGGTAGTTGCGCGAGGTGGGTGCGCGGCGTCGCCCAATGGTCGGCGACCTGCCAGAAGAAGCGAGAGTCCGTTACGGCGTTAGTCGCGTCCACCAGCTCATCACCGCGGAGCGCGGACAGGATTTCGGACACGGTGCTGACTGAGCGCCCGAGTCGACGAGCCAGCTCACGGACCGTGGTTCCCTGCCCGGGTTGCTGCAGGAGGGCACAGGCGACTTCAAGTCCAGCTTTCCCTCGCAGCGCGGCTGTCCGCTGAGGGCGCTCGCGAAGCGGAGCGACCTCAGCGTCTATCACCAGGCCGCGAGCGCGCAGCGCGAGCCGACCGCGTAAGTCGTAGTAGCCGGCGCCCCGGGCAGTTAGAACCCCTCTGGCAGCCTCAGTCACCCGGTCACCGATGATCAGGAGGGTTGAGCCAGGTGGACCCGGTTCTGCAAGGACACGTTCCGCGATTGTGTCATCGACGAGGGCGCGCCGCTTGACTTGAATTGCCAGCTGCACGCCGTTGACGTCGAGTACAAGGTCGATACCCGCATCAGGCGTTCCGGTTGGTATGTGAGCCTCGATCCCGAGCTGAGCGAAGGCATCAGCTATGAGAGTCTCAGCGGCCACGAATATCATCATGGCTCGCTGTTCGCTGTTCGGTCAATACCGAACAGCGAACAGCGTCTTCAGCATGGTGGCTGAACTTGGCTCCCCCTCAGTGCATTGAGTCCGGGATGCACCTGCGACGCCTTAGTGACCCATATCTGCTGTACCGCGACAAACCTACCCCTTGGGTAGGGGGCTGAACGCCGTCAAGACGACCAGGGTGCCCGCTTGGCGGCCGCGCAGCCCTGCCGACGACCGGCACGCGGCCGCACCTGGATGCCCCGAGTCGGCGACCACATCCCGCCGCCAAGCGGCTGCCGACCAGAGTTGAAGCC
The DNA here is from genome assembly GCF_003751945.1 of Couchioplanes caeruleus. Classification (NCBI taxonomy): domain Bacteria; kingdom Bacillati; phylum Actinomycetota; class Actinomycetes; order Micromonosporales; family Micromonosporaceae; genus Couchioplanes; species Couchioplanes caeruleus. The sequence continues at coordinate 7,121,277 of NZ_RJKL01000001.1, read as the reverse complement.
TGCGCCACAGTCCCTAAGATCATCCTAGGAACCTACCCTGAAGGCCAATCGTTTGATGTACCTCAAGGCTGTGCGGGTGCAGTCGAAGAAGCAGACCGAGCGGCCGTAGCACCACCTGCGCGTACCGCCGTGCACATTGGCCCCGTAGTGATCGCCCAACTCGTCCGCAACCTGATCGACAACGCCGCGCGCTACAACGTCCCCGGCGGCGAAGTGCTGGTGCGGCTCCAGTCGAACGGCCACCTGACCATCCCTACCAGATATTGACCGCCCTGCAGATGTTCCGCCGCGCTGAACTCACCGATCGACTCGAGGTGCGTGTCAACGACCGCCCGCTCGGCGCGGCCGCGCCCCAGTTGCCGCCGAAGTGCCGGTCGGCCTCGGCCTGGATCCACTGGTGGTGGCCTCGTTGAGGTGACCGTCCTCGCCCTGGTCAGCCATCCTGTCCACCTCCCCGGTCGGCGCGAGCGCCGACCATAGCTCGACCTCCGCCAGCCAGTGAAGTCCATTCCCCGGGGTCGTCTCCAGGACCGGCGGGCAGGTCTCCTGACGGACCCGGACGGGTCTAGTCGGAGGGGATACATCATCACGGTCAAAGACCCCCTCGGGTTCCGCCCGGTGAGGTCACGGAAGGTCAAACCGCCGAGCAGAGCGACGGGGCGTCCGTCGCGAGCTCGGCGATCGGCCCGACGTTGGTCGGCTCGGTCACGCAGCCCAGGCGGGGATCATGAAGACCCGCATGCAGGGGTCCCGTTGCTATACAACTTCGGACCGCCTCGATTCACGACGACCAGGTGAACTGCGCGTACTTGCCGGTTCACTGGTCAGCGAGCCTGGCGCGTCAACTGGCCTTGAGTTCGGCAAGCCGTTCCTGCCAGCGGGCGACCCGAGCCTCAGCCTGGGCGATGTCGCCCTGGTCGACGCCGCTGGTGTTGTAGAGGACCTGCAGCTCCATCTGCGCCTGGGCGAGGTACGCCTTCGCGCCCTCGATTTCCAAGCTGCGATGGAATTTGCCGGGTGTGCCGTCCTTCAGGTCCTGCAGGGCGACTATCGCCGCCTTGTACTCGTAGAGGGCGACCTGGACATCTTCTGGAGAGCTTCCCGGGTCGGCCTGAGCTTCCTGAAATGCCTGCTTGGCTGATGCAACATCCGCCTCGGCCTGTAGCAACTGCGCCCTGGTGGCGGTGTAACGGGGAGACGGCGGGGAGGTGGTTGCCGTCGGCCGGGTGGTCGCCTTCTTCGTCGGCTCTGGCTTCGGTGAGGTGGTGGTCGGTTCCTCGGTCGGCTCGTTCGTCTCGCTGGGTGCAGTGGTCATCGAGACGGAGCTCGCGGCTACCGGCGGTTCTGCGGCGGGTGCGGACACCGGATCGTCGGAGCGGGTAACCCCGTACGCTGTGCCGCCGAGCAGCACCGCAGCCGCGGTGGCAGCAGCCGCGAGAATAAGCGGGCGGATGCGGCGCGGTTCGCTATCCTGCGGCGCTTTGTATGGGACCACGTACGGCGCGTTGTTCACATCGCGTCAGTCGGCACGCGGGGGTACGACTTAGAGGGCATCTGATCCTCGATCGGGTTGATTCGTGTTTGCGGGCAGTTGGTGGCCGTGCTGGCTCGTTGGCAGGGCATGGGGATGGAGCGACGTCCATATCGATCGGACCTGTCGGATGCGCGGTGGGCGGTGATCGAACCGGTCCTGACGCAGTGGCGGGCCTCTCGGCCAGGACTCGGGATCAACCCGCCGGTACACGATCTGCGGGAGATCGTGAACGCGATCCTCTACGTCACACGCACCGGGATCGCCTGGGAGTACCTGCCGCACGATTTTCCGCCGGCCAAGACGGTGTACGACTACTACGCCAAGTGGGAGAAGGACGGCACGACGCAACGGATCCATGATCTGCTGCGTCGCAGACTCCGGCAGGCGCATGGCCGTGACGGCTCACCGAGCGCGGCGGTCATCGACGCGCAAAGCGTCAAAACCTCCTGCAACGTAAGGGAATCCGAGCAAGGCATCGACGCGGCAAAGAAGATCAAGGGCCGTAAGCGGCACATCGTCACCGATACCCTCGGGCTCCTGCTGGCCGTGGTGGTCACCGCGGCGTCCGTGTCGGACACCGCCGCCGGTCGGGGCCTTCTCGACGAGGTGGCCGCCTCGCATCCCACGGTGCGCAAGGTCTGGGTCGATGGCGGCTACCAGACCACCGTGTGGCGGCGCGGCGCCCGACATGGCATCGACGTCGAGAGGGTCACCCGCCGTCCGGCGGAGAAAGGCTTCCGCGCGTTGCCGCGCCGGTGGGTGGTCGAGCGCACCTTCGGCTGGCTGATGCAACACCGCCGGCTTGCCCGCGACTACGAGTCCCTGCCCCAACGATCACGCACCATGATCCTCTGGGCCATGGCTAACACAATGTCCCGCCGATTGGCAGGAGAATCCACCCAAACCTGGCGCGACTAAACACCGCCAATCCGGGTCAGACCCGGCTGCCCGGGATCAGATGCCCTCTAACTGGACGTTTTGTTGGCATTGATGGTGCTAAAGAACGGTTAACAGCAGGCGATGGCAGTACCCGCCTGGCCGATCTAACCGAATAACGCAGTATCAGGTGCTTCAGATCTGTGAGGGTCCGCGGCTTTTCGTCCCTCGATCATGTTTCATTGACTTCCACCTCGGAATCGGCGGACATGGTGTCCTCACCGCACGACTCCACCACCGTAATCCACTGCTATGACCGAACGTCGCGCATACCCGTCCGACCTGTCCGACGCCCGCTGGGCCTTGATCGCGCCCCGGCTGACCGCGTGGCGTCAGGCCCGCACCGACGCCCGCACCGCGATCGGCATCAAAGGCCGCACCCCCAGCCACGACCTGCGGGAGATTTTCAACGCCATCCTCTACGTCAACCGCACCGGCATTGCCTGGCGTTACCTCCCGCACGACTTCCCTCCACACGCGACGGTCTACGGCTACTTCGCCCTATGGAGTAAGGAAGGGATCTTCACCGCCCTCAACTACAACCTCACCGGACTCGTCCGTGACCACCACGGCCGATCCGCCGAACCCACCGCATCGATCATGGACACCCAGAGCGTCAAGACCTCCACCAACGTGCCGCTCAAGACCCAGGGCATCGACGCCGGCAAAAAGATCGCCGGCCGTAAACGCGGCATCATCACCGACACCCTCGGCCTGCTGCTCGCCGTGATCGTCACCGCCGCCAGCGTCAGCGACAACGTGATCGGCAACGATCTGCTCGACCAGGCCACCGCCACCCACTCCGCCCTGACCAAGACCTGGGTCGATGCCGGCTTCAAAGTCAAAACCGTCGAACACGGCGCCAGTCTCGACATCGACGTCGAGATCGTCAACAAAGAACCGCAGGTCAAAGGCTTCAACGTGGTCAAACGACGCTGGGTCGTCGAGCGCACCATTGGCTGGCTCATGCACCACCGCCGCCTGGTGCGCGACTACGAAACCCGGCCCAGCAACTCCGAAGCCATGATCACCCTTGCCATGATCGACAACCTCGCTCGCCGAATCACCGGCGAAACCACCCCAACCTGGCGAGACCCTCAAATTACATAACACCACAAAATACGTTAATCAGACGTCCTCTAAGGGATGTCTCGCAACCCGGTGCAAGTCCGGCTCGGGCCGTCGGTGATCATCGATGGGTGCTGGTGCTCTCGGCCTCCCGCATCGAGTTAATCCACCCCTTCACTGGGCTGCGACCGGCACAATGGCACTGGGACGCAAGGCGCATACCGGGATCCGGTGACGTTCAGCTGAGGTTTCACACACAATTGGTTGGTGATGACGCCTGATGAGGTGGCTGTAGCGCTGTCCGGGACGCCAATGGCCGGCCTGCCGGTCGGCCACGGCCCGCGGGGAACCCTCCTGGTGCAGGATGTCCCGCCGGACGAGTCGCTGGCGGCTTGGCGGGCCGCGCGGGCGAGAGTGCCGGTCACGGGCCGATGGCCCGTCCTCGTCACTGACGAGTTCGAGCCCGAGTGGCTACGGTTGCGAGCACGGCCGGATCCCTCCGCTCCGACCGCATCGGAGCTGGCCGACCTTGACCAGACGACGAACACCATCGATCCGTGGCCCGAGTTCACGTTCGACGACGACAGGGAACTGCTCAAGGCCGGCTATGTAGCCTTGATTACTCAGGGTTATCACGTCGATCTGACAGCGGAGGCGATTCAGAGGTTCGGTCTGCCTACGACGGCCGGAGCCGTGGAACGGTGGGTATATCAGCGGGTGCTGTCCGATCCGGAACTGCTCCATCGAGTGGAGAGCGACGATCGCTATGTTCGCCACATCGAAGCCTGGTACGCCCCGGATCGGGTGACGCTGATGCTGCTGCCCACCGACTTGCCATGGATGGCACCCTTCTGGACCGATCTCTACATGACCTCGGACGAGAGACTGGCCGGGGCGTTACGGCAGTGGCACGAACGCTGGGGAGCGCACCTCGTGGCTAGTTGGGGAACCGTCCTGCAGCTGGTCGTCGAACGGCCACCGCAGTCACGCGAAGACGCCTGGACCGTGGCCGGCCAGATTCTCGGGATGGCGTCGCATCTCGAGATGGCCCGATGGAAACTGGCTATCGCCCTCCCCAGAAGCAAGCAATGGCACATTCACAACCGGCCGTAGCCTGGCGAACGTCACCGGGCCACCCGGGTGCGGCAGCGCCTTCCCGAAAACCAGAATTCGGCAGGTGCGCGCAGTGATTGCTACTTCGCTTAAGCGAAGTAGCCCGGTGACGGTCCGGTTCGGACCGTAGGTGATCATCGATGGGTGCAGGTGTTCTCAGCCTCCCACCCAGAGTTGATTCACCCGTTCACCGGGCTGCGACCGGCGCAGTTCCACCGGCTGGTGTGCCTGGCTGCCCGACGCGGTGGTGACGCCATCGCGGACGGACGTCCGGGCCGGCCCTGGGCGCTCGACCTGCCGGATCGGGTGCTGCTGGTAGCCGTGTACTGGCGCACCAACCTGACCATGCGTCAACTCGGACCGCTGTTCGGGATTTCGCACTCGGCGGTGCACCGGGCCCTCGACACGGTCGGGCCTCTGCTGGCCATGACGCCCAGTCGCCGCCGAGCAAAAGAGCAGGTCGTGATCGTGGACGGCACCCTGATCCCGACCCGCGATCACCGCCTCGCCGCCCCGAGTAAGAACTACCGCTACTCGACTAACCTGCAGGTAGCGATCGACGCGAACACACGCCTGGTCACCGCCCTGGGCGAGCCCCAACCCGGCAACCGCAACGACACAATCGCCTACCGCAGCAGCGGCATCAACGAACACCTGGCCGGACGTGCGGTGATGGCCGACGGCGGCTACCGCGGCAACCCGGAAGTGATCATTCCGTACCGCAAACCGGTCGACGGCAGCGAACTACCCGACTGGAAGCAGCACTACAACACCCGCCATCGCAAGGTCCGCGCCCGAGTCGAGCACTGCCTGGCCCGGCTCAAGACCTACAAGATCCTACGTGACTACCGTCGCGCTGCCCGGACCCTGGCCGTCACCGCTGCCGGGATCGCTCACCTGCACAACATCGCTCTGGCCAGCTGACCCACAAACCCCGAAAAGGCAATGCGGCATCGAGTTACGAGACATCGCTTAGGGCGTGCAGATTTTTAACTTGCCGTCTTGATCTGCGTGGTTGTGTTTGATGGGGTCGCGGCGGTTCGGGGTGGGATGGCTGGGACGGTTGCTGTGCTGGCTGGGGTGATGGTGATGCCTTGCTGGTGGAGTAGGTGTCGGATCTCGGTGGTGGTCCTGTGGATGGTGGCACTGCTGCTGTTGAACATCGCGGCGAGGCGGCGGCAGGGTAGCTCCAGCCGTAGATGCAGGATGGTGACCAGGACACGGTCCGGGAAGCCGAATCGGTGTGGCCGGCCGGATTGCGCAGGGTGTGGTTTTCTGTCTGCGTCGATTTCCTGTTGCTGTGCGGTCTTTTGACGGTGGTGGCGCAGGATGTCCAGGCGAGCGATGAGGTCATCGAGTTGCTGTTGCGTCATCCCGGTGAGCAGCGGGTGCGACAGAGCCGCGATCTCGGTGGCTGCCGTGGTGTCCTGCTGGCCGCTCTGGTGGTGATGCCGGCTGGTGCTGGGATGCAGGGTGTAGTTCCAGTCGCCGTGGAACAGGTGCCGGGCCAGGGGCAGGGCGATCATGTTCGCGTCGTTGACGCTCAGGCCGATCGGGTAGGAGCCGGTGTCGAGGTGGGCCTGCACCCGCAGACCGGTTGTTGTCGTGGTCGCGGCGATGGACTGCACGATGACCTCGTGGCTGGTCAGCGGCCGGCCGCGCCAGTTCATCGAGATGTGCGAGAACAAACGGTGCTCGATCTTGTTCCATTTCGAGGTGCCGGGCGGGAAGTGGCAGACGGTGATCTGTAGTCCGGTCTCGGCGGCCAGTGCGGCGAGTTCAGCCTTCCAGGCACGGGTGCGGTAGCCGTTGGAGCCGCCCGCGTCCGCGGTGATCAGTAGCCGGTCGGCGTGGGGATAGTCGTCGTGACCGACGGTGGTCCACCAGCGGCGGATGGACTGGACGGCGAACGCGGCGGTGTCGTGGTCGGTGCCCACGTTGACCCAGCCGGTGTTGGCGGTCAGGTCGTAGATGCCGTAGGGCACCGCCTTGCCCAGGCTGTCGCCGGGAAAATCATGGGTCTGCGTGGCCAGCGGCCTACCGCTGGGTCGCCACTGCCGGCCCGGGTTGCTGAACGCGCCGACGAGTTCCTTCTTCTTGGTGTCCACGCTGATCACCGGATCAGCGGTGCTCTGATGAGCGGTCACCTGCGCGCTGATGTAGCGAAACTGAGCGTCGCGGTCGGGATGCTGGCGACCTTCAAGGGTCTTGGTGTTGGCCTGCAGGCTGAAGCCTTCATCACGCAGCAGGCCGGCGACGGTGTCCGCGCTGACTCGATGACCTTGCCGGGTCAACTCATCGGCCAGCTTGCGGGTCGACTTCGTCGTCCACCGCAGGGCCACCATCGGATCACCACGTTCATCCGGCTCGACCAGCGCCAGCAACGCCGTCCGCAAACCCGGATCCAGCTCAACAACCCGTTTGCGGCCTCCACCCGGGCGTCGCGCCCGGCCCAGCGACGGCGCGCCCGACTCCAGTTCATCGACGCCGGCAGACACCGTCGCCTCACGCATCCCGGCGGCTTGCGCCACCGCCCGGATGCCGCCATGGCCGAGCGCCCGAGCCTCAGCTGCCAGCAGCAACCGCCGCTGCCGCTCGTCCAGATGCGGCAAAATCACCTCGAACTTCGCCGCCAACATCGACCGAACCTCATCCGAGACCGCCATAACAGATCAACGAACAAGAATCCCGGAAGCTACGCCTTAAACCTCGGCAAGCTCTTAGTGAGAACGTCGGTCAACCAGGCTGCGGTGTCGTGCGTCCTCCACTTTGCAATTCCGGTGTAGCACAACAGTGCAGACCATCGAAAGTACACTAGGACGAACTGTTTTTGGGCGGCGTTCTCTTCCCTGGTTCCGGTTAAGCGAAAGTCTGACGACTGGATAACCATCCATGGGGCGACGGCCGTAAGGTTTAGTGTCATCTACTCTCCAGTTCGTCCTGATCAAGGCCCTTCTTCCGCCTCTGTAGCCAAGTACAATCTCGCGAGTATTTTACCAGCGACTGCGTGCACGGTTACCGAATAGCAAGGGCCATCAAGAATCGGCCAGGCACGTCCCGTTGCCCCGCTAAGCATGGTCGGTGGCGGTGCGGGAGGAAGGGCCGAGACGCCCGCTCCGTCCAAACTCGAACGGAACCTCCTGGACATCCTCGCGCTGGCAGTGCGCGAGTCGAGCCAGGCCGAGGACGTCGTGCTCGACTCGTGCCCGATGAGTCGGGAAGCAGAGATCAACCTCAGGCGTCAGTAATTCTCAGGTGCTTCGTAGAAGCGCTCTCGGGCGAGGCTGTCGAGTTCAGCGCGCTCTTCGCTGGGCATCGCTTGGTAGCGGTGCCAGAAAGTGTCGAACGCCGAGCCAATCTCTTCCCCGTAGGTGTCGCTCAGCGCGAGTTCGCGGAGTGAGCCGCCGTCGAGGACCGCTCCGGCCATCTCGCGGAGCTTTTCGTTGCCGTGGTCAGCGAGGGTTTGCAGATTCTCGTGCAGGGCCCGTGCGAGCTTCGGGTTGCCGTGTGCCATCTCGAACAGTTCGTCAGCCATGCTGGCCCGCTCCGGCGAGTGGGTGGTCGTAGCCGGCACCGCCGCCGATGACAGGCAGTTTCACCATCTCAAGGTCACTCAAAGTGCCAGTGAGTACGGAGCGGAAAAGCAGGACCGCCGCGGTGGCGTTCTGCGCGAACTTCGTGGCCTCACCCCAGAGCCGCAGCATATTGGCGACCTCGACGCCAGCGATTCCGTAACCCACCACAGCGCCGACGCCGGTCTCGGCCGTAATGGTCCCTGCTGCGGCAGCGATCCCTGCGACCACGGCGGAGTCGATCAGGCCCTTCAGGGCGCCACCGACGGCTTCACCGGCGGCCCAGACCGACTCGGCCATGACCCGGTAGGCCTCGCCGATCTTGTTCAGTGGGTCCTTGAGCGCGTCGACGGCGGTCGCCAGGTCGGTGAAGTAGCGGTAGGCGGTGTCGCCGGCATTGCCCCGCCACGTGGACTGCAAGGTCGTGGCGCCGGACTGGATGTTGGCGGCCAGGTCGTGCAGGGCTGAGCCGGAGTTGGTGAGCACGGCCTGCATGCTCGCCAGGGCTTCCCAGTCGCCGAACAGCTTCTCCTGCATCTCGCCGATGGGGTCGAAGCCGAAGATGATGTCGCAGCCCTTGGCTGCCCACGAGCTGAGGCTCAGGTAGTCCATCCAGCCCAGCGGGTTGCTCGGGTTCTCCGGCTCTGGTGGCGGCTTGAGGTGGCTCTCGGGAAAACGCGGGTCGGCGAACAGGCCCGGCTTGCAGACGTTCGACGCGAGCTCGTACTCCAGCGGTGTCGGGCACTGGCCACGCCCGGGCGGCAGCGTGCCGTCCACCCGAGCAGCGGCAACCAGATCGGTGCGCTGGTAGTAGTCCGCGGCCTTGTCCAACTCCGGCGACGACGTTTCCAGCAAACAGGCGAGCCGGTAGAAGGTGCCGTCGATGACCTCGACGGCGTGTGTATGGCCTTCGCGGGCGATCGAGATCAGCTCGCCTCCGGTGCCACCCTCGGCGTTCTTGGCGATGTAGGCCTTGATGGTGCTGACGTCCTCGCGGGCCCGGTCGAGCTGGCGGGCGTAGCTGGTCAGTGCGCTCGGTTCGACGGACAGGATCAACGGCCGAGCACCTGCACGACCAGGACCAGGCCCAAGATGCCCAGAACCAGGAATCCCACCGAGGCGATGAGCAGGTACTTGACCATGCTCGGGTACGGGCGGCTGAAGTACACCGCAGCACCGCAGACGCCGCCGAGAACGCAGAGCAGGGTGGGCGAGAGCCGGGCACCGTCGGCGCTGCCGAGCACGACCGCAAGCAGCGCCAGGGCGCCGATCACGATGCCGACGTTGGCGATCCTGGTCCGCAGGTTCCAGAACGCGGACCGCTGGAAAGCATCGACCGCTTCCCGGTACTCCCCCGCTGCAGCCTGCTGCTCTTGCTCCGTTCGCTGCGGTCGCGTCCTGCCGCCCTTGCGTTTCCCCCGAGCCATGGCGGCGACCATAGCAATGGATCACCGCACGGAGAAGATCACGGGAGCGCTCGCGACTGACAGTAACGGAGCCCCGACGGCAAGGATGAGAACTCCTTCAGCCGTTAGGGCTGCGAAACGTGCCCTATTCGGTCATGAGAGAGTAAGTGGAAGCGAAGGTGCGCACGAGGCTGGTCATCGCACGGACACCCTTCTCCGCTGTGCCCAGCGATGGGCGACCAACAACCCCGGACTTCGTGTACGCCGCCATGCCAAGAGTGAGCAGGTGCGGCCGCTCGGAGGTCCAGTCAGCCGACTCATTACCCGGGCGAACTACCTCGGGGCAGTAGGCCAGCAGCAGCGAGGTCTCCAGCTCGCCTGCATGCATGTCCTCGTGGCCGTCCGTCTCCATTCCGGCGTCCTGCCGAGCCTGGTGCCACTCCTGACCCTGAGGGAAGACAGCAACTCGCGGGCCGCTGACGGAGGCCTCCTGCGCAACGTTGCTCAACACGTAGTTACCACCGTGACCACTGATGATCACCAAGCGTTCCACCCCGCTCGCTGCGAGAGAGTCGGCAATGTCGGTGACGACCTGATGCAAGGTCCGGGCGCTGATGCTGACGGTTCCTCGCCACCCGGCGTGCTCGTGCGAACAGGAGATCGTGATCGGCGGCAGCAGGAGGACGGAGTATCGACGCGCGACCTCCCTACCGATCAGGCCTGCAACGATCGTGTCCGTGGCGAGGGGAAGGTAATCGCCATGCTGCTCGAAGCTACCGACGGGCAGCAGCGCGACCGGCGCGTCTCGATCGGATTCGTCCCTCGATGTCGCCGTGGTAATCAGATCGATCAAAGCCGGGCTCCTCGTAGCTACGCGGCCGGGCGGAACAGGCTGCGGATCCGGTCGCTCAGATCGGATACTTCCGCATCACGCCGCCACGGCGCTACAGAGGTTGAAAGGCTGAGGTTCGAGTCGTCACGGTGGCTCGGGGTCGAGGGTCATGCCGGTGCCGGCGAAGAAGCCAGCGAGGAGATCGGTTTGTTGCTGGCAGGCGCGTAGCCGACGTTTGACGAGGTCGGCGAGGTGGTCGACGCCGCGGGCGGCGGTGTTGGTCAGGCCGCGTTTCATCCACCGCCAGACGCCCTCGGCCGGGTTGAGGTCCGGGGCGTAGGCGGGTAACCGGATCACGGTCAGCCACCTCCGGGCCGTGATCAGTTCCCGCATCCGGACGCTGACGTGGGTGTTCAGGTTGTCCCAGATCAGCACGATCGGTGCCCGCAAGCGTTGGTGGGCCTGATCGAGGAAGGCGATGTAGTCGTCCTCGCTGAAACTGCCACGCTCACCTTTGCGGTTTCGGTGCAGCCTCGTGCGCCACATCAACCGGCCGCGGTGTCCGGGCTTGAGGCAGACCAGCCCGGCAATCGAGACCCGCCCGGAGCCCTTGCCGGAGACCTCGACCACGGGAGTGTGCCCGCGCCGGGCCCAGGTCTTGGCCACCGGCGGCCGCATCACCTGGCCCGCCTCGTCCTGGAAACAGATCCCCGCGCCCTGAGCCGCCGCTAACCTCTTACCGACGGCCACCGCCGGCGATGCCACGTAGCGATCGCCTGAGGGTCGCGTTCGATCGCCCGACGAGTGGGAACCTGCTGGCTGTAGCCGATGCGGTGCAGCAGATACGACACTCCGCGCAGCGTGTAGGTGATCTCGAAGCGACGCTCGATCAGCTCCGCGACCCTGGCGAGGGTCCAGCGGGCGTCGTCCCAGCCGTGCACGACCGGGCCGTCATCGAGCATCTCGATCAACTGTTTCTGCTGGTCGCCGGAGAGTTTGCAGTCCGAGCCGCCAGGGCCGGCCGACGCCAGAGCCGCCGTCCCGCCGGCCGTCCACCGTCGACGCCACTGGCGTACTGATTTCTCGGAAACTCGCAGCTCAGACGCAATCTGCGCGGTCGTTTGGGATTCGGCGAACATGGCCGCAGCCTGGATCCGAACCTTCTCACGCCGGACCCGGGCTGCCGCGTTCATGCCACCACCAGCCGGATACCTCATCCCTTCGGCCTACCGAACCCATCGAGATCTATCACGCCGCCACGCCGAGAACCTCAGCTATTCAACCTCTGTAGCTGAACGCGCAGACGCTGAAGTTCGCCGAGTGCCCGGCCCGATGGTGCGGCCCGAACGATGTCAACGGCTTGGCGTCCCTGGACACATGCGCGCTGGACATCCTCGCTGGCGGCGTACGCGTAGCTGAGTCTCGCGAGGCAGAGACCCTGATCTCGACGAAGCTCCGCCGGCCAGGCGCTCAGGCTCTGCTCATAGGCCGCGATCGCCTTGCCGAACTGCTCAAGTCTGCTCCAGCAGCTCGCGGCTTCCATGCCGATGTAGGCGGGCGTGCAGTAGTCCGTGAGGCCGTCCGGCTCGTGGTCGCGTTCGACGTCTGCCCGGGCTGCGTCGAGTGCCCGTTCACACTCTCCGGCGTCGCCGAGTCGGGCGTGAGCGCGCCCGCGCAAACGCAGTATGAGCGCTCGGCTTCTCGGCGAGAGTTTCCCAGGACCGCGAAGCGCGGCGTCCGTCAGGCCGATCACTCGCTCCGGCTTGTCCTGGTCGGCGGCGATGTCCGCCTTGCGCATCAGCACGTAGGACGTTTCGGAGGCCCGGCCGATTTCCAGTGCATAGTCCATAGAGCGGTCGGTGAACCTCATCGCCTGTTCAGCGGTGCACGCATCCTGATAGAGCCATCCAGTGAACTCGTTATAGCGAAGCGCCAGCAGAAGTAGCTCGTCGCGGACGCTGTCACGCGCATTGGGCAACATCTGGTCGAGTAGTGCGGCCTGAGCCCTGACGACGTCGACTAAGTGGCTCGGGCCCATCAAGTTATCGGCGCGCAGATGCTCTGCAAAAACATTCCGAAAATACTGCACCATCTCGGGTCCTACCGGCGGCGCGAGGTGAGATCGAGCGGGAAGCTCAACATCACCCGCTGTGAAACCGAGCTCGTCCGGAGTCTGGCAATAGACCTGGCAGAGCAGCCGCTGGTACAGCGGATCGCGGAGCCGCAGCCCGTTCTCCCAGCGCGAGAGCATCGTCTTCAGGCTGCTCGGCGTAGCGACTTGCGCACCGGATGCAGCGGCAGCCTTCCGGAGAGCTCGGATCGTCTGGGTCCTGCTTCCAGCCAAGCTCCAGGCGAGCAGCCTGCAAGGGTGTTGCAGCGCGGACTGACATTCCGTAAGCCATGCCGAGTTCCTCTCGAGCGGACGCGTCCAGTGTGCACACATTGACCCTGGTCGCGCACCGGTTAACTCGTTCAATCAGCGGCTGTCAACTTCCATCATCTGACATCGCCGATCTTCGCCGTCGTCTTATGGATCCCGACGAAATAGCGAAGGGAGGCCTTGGAATGGTGAGACGACTGGTTGACAGCTCTGCGATCGGCACGGTGGCGATCGTGGATGCACCGGAGTCGCAGTGGTACGCACGGCGTGCGGGCGTCACGGCTGTGGTCGTGGGTCTGACGTCGGATACGTTGGTGACGGCGGTGTCGAGCGTGTTCTGCCCGCTGCTGTTGGCGGTGGCGATAGGCGCGCTGGCCGGTGTCGTGTGTGCCGTGGTGGCGGCGGTGCTGGTACGAATTTGGCCGGTACTGCGAGTGCTGTGGTGGTGGTCGATCGAGATCACGGCTGCGGTGGGCGCGGTAGGCGGTTGGGTGACGCTGGCTCATCTGACCAGTTCGTGGCTCGCGTCGGCGGTCGCACTGGTCGCGGCTCTCGGATGCCTGGTGCCGCGCCGGGTGCGGCAGTTCGTGTGGGCGTGGGCGTGGTGCCTGGTGGTGCGTCACCGGCTGCGGTTGTACTTCGCCACCTTGGCCCGTGCTGTGGTGCGCACGGGTGGCCCGCGTCCGGTGGCGTTGCCGTTGTTGTTGTGGGCGCGTCCGACGCCTGCGGGTGAGCGGGTGTGGTTGTGGCTGCGTCCGGGCCTGTCGCTGGAAGCCCTGGAGGGTAAGGCGCCGCTGATCGCGGTGGTGTGCATCGCCAAGCAGGTCCGGATCGCACCCGCGTCGGAGCGGTACGCCGCTCTGCTGCGTGTCGACATCGCCCGTCGTGACCCGCTTGCGGGCCGGATCGATTCGCCGTTGGCGCTGCTGATCCCCGGCCTGCTCAACAACCAGGCGGATGTGCCGGTGTCGCCGGCCGTGCCGCCGGTCGGCCTTGAGCTGGCCGACATCGAAGACCCGGCACCCGAACCGCCGCGTGGTGGTCGCCGATGACCTCCCACGTCCGGGTGCCTGGGCAAGTCCAGTGGCAAGCCATCACCGACAAGGAGAACTGAGATGGCGAACGAAACCACGATCACCATGGTCGGCAACCTCACCGCCGACCCGGAACTGCGGTTCCTGCCGAATGGCACCGCGATGGTGAAGTTCACCATCGCGTCCACGCCGCGCACCCTCGACCGCCAGTCGGGCGAGTGGAAGGACGGCGACCCGCTGTTCCTGACCTGCACCGGCTGGCGCGACCTGGCCGAGCACATCGCCGAGTCGCTGACCAAGGGCACCCGCGTCCTCGTCTGCGGCCGTCTGAAGCTGTCGCGGTGGGAGGACAAGGAGACCAAGGAGAAGCGCTCGGCGTACGGCCTGGACGTCGATGAGATCGGCCCGAGCCTGCGCTTTGCTCAGGCCAAGGTGCAGCGGATGCACCGCAGCAGCAAGAGCGACGGGTTCATCCCCGACGCGCCGCAGGACGACGCCTGGAGCATCGCCGCTCCGGCTTCTGCGGCGGCGGCCTGAGGGCTGAGCTGTGCCACCCGTCCTCGCTGCGAACACCACACTGGGGCCGGTCAAGCCTGGCCTGCCCCTGTCAATCTTCGACCCGGTCCCGATCGGGATCGACGAGTTCGGCATGCCGGTGCTGATCCGGCTGATCTGGCGCAACCTGCTGATCGGCGGCGAGCCCGGCGCGGGTAAGTCGGCGCTGCTGAACGTGCTCGTCGCCTACGCGGCGCTGTGCGCGAACTGCAGGCTGATCCTGCTGGACGGCAAGCAGGTCGAACTCGGCCAGTGGCGTAAATGCGCCGACGCGTTCGTCGGCCCGAACATCGTCCAGGCACTGGTCCTGCTGACCAAGTTGCAGAAGATGATGGACAACCGGTACGCGTTCCTGCTCGACTGCGAACGCCGCAAGGTCGTCGAGAAGATCCAGACCCTTTCACCGGTCACTGGTGAGATCATCTGGGTACCGGACGCGTTCCTGCCCTACGTGGTCGCGATCGACGAGATCGCCTACTACTCGGCCACGATCGGGGACAAGCGGCAGCGCGAAGAGTTCGCGGCGCTGCTGCGTGACCTGGTCGCCCGGGGCCGGGCGGTCGGCATCATCGTCATCGCCGCCACCCAACGCCCCTCCAGCGACATCATCCCGACGTCGCTGCGGGACCTGTTCGCGTGGCGCTTCGCCGGGCGCTGCACCAACGACAGCAGCTCGGACATCGTCCTCGGGCACGGGTGGGCGCAGAAGAACTGGTCGGCCAACTCGATCAGTCCGAACAACCCCGGCGCGGGTCTGCTCATCGCCGAAGGCGGCAGCCCGCAGCTGGTGAAGACCGCCTACCTGGATGACCGCACCTGCGCGGCCATCGCCGCCTACGCGGCCGATATGCGCGCCACCGTCACCGCTGCCGACCGTCGCGCGTTGCGGGCGGTCCCGGCGGCGGCCTGACGAGCCACCCTGACCACCCCGCAACCGAGGCGGGCTGGAATCCACCCACATCTATCGAAGGAGATCAATCCATGGTCAAGCGTCTCCCGGCCACCCGGCCCCCCGTACCGCGGGTCGTGCACTACGTCGACCCGTCCACCCCGGCCGAGGTGGCCTACCCGATGAACCCGGCCCAGCTCGCCGCCCGGCAGCGCCAGCACGACGCCCTCTACGCCCAGTGGAAGGCCCGCCAGGCGGCCATCGCCGAACGCGACCGCAAGGTCCGCCACTTCTGGCTCGGCTTCGGCGCCGTCCTCGGCCTCGCCGTGCTCGGCCTGCTCATCGCGGCGGGTTGGCTGCTGTGGACCGGCATCGGCCTCGGCGCCCTCGCCGTGCCGGTACTGATCGCCATCATCGCCGCCCTCGCGGTCGGCGGTCACCGCTGCATCACCGTCGTGCAGCACTGGCACTGACCAACCAATACCTACAACCGCGGACCTCGGTCCGAGCGGACGACACCAGGTCCACCGACCAAAGCGAACTGGTGCCGCCGCCCCATCACCAACCCACATCCGACGGAAGGAGTCGGCACGATGAACCCTACCCACCACCAGAACAGCACCCCGCAACCCGGCCACGACGCGGACGGCCCGGCGGGCTGGCTCGCCGGTCTACTGACCGACGACAACCGGTTCCGCGCCTGGGTCGGCTCGGCTATCGCGACAGCGGCCCGGCCGGTGACCCTGCCGGACAACCCGGAGCCGGACGGCTACGTCGTCACCGACGCCGGGCTCAAGGCCCTTGCCGACACCGGCGAGGCCCCGGGCACGGCCGCGATGGTGCTGCGCCTTGCTGCCCTGTACCTGCAACGACACGGCTGGATCCAAGGCGCCTACTACGACCTGTCCGCCACGGTGTTCACCCCGGCGGCCGACATGGTCGGCGCCATCGGCATGGTCTGCTACGGCGGACCGGTCGAAGCCCCGGCGCAGCACTTCGACGACCCCGGCTTCCTCGACTTCGAAGAGGCCGTGCTGCACCTCGACCGGTACCTGCTGGTCATGGACGGCAGCCAGGCATACGAGTTCAACGACGCCCACGGCCGCACCGCCGGCCAGGTCACCGACGTGCTCCGCCGGGCGGCCGCGATACCGGCAGCGGAACTCATCGACGCCCTGCGCATCGTCCACGCCGACGACGCTCGCAGGGCACAGCTGTTCGGCGGTGACGCCGAATGAGCAAGAACACCGTCAAGCCCGCCTTGACGCCGAAACCGCGTAAGCGGTCGAAGCGTGAGGTGGAGAACCCGGAGTTCGACGCGTTCGTGCGCCGGATTCTGCGGGCGTACGCCCGCCGCGTCGCCGTCGGCGACGTCGAAGCACTTCAGTCCCTCTCGCAGTTGTCGAGCGAGGTCGACGCGGTGACCCGCCTGGCCGTCGCCGGGCTACGAAAGGCCCCGTATTCCTACTCCTGGTCCGAGATCGCCGACCGGCTTGGCGTATCCAAGCAGGCCGCACAGATGCGCTACGGCGACCGGACCGACCGCGGTGCCCTGGACCGCCGGCTCCTTCAGACCGGTCTGGGCGTCAGCGTGGCGACCCTGGTGCAGGTGTTCGCCGACCATCACCCCGGTAGTCCGGCCGCCAGTGTGTGTCCGGGCTGCGGCTACCGCTACCCCGACGGGGTCTGCGATTGCCCCACCACCGCCACCGTCCGGCCGCTGCTGCGCCGGCGCCGCCACGAAGACGACGACGCGGTGGCGCGATTGTCCCCTGTCCAGTTCGCCGACCTGCTCACCACCAAGTCCCGATCCCCTCGGGCAACGGCGGTCCGGCAGGCGGCCTTCACCGCGCTGATTCCGGACCGGCCCGCATCACTGTTCGATCTCTCTGGAAAGGACTCAGCGTCATGAACAACAACCAATCCCACACCACCAACCGCCACTCCCAGACGACCGGGCAGAGCGATCCGGCTCGGCCGTTCCACTACTTCGTCGCCATCATGTCGATGGAGCCGAGGGGCCTGCGGACCATGCAGGTCGAGGTCCACCTCTCCCGGCGGATCACCACCATGGACGAGGTCAAGGACGTCCAGGAGTGGGCACGCACCACGCACCACCTCAGCAACCCGATGATCATCGGGTTCACCCTGCTGCGTAACGACCTGGCCGACCGACGCCGGACACGGTCATGACCATTACTGGCCGTGGCTGGGCCTACATCGGTGCCGCCCTGGGCGGCATCGTGTCGATCGCGGCGAACATCGCCCACTCCTACGTCCCACCCGCGGGTGCGACCGACGGGTGGAGCCCGAACCTCGGTGCCGTCATCGGTGCCGTTTTCTGGCCGGTCGCGTTGTTCGTGACCACCGAGATCCTGACCCGGGTGGCCTGGCCGTTCGGGCGGATCTGGCAACTGCTGCGCTGGGCGGGCATGCTGCCTGTCGCCGCCGTGGCTGCGCTGGTGTCGTACCGGCACCTGTCCGGGCTCCTCGACTTCTACGGCGAAGAGCCCGTCGTGTGTGTGCTCGGCCCGCTCGCTGTCGACGGGCTCATGGTCATGTCGGCCGGTGCGCTGCTGGCCACCGTCACCCACAAGCACACCGAATCCGTATCCACCCCGGCCGGGCCGAACCTCGTTCGGCTCCCGGCCCCAACCCCGCCCGCCGACCCGGCGCCGCACCTCGCCGCGCCGCCACCGGCGGCCGACCCGAAGCCGCCCACGCCACCGGCAGCGACGCCGGAACCCGTGACGGCCTCCCGGACCGATATCGTGCCGACCCCGGCACAGGTTGCCGCCCGGGTCACCGCAAGCCCGACGAGCCTCCCGCTACGACCGACCACCGACCGGGCGTCTACTGCGGGCACCTCGAAGCCCCGACCCCGCACGACCGAGCAGACGACCACGGCGAAGCCGCTGGCCGCTCCCGCCACCGACCTTCCTGTCACCGAGCCGGAGCCCGCACAGCTGTCCCTGCCGTACGCCGTCGACCCGGCCCTGCTGGTCAAGGCCCGCGAGATCGCCACGCAGTACCGCACCGAACACGGTGTTCCGATCAAAGCAGGTCAGCTCGCCGCCCGCCTGCGGGTCAACTCCGAACAAGCAACCCAGGCCCTGGCCGTGCTCGACCTCGGCCCCAACAGCCCCACCACACCGATCCCGACCGTCAACGGCAACCGTCCGAGCAAGGCGGCCCGGTGACCGTCTCCACGTTGAGCGTCGTACCCGAAGCACCCGCTTCGGGTGCGGCCCCCTACGCGAAGCCGGACACATACCCGAGCGTTCCCGCCTGGTGGCGCCGCTCCACCGACGTGCGCCTGCAGGCCATCGCCCGCGCCGCCCGCCCGGACTACGAAGCCTGGCTCGCCCACGTCAAAACCGCCGCCGCCTGCACCCGCCCGATCCGGCTCGCCGGCACCATCGCCACCATCGAAGCCGCCACCAGCCGTCTCCTTGCTGAACGATCAACGGCGGACATGCCCGACGGAGTCATCTACAAGCCCTGCGGCAACCGCCGCGAATCCGTCTGCCCCTCCTGCTCGAAGCTGTACCAGCGCGACGCCTACCAAGTCGTCCGCGCCGGGCTGGTCGGCGGCAAGGGCGTACCCGAACAGGTCGCCCACCACCCGGCGGTCTTCCCCACCTTCACCGCACCCAGCTTCGGTGAGGTCCACACCCGCGCCATCAAACGGCACACCTGCGCCCGCCGAAAGGACTGCGACTGCCGCCCCGACCCGTGCCACGCCCGCCGCGCCCTGACCGTCTGCCCGCACGGCGTCCGCCTCGTGTGCTTCGTCCGGCACGCCGGCGACGACCAGCGGCTCGGGACGCCGCTATGCCGCGACTGCTACGACTACGACACCCAGGCCGTGTGGAACGTGATGGCCGGCGAACTGTGGCGGCGCACCACCATCGCCATCCACCGCTACCTACGGCGCCTGGCCCGTCACCGCGGCATCCCCGAGTTCCGCATCTACTACGTCGACAGCACCGGCAAGCAACGGTCGCGGCTGGTGCCGCCGTGGCGGCTGTCGTTCGGCAAAGCCGCCGAGATGCAACGCCGCGGCGTCGTGCACTTCCACGCCATCATCCGCCTGGACGGCTACCACCCCGACACCCCCGATGCCATCCTGCCGCCCCCGCCCGGACTGGACACCGCCGACCTGATCGCCGCCATCGACCACACCGCGAAGAGGGTCTGCTTCACCACCGACCCGCACCCATCCCGACCCGGCGGCTGGGCGATCGGCTGGGGCGACCAGGTGCACACCAAAGTGATCACCGTGGCCGCCGAGGGCGAGGTGACCGACGCGCAGGTCGCCGCCTACCTGGCCAAGTACGCCACCAAATCCACCGAGATCACCGGCCACACCTCGGCCCGCCTGGACGAGGACACCATCGGCCTGTTTGCCGACCCGCACGGCAGCCACACGGAACGGCTGATCGCCGCCTGTTGGCGCCTCGGCGACACCGGCCAACCCGCAACCCGGCCCCACGTCGATCTGCTGCCGGTACGCACCGCTACGACCGGCGCGGCCTTACGCGCGCCGTGGATCTGCCCGGCCTGCGCCAACCGCACCCGGCTGCGCACCTGCCCCACCTGTTCGGCCCAGACCGCGGCCGCAGCCCGGGCCGCCGCGGCCGTCCACGCCGGACAGTCGCAAGCCCGGCATCGTGCGACCGACCCCGGGCCGCGGTTGCGGCGTTGGGCGCACATGCTCGGCTTCGGCGGGCACTTCCTCACCAAGTCTCGCCGTCACAGCGTCACCTTCGCACTGCTCCGCGAACAACGCATCTTCTTTCGCCGCGCGCAGACCAGTGCCCCCGAGGCCATCGAAACCGCCATGGAGCCAACGACATTGGTCGTCAACTTCCTGCAGTTCGTGGGCGCCGGCTGGCACACCACCGCCGACGCCATGCTCGCCAACACCTCCGCCGCGATGGCCCGAGAACACGCCGAAGCCGCCAGGCAAGCCCGGACCACCCTGGCCGCGTGATCGGCCGCCAACCGTCAAACCCAGCTTGACGCCAAACCGGAGGAGACAGCCGCAGCTATGACCGGCACGCCGAACGGGTTACCACGCCTTTACACCGCCGCTGAGGTGGCGGAGGCGTTGCGTCGTTCGTCGTGGTGGGTCAAGGAGCAGGCGCGGCATCGGCGCATCCCGCACTGCTGGATGGGTGGCAGCTATCTGTTCACCGCGGACCACGTCGCCGCCATCGTTCGCCAGTTCGAGGTACAGCCGGTCGAGGTCGGCAGGACGGTACCGCCTACTGGACGGAGCTGGCGTGGTGACAGCACGACCAGCCCGGAGCCTGCGATGCGGCTGGTGGCCCGGGTACCGCGCCGGGCACGGAGCGCGCGCTCCGATGAAGCGGCATAGTCGAACGAGAGGAGTGGGGTCGTGGGATATGCAGAGAAGCGCGGCGACTATTGGCGGGGGCGCTACAAGCTGGCGCCGGGCCGGTACGCCACTGTGGTGGACACCAACGGCGCGACCATGAAGTTCCGCACCCGCCGTGACGCAGAGCAGGCGGCGAACGACGCGGAGGCCAAGGTCCGCAACGGAGGCCGGCCACCCCGAGCGGCGGGACGGATGACGTTCGCCGAGTACGTCAATGACTGGTACGCGCGACAGGAGCTGGCCCGGTCCACGATGCAGAACTACCAGCGCACGATCGAGGACCATCTGCTCCCCGCGTTCCAGGACTTCGCCGTGGCCGCCATCTCCCCCGCCGATGTGATGGCGTGGGAGAAGCGGGAACGGGCGCTCGGCTACGCGGAGGCGAGTCTTCGGCTATGGCGCACCACGCTGCATCTGATCCTGGCCGACGCGGTCGACGAGGGCCTGCGGGAATCGAACCCGGCGGCCCGGCGACGCGGCCGGGGCAAACGCGCGGGCCGGTCGCAGAAACGCGCACCGGAGAAGACCGTCACCACCGGACTCGGCATCCTGCTGCTCGCCGAGCGGGCCGCGCTGCTGTCGGGCCGCGACGACGAGTTCCTGGCGGTGACGACGCTCGGCTTCACCGGTCTGCGCTGGGGCGAACTGGTCGGCCTGGAGACGCGGTACATCCGCCCGGGCGAGGTGCGCGTCGAGTGGCAGTTGTACGAGCTGGATACCGGCGAACTGCACCGTTGCCCGCCGAAGGACGACTCCTACCGGACAGTGCATGTGCCGGAATGGCTTGGGTCGCTGCTCACTACACACGTGGCTCAGACCGCTCTGGTCCCGTGCGCCTGTCACGGCCACCGGTACGCCTTCCGCGGGTACGGCACGGCGAACGGCGCGGCCCGGCGGCCGGGACCGAAACTCGCCGATGTCGCCCAGGTGGCCGGAGTGTCGACGGGCACGGTGTCCAATGTGCTCAACCGCCCGCGCGTCGTGCAGGAGGCGACCCGCGACAAAGTGACGGCGGCGATCGAGCAGCTCGGGTTCGTGTGCGGTGCGCCCACCGGCACGGCGGCCGGGCACTATCGGCGCAACGGCTTCGCCACCTGGCTGTTCCAGCCGGCTGCCACGGGCCGCTATCCGGCGAAGGCACCCAAGGTGGCCCGACCGGTACCGGTCGCGGCGGATCCGTGGCCCGGCGTGCCGATCCGGGGCCGAAGTGCGGCGAGCCGGGCGGAAGCGTGCTGGCTACCGATCGCGCCGGGTCTGACCCCGCACGGCCTGCGGCACACGTACAAGACCCTGATGGTGGAGCTCGGCACGCCGTCGACCGTGATGGACGCCCAGATGGGGCACGCGGACGGGTCGGTCCAGGCGCGCTACGCGCATGCGACGGTGGACATGATCCGGCGGCTGCTCGACGGTCTGACCGAGCTGTGGGAGAACGCTCTGGCGGTCCGGCGGCAGCTCGCCTCCGGGTCGCCGGTGGCGGTCCTGGATCACCTGCTCCGGGAGAAGATCGTCTCCCAGAATTCTCCCCAGCAGGCTCCAGGTACAGAAAAGGCCGGTCCGCGAATCCGCGATACCGGCCCTGACCTGCTGTTTTATGGTCGGGCTGACAGGATTTGAACCTGCGACCCCTTGACCCCCAGCCCGTTGATGTTGGCGTTTCCACACGTCAAGCGCGGTATTCGCCGTTCACTCACGCGTCAAGTGTTCAGGTCCGCGCACTGCTATGCATAGCGTTTGGTCCCCACATGGTCCCCAGAGCGGCACTCCCCATTTCGCTGCCGGCCCAGATCGTTACTCAATCCTGCGAAACCGGTGTGCCGCGAAGTCCGGGTCCCGGCAAGATCTGGGGGTGCCCACCTCCGGAGGCCGCGGCCGCTCACGCCCGGCCCGGGCTTCACCTCCACGGCCTTGATCTACATGGACGGGTGTTGACAAGTTGGCCGCGGGCGGACACCGTTGAACTTCTCGGAGTTGACGTTCGTCACCTCCGTCGAGCAGCAACTGTGCGGGGAATCATCGCCCTCGTGGCACATCTCTTTATCTAGCTAGCCGCGATTTCTTCCCCTGCGGCCGAAGCTCGAAGGCAAGGCCCTATGCGCCGCGGCGATTGTCATTGCGAACAACGCCAGTATTGCCATGAAGGCGATCACGTGGATTCCCTCATTGCGGTCGGTCGTGACCAGGATCAGCAAACCAGCGCCTGCTACTGCCGTCAGGGTTGAGAACAAGGCGTAAGTTCGGGCCGAGAATCGTCGCCATGGCGGCGGCTGGGATACGATCTGCACGGCACTGTTGCGGTGAACCCATTCCTGTGCGACTCCTGCCGGCACCCCGGAGATGTAGATGCCGAGTCGGCCGATCGGTTCTGGACGGGGCCGTACAGACGTACGCTTTTCCATGCGTGCCACCCACCATCCGAGGGCGCCGGCGGTCAGGTAGAGAATGGTCTGGATGGTGTTGGAAGATGTGTTGTTTGTTGTCTCCTCGAGTTGCCCGATGACGAATCCGGCGATAATGAGGAGGGTGAAGACCGGAACTAGAAGAAGCTGGCGCATCCGGCGGAACCGAACGAACTGTCGCGCAGTGGGTGCGGTAGCCGCATCGTAGGGCAACGACAGCGGCGGTCGGCGGGTGTGCAAGAGTCCGCAGCTGGTTGGGAAACCCACCCACTCTGGCTCCGCGGAACCGTCGGTGAGGGCTAAAGCGGGAACAGAAAGAGTACCGACGAACGTCATCGGAATAAAAAGGTTCGCCTGTGTGTCGGTGGCCACGGTGTCCCTCCTTCAGGTTCGCGAGTTTCTGTCGAGCGCGCCGCCTTGGTGTTGCGTCCTGCCGCCGCATTCGGCGGCAGGACGCAATTACGAGCAAGCTACCTTTCGGGCGAAATCCCTCGGTTACCGGCAGCCGATTCCGTCGAGCCAATATCCAAAGGGGATGAAGCCGGTGATGCCAGCCCAGGCGTAGTACCTGATCCAAACTCCCTGTTGCTTCTTGCAGAACCTGCCGTACGCCCACTCTAGTGTCCAGCCAATGGACTGCGTGACCATGGCCGCAAGAACCGCTCTGCCAATGGTCTTCTTCCAGGCGAGGTAGACGGCGTACCACATCCCCCCGCCTTCGGTGCCCGACGCGACATCCTTGACCTCTTGGCTACTGAAATTGCATGTGATCTTCCATTCCCACTTGATGGGGATCCTGAAGAGCCAGCTTCGGGTCGTCTTAGAGTACGTCTTCTTGCAGGAGACGGCGCCGCTCGTGTCCGTGCAGTTGATCGGGTCGCCGGCGCAGTAGTCGTAGGAGTTGGCGTTTCCTCCGTAAATCGGATCCGTAGATAGGAATCTTCCGGTGACGGGGTTGTAGGTCCGCACTCCCATGGTGATCAGGCCTGCAGGGTTGTCGGCGGACCGCTGGAACGTTCCGAGCCAGCCGTACCGTCCGGCGCCGGCGCCGGCGTTGCTCTCGCGGCCGTACTCGTCAGCGAGGTGGCTGGCCGTGATGCCGGTGTCGCCGCCGACGATCGTGGCGACAAAGTCGCCGTGCAGATTCGCGATCTTCCAGTGCATCTTGCCAGTCGCCCCGTCGTACACGGCCGCGACGCCTCCCAGGCCCGTCACCATGCGGGTGTACGAACCGTTCTCGGCGATCCACGTTGGGTTGTCCGTGTCGTCGCTGTAGTGATTGGTCTTGGCGCTGGAGACGGTGCCCACCTGTGTCGTGTAATTCCGGAACCGCTTGGCGTTCACATCCAAGGTATAGGTTGTGCTAACGGATCCGGTGGTGATTGCACGCGTCATGTCATTGGCGTAGTAGTCCATCTGGACATCGCCCGCGCCGTCGCCGGCGGCAGTGTCGTCGTCAGGAAGGGTGAGCGTGCGGCCGAGATTGTCGTACGCGTATCCGGAGTTGGACGAGCGATCTGCGGTGTCATGGGCCCAGGTGCGGCTGGACGCAGGATCATTTGTCTGACACTCCCCGTCCAGGGCCGCCCCATACGTCTTGAGGGTCTCGCGGTTGCTTGCCCGGTCGAAGCCGTAGTTGCGGGTGGTGCATTCAGGCGAGCCCGCCCTGTTGCTGGAGTGGACAAGACGTCCTGCGGCGTCGTAGTCCAAGCCGCTGGTCGAGAATGTGCTAGAAGTCCACTTCCATTGGCCATGGGCCTGCACGCCGACCCAGTCGTAATACATGGATGTGGCTCCACGCATATATTCGACGCCCGTTCGGCGACCCTCTTCGTTGTAATGGTTGTTGATGGTCAATCCATCCGGACGGGTTTCGCTGACCAGCTCGCCGTCAGCGTTGTAGCTGCCGCTGAACGTTCCAGCCTGGCTATCCGAAAGCTGAGTCGGCATGCCGCTGCCCTGGGCGCTGTCGTCGTAGCCCATCGTCCTAACGGCCTTGCCGTCGTTGAGCGTGTGGGGCCGGGATGCAATGTCATAGGTGACGGTGGAGGTTGCGCCGTCTGCGTCGGTGTACGACGTCTGCCGACCGACCTCGTCAAAGGTGCGCACGAGCTTCGCCGTCACCCTGCCGGAGGGGTCGAGCATTTCGGTCCGGATTTGATCTCCGGTTGCTGGCGCGTAGACGCTGCGCCGGGTCTCGACCGGCGTACCGAGCGAGCTTTGAGCCGTGATCTTGACCTCCGTAGGCCGTCCAGCCTCGTCGTACTCGATACGGGTCGTGCGCAGCGTCGTCGAACTGTTGTTCTCGGAAATCACGGCGGGTTGTTCGTACATTGTGTACGTGGTCGTTGTGGTGGGTAGTTCTGGATCGGTTCCCGGCTGAGCCCCCGGGCCCGTGCGGCACGGCAGACCCGACCATTCCGGACGGTTATCACATTGGCTAAATCCGGATCCGGTGCCGGCGCGGTAGTGAACCGTCGTGCGGGTGGCTGCGGTCGTACCGTCGCCGGCTGGGGTGGTGGTGGCCGTGACTAGGCCGCTTGCGTCGTCGTAGGACGTGCGCGTGGTCAGTGCCAGACCTTGGGGGTCCACCGTCTGTGCCGTGACGCGGCGTAGGTTCCAGTCGTATTGATACGTCGTAGTTCTGGGGTCGGCGTCGGCGATGGTTCCCGGGCTGGCCCAGTATTGAACCGACGCGGTCTCCGTGGTGACGAGGTCGTAGCGCTCACCGGAATTCGGCGCGCCTTCGTCGTATTTGAAAGCGGTGTGTGATCGACCTCGGACGGTTGTCCAGTTGGAGAGCACGACGTCGTGCTCCGGGCCGATAGTGTCTGTGATCCGCTGCCCGTCGTTGCTGTACCTGGTGGTGCTGGAGAACGCCGTGGCGAGCGCGGCTTCCGCGGCAGCGTTGTCGGACGGGGATGCGTCCAGAGCGCGCTGGCGGTTACGGGCAGTCAGTTCCTGGATCACATTGCCGTAGATGTCGTACCACGTGCTGGTGATGTGCGGACCGGGTTGGAGGGTGTTGACCTCCCTGGCATTGCCGTCCAGGTAGGTGACCGAGGCCTGCCGCCAGGACGACGGCAATTGGCCGGTGGACTGGTTGCCGTCGGGCACATGTGTTGGCGGGAAGACGGCGGTCGCGTCCACCGGAGCGATCGTCTGACCCCATCGTTCCGTCTGCGCCACCGACAAGTCCGCCGGCGCGTTTACTCCCGTCACTGGGACGCCATAGACGACACTGGTTACTGCTGTACCTGCGGCCAGCGCCGACCTGCTGACGCTGTTCAACCTGCCCTTGCCTGCGTCGCCCGGCACAGTGGTGTACGACAGCTGCCAGGGCTGCTGGCCAGGTGGTGTGATCGTGGACAGAATCCCGTCGGCGTCGTACGCGTATCCCGTCGCCTGGTGACTTAGGCCGTCAAGGTCGTTGTAATCGAGGCGGGGATCCCACGCCTCTCGCAGCCGACCGGTGTTGTCGTAGCTGTAGCGGGCCAGCACCACGCTGTTCATGGCGCCCGTCGCCGGGCTATACGCGGTGAATGACATCTGCTTGATCCGACCCAGGTAGTCGCCGTGGGCAGATGCCGTGGCGGTTGTCGCGGTGCTATAGGCATACGTCAGCACCTTGCAGCCGCGGGTGGTGAGAGGGTTGTCTTTGCAGTTGACTCCGGTCGGAGCCGGAGCGACGACCCTGGTCGGACGCACCACGTCGGTACCGTCCACGCTGGCCTTTTCCCACGACACGGCAGTGGTGTCGCCGGTGCCGACTGCAACCGCCGAGGAGGGGGTGTAAAGGCCGGCAGGATCGGTCGTGCGGCGACTGAACGTCGTGATATCGCCGGTGGAAGCGGTCAGCTTGTAGGTGTCACTGCTGCTGAGGTATTCCAGCCGCAGGGCTTCTTCACCGACAACAGGGTCGAACGTCGCCCCGGTGGAGGTGGTCGCCTTCTTGGTAAAGTCGATGCTGTCACCGTCGGGTGTTCCGACCTGCGCCAGGCCGCCCGTGACGACGAGATTTCGGTACGTGTCAGCGGTTGAGACCGTCGCGCTCGACACCCATCCCGGACCGAAGAGCGGGTCAACACCGCCAGGCTGGCGGCTGTTGAAGGTCCGACCCACACTGAGCCCGCCCGCCGCCTGCGCATCAACGGCCTCGACCTGAAGGTTGCCGGTCAGCAAATTTACCGATCCAGGACCCATATCGGCGCTCGGAGCGTCGGCCCGGTCGCGGTCCAGGGCAAAGCGTACGGGCGCGGTACTGCCCGTGGATCCGCCGGCGAAGGAGGCCCGAACCTGAATTGGTCCGTCCAGAGCAGCCGGCCCGGGTTCGGCGGTGTTGACGGTGTTCTCCACGTTCCAGTTCAGATCGGGGAACTTACCGCTGCCGGTAGTGGCCAGAGGCCAGGTGACCGCGCCGCCGACGGTCTTAGTGACATCTGCGGTCGGGATGTTGGTCCAGGTGTCGGTTTCTGCACGTCGCCACTGGTACGTCGCCCCGGTGGAGGTCGATGCACCGGTGCTGGAGAGCACCACCTTGCCGGCAGACAGGTCGCCGGTCTTGGGCGATGCCGTGGTGCCGATGACGTTGCTGACCGTGAAGGCATGGGACTTGACCGGGGAAAGGTTCCCGGCGCGGTCCCGCGAGCGCACGTAGAGGGTGTGCGCGCCAGCGGTGGAAGGGGTGATGGAGACGCTGGCACTGCCTCCTAGCGTGGTCGCGTTGACCGCGGTGGTCGGCGGGTTGGTGTCCAGGCCGTACAGGAACGCTGAAGCGTCGGTCGTCCCGTTAGCCCCGAAACTGAACGTGCCTGCCGTGCCAGGCCCGCCGCCGGAGCCACCTGCCGGGTAGGTCGAGGAAGACACGGTCGGTGTCGCGGTCGGGACGGTGGTGTCGATGGTGAATTCGCAGGACGTCGACCAGGCACTGTTGCCGATGCCGTCGCTGCCCTGCACCCGCCACGAGTACGAAGAATTGTTCGTGAATGCGCCCGCAGGGACGGCCGCCGATAGGGTGGAACCGGAGGCGGCCGTGGCGGTGGTGGCGCCGCCGATCTTGGCGCCGCCGGCGGCGTACCACTCGAAGTTGGCCTTCACCGGGCTGGTCTCGGCATCCGAGACGACGGCCTTCAACGTCGGGGTCAGCGAGTTGATGTAGGGCCGTCCGGTGCCGGTGGCACACGCCGAGGCCGGGGTGGTCGAACGGGTGCCGACGGTCGCAATCGTGTTGTACGACACGACGGCGTACGGAACCTGGCTGTTGTCGGCGGCGTTCCGCGAGCGGAACTGCTTGAACGCGTTGCCGTCGGTTTCGCTGGTGGCGCGGATGCCCATGTACCCGCGGGACCCGCCCGCGTCGGCGGCGCGCTGGAAGAACGTCTTGGCGTCGATGTCGACCCAGGCGTCGTTGCAGGTGGTGTTGAAGCCCTTGGTGAGCGTGGAGGTGGCTTCCTTGGTCTTCCACGCTGGCTGGTTGGTCCAGCGGGTGTCCGAGTCGGCCGGGTCGGTGGACCAGATCTCCCAGCTGGCCGGGGTGCACGAGGGCGACCACCAATTCCAGAAGTAGGCGCGCGCCTGGGTGATGAGCTTGCCGCGTAGCAGGGTGGTGTCCCAGTGCACGAACGATCGGGTCACGTTGCCGCTCAGGTTGCCGAACTGCAGGTCGTTCGCGCCACCACGGTCGACGGTGTCGTTCTGCTTGACGTAGGTGTCGAAGGTGGTGGACACCGGGTCGAGGATCGGATCGATCGTCACCGGATACTGCGTGGCCGGGTCGTTCAGGAAGCCCTGATCCGGGGTGAGGGTGATCTGCGCGCCGGCGCCGTCCTCGGCCTTCTTCGGCTTGGCCGCCTTGGCCGCACGCTTGGCCAACTTCGTGGCGATCTTGCGAATCTTGGCCGGCTTGCCGGTGGTGGGCTCCGTGCGGGCGTCCCACATCTCCGGCGCCGGGACGGTGGCCAGCGGCTTGTCGGCCTTGTCCAGCAGGACCATATTACCGGCGGCGTCCTGACGGTACGACGACACGGCGGCACCGGTCACCGGCAGCGTCAGCTTCGCCACCCGCGCGGCGGCGGCCCGAGACTTGACCACGAAGAACGTTTCCGCGCCGGTGCGGGTGGCCTGGACGACCAGGTCCACTCCGGGCAGCGCCTCGGGGTAGGTGGCGCGGTCTCCGTCGAGCGTGGGATCGGGCAGCTTGCCCGACCACGACATCGCGACACGGCGAGCGCCGGTGCCAACCTCCGCGAGCGGATGCGACCCTTCTTTGCTCTCGGCACCCGACAGCACCAGCTTTGAGGTCTGCGCCTTGGGCGAGACTGTGCCGTCGGCGTTCTTGGCGAGCGTCAGGTCCACGGGCGCCCATTTGCCGTCCGGCTGCTTGACGCGGACTGGCGCGGCGCTGACGATTTGCTCCACCTGGCCGGACGGTAGGGCGAATGCCTCCACCGTCTCGGAGGTCGCGCCTTCGATCTGTACTCGGCCGTTGCACATCCGCGCGGTGATCAGCGCGGCGGATTCGTCGGGGCGCGAGGGCGGGCACTGCACGGCTGGCGCCGCCTTCGCCGCGGCGAAGGCCTGCGGAGTCGGCGCGGCGGCCACCGACGCGATCAGCGTCACCGGTAAGGCCAACGCCAACCGCCTCGACCACGGCGCCGGCGTATCACGCCACAG
This sequence comes from Couchioplanes caeruleus, assembly GCF_003751945.1. Taxonomy (NCBI): domain Bacteria; kingdom Bacillati; phylum Actinomycetota; class Actinomycetes; order Micromonosporales; family Micromonosporaceae; genus Couchioplanes; species Couchioplanes caeruleus. The sequence goes on along the minus strand of NZ_RJKL01000001.1, from coordinate 7,091,483 downwards.
CGCCGTCGCGGCATTCGCGCGCTTTCGGAACACAGACAAGATCCGTCCCTCCCCAGGACTCACAGCGAAGACCGAGAGAACCTAAGCCACAGGGACCCCACCCGAAGAACGCTCTTGACAAACGTCCGAAGCCCTGCAGGTGGGCGATTTGTGTCCCCTCGTGACACGAGGCGTCTTCTGAGGCAGCAGGAACGGTACTTAAAGACGGGAAGGAAAAACCTTAGTGGCCGAGGTCATCGCATCAACTAGCTGGCCAGGGAACTCACCCTTGAGCGGATTGCGTTCACAGCGCCGGTGACCTGCTGCCACTGGCGGGGCCGCGTGGCTCTCTTTGACTTACGGAGGGCTGCGGCGCTTCGTTCAAGCCCTTGGCAAACTCAACGAAGCGCGCATCCGCTGCCTTACGACCCGCCTGCTTTCAACAAACCCGAGAGTCGCGGCGTCGCGGTCGGCCAAGTGGTAGCGCTTTGGGTCAGAGGAGTCGCTGATCCCGATGCAGCACAAACAGGATGCCCTGCAGGCACAATTGGTTCCGGGTCCGGCCGCGGCCCCGGTGCCTTGTCCGGCCACGGTGGCAGCAACGGCTCGATCAGCTCCCGCAACGCGTGGCCAGGCACCGATCCCCGAACCCGCCGCACGAGCCGTGGCTATACGCCAACCCGCCCACGCCTAGCATCGTCGTTGAGTCGGCACTCGGCAGGGACACCCTTCCTCCCTACCGGTTTTCAAGACCGGCGCCCTCCGCAACCGCACAACCTGCCTGACCTGGGCAGGAAGCGGTGCTGATCCAGAGGGACGTCACCCGCCGACGCGTATTCGACGCGGCGGCTGCGTCGGGATCCGTTCGCGTTCGCGGACGTGTGCGGCCGGTTCCGCCGGCCGCCTACTCAGCGTGGCGCCGTCACAGTGCTGAGGCTGACACGTCCCATACCTGCGTCACTCTGAGATTGCTGCTGGCAGTCGTCGGCACGGCCGCGTCGGTGTCCGACACCGCGGGTGGCTGGCAGCTGTTGGACGTGGTGGCCGACGAGCATCCGTCCGTCAGCAAGGTCTGGGCCGACGGCGGCGAACGCGGCGAACGCGGCGAACGCGGCGAACGAAGTTACCGCCGGATTGTGGACGAGGATTTATGCCGGGATGTTCTGGACGTAGACGTCGTCGGTTCCATCGGTATCCGCTACGTGGAGGCGGGTGCTGGTGACAAAGGCGATGCGCCTGCCGTCACCGCTGAGAGATGGACTGGTTCCGCCCATGTCGGGGCTGGTCAGGTCGTATCGCGGGGTGCTGATCCGCACGCTGGTGTTGGTTGCCTGGTCCCAGCGGAATACGTCAGGCAGGCCGTTGGTGTCGCCGGGTCCGGGACGGTCGGTGTCGAAGGCCAGGTAGCGGCCGTCGGTGGACAGGGACAACCGGACGGTGGTTCCTCCTGCAATAACGGTGGTCGTGGTGCCGGTTGTCAGGTCGTGGATGTGTACTCCGTTGGAGACGTACGCCACGTAGCGGCCGTCCGCGGAGATCGCGGGTGACGTGGAGCCGGTGGTTCGCTGGGCGCCGCTGCTGGTTCGGCTGATGAGGCTGATGGCACCGGTGGTCATGTCTCGGACGAAGATGTCGCTGCTGTGGTTGGTGTCGTCGGCGACCAGGTTCGCGGAGTCCGAGGTGAAGGCTACGTAGCGGCCATCGGCGGAGATGCTCGGCTGGCGGCCGCTGCCGGTGAAGGAACCGTCCGCGGCGGTGCTGACGAGGCGTGTTGTGAAGTTGTCCATGTCGCGCAGGTAGATGTTGGGGCTGCCGGTGGTTTGCTGGCCGCCGGTGCGGACGACGTCGGTTGAGGTGGAGGCGAACGCGACGTAGCGGCCGTTCGCCGAGACAGCCGGGGAGTCGATGCCGCCGCCGACGTCGTTGGAGAGCGAGTTGTATTGGAGGCTGGCGGCGCGGTGAGACCAGCCGGTGGTGATGGGTTCATGCTGGTAGAAGGCGTCGAAGGTGGCCGGTCGCGACCAGATGGAGCTGGCGTTGGCCACGATGTACTTGCCGTCTGCCGAGATGGCGGGCACGACCGACGATTGTGCGTATCCGGAGACTCTGGTTTGGGTGGCGAGATCGTGGCGAATCACCCCTGACCGCTGACTGCCGCTGATGCCGCGGAACGCTACATAGCGGCCGTCTGCCGACAGCGCAGGGTCTCCGAAGGGCGTGTTCCATGTCTGGGTGACGAGGGTGGACGGCGGCGGGTTGACCGTCACGGTTAGCAGCCGTTCGGCGATGAAGCCGTTGGAGTCGGTGAACCTGACGGCCACGGTGATCGACGCGGCACCGGTCGGTGTGCCGGCGATCGCGCCGGTCGGTGACAGCGTCAGTCCCGGCGGCAGGGTTCCTTGTCCGATGCTCCACATGCCTGGTCGCGCGGCGATCAGGCTCAGTTGTGCGTGGTAGGCCTCCCCGACGGCTCCAGCAGGCACGACGTCAGTGCTGATGACCGCGGGGCCTGGTGCGACGGTGAGCGCGTAGCTTTGGGATGCCGTGCGCTGTAGCGAGTCGGTGAAGAGCAGGGTCAATGGGGTGGAACCGGCGGTGGCGGGTGTTCCGGCGAGCAGTCCTGCGGGTGTCATGGTCAGGCCGACAGGCAGGGTGCCGTCGGTGATCGACCAGGTTCCGGGTCGCTGGTCCTGGGTGCGTAGTTGGGCGGTGTAGGGCGAGCCGGAGGTCGCGCCGGGCAGTTCTGTGGTGGCGATGATGGGCGGGTTCAGGTCGATGAGCAGGCTGTACATGCGGGTGGCCGTCTGCCCGGCGGGGTCGACGAATCGGAGAGTGATGGGGAAGGCGCCGCGTGTGGTGGGCGTACCGGTGATGAGGCCGTCGGTGGACAGCGTCAAGCCGGCGGGTAGCTCGCCGACGGCGAGTGCCCATGTGCCGGTGCGCCGGTCGCGCGTTTGCAGCCGGACGGAGTAGCGCTTTTCGTATTCGCCGGCTGGGAGCTCAGCCGTCACGATGACCGGCGGGTTGACCCGGCTGACCACCTTGTACGCACGGGTGGCGTGCTGGCCGTACCGGTCGGCAAAGCGCACCGTGAAGGTGAAGGACCCTGCGGCGTTCGGTATACCAGCGAAAGTGCCCTTGGTGGTCAGAGTCAGCCCTCGCGGGACGACACCCTTGACGAGGCGCCATGTACCCGGCCGGCTGTCGACGGTGCGTAGCTGACCTTGGTAGTCCGCGCCGAGCGTGGCTGCGGGCAGGGCGGCTGTCTTGATAACAGGTGCATTCGCCTTGATCGTGAGCGCCATGCTGCGGGTGATAGAGCGGGGCACGAAGTCGGTGAAGCGCAGGGTAACGCGGCTCTTACCCGCGCGGCCGGGCGTCCCTGAGATCCAGCCGGAGGCCGACAAGCTCAGCCCGCGGGGAAGGTTCCCGGAGGCCACGCTCCATCTGCCGGTCAAGGCACGGGTGAGGGCCACGCGGGTGGAGTAGCCGCGGGCGACGGCGCCGCCCGGCAGCGCCGTGGTGCGGATGGCGGTGGCGGGCGGTCGCGGTACATATAGCAGGCGATTGGGTGAGCCGGTGCCCTTGCTCTTGACTGCGCCGGTGGTGGCATCGCTGATCAGTCGGGCACGTATCTGGCTGGGTGACCAGCCGGGGTGTGCTGCTTGGATCATGGCGACGGCGCCCGCTACGTGCGGTGCTGCCATGGAGGTGCCGCTCTTGGTGGCCGTGGCGGAGTTGCTGCGCGAGCTGGCCGAAGTGATGTTGACACCCGGGGCGAACAGGTCCACACAACGGCCATAGTTCGACCACGCCGGGCGGCGGTCCGTTGAATCGGTCGCGCCGACGGTGATAGCGGCTGCCAAGCCGGAGGGGCTGCCATGGCAGGCGTTGGTGCCTTCGTTGCCCGCGGCGACCACGTAGACAATGCCGGCATTGATGGATTTCTGGACGGCACGTTCCACCGACGCACTATTGGGCATGCCCAGGCTCATGTTCGCCACCGCCGGGCGGACGGCATGCGTCGTCACCCAGTTGATGCCCGCGACGACTTCGGCAAGCGTGCCGGCACCACGACAGTCCAACACGCGCACGGCCACCAATCGAACGCGTTTCGCGAGGCCGGAATGGGCGCCGCCGATGGTGCCCGCGACGTGAGTGCCATGGCCGCTGCAGTCGGCGGCGGCACCGCCGTCAACGAAATCCACGCCATAGCTCGCGCGGCCGCCGAACTGGCTGTGGCCGATCCGGATACCGGAGTCAATGACATAGGCATGAACGGCACGCGCATCACTGGCAGCCGTATACGTCCCCGACCGAGGCAAGGACCGCTCGTCGACACGATCCAGCCCCCACGTCGCATTGCGCTGTACCGTCGCCTGCTGCACCACCCGGTTTTGCTCGACGTGCTGCACCAACGGGTGAGCGGCCAAGATCCGCGCTCTGCGCTCACTCAATCGGACCGTGAAGCCGGAGAAACCTTCACCAAAGACGTTCACCACGTCGTCGCCCACCAGCCGCTGGGCGACGGCGGCAACATCATCAGAGGACTGAAGTGGAGTCTTGAGCGCGACGATGAAGCTGTCCGCGATAGCGCCAGCCGCATTCGCGCCCAGCACGACGCCTTCTCGCTGAGCGGGTGACGCCAACAGCGCCGATGTGATTACCCCAACCAGCAAGGCCGCAATCCGATGCCGACAACCTAGAACAGGCGACATGAGTATCGGATGGGCCTTCCGCTCAGGGACAGGTCAAATACGCGCCGAGGCAGTCGGCTCAGTAACCATCGGTGACCACTGGAGCGCTGATGGTGGGCCTCGGGTGCAACTTCGTTGCGGTGGCGGCGCTACGCCGCCGAGGCGCAGGAAGACCCAGGTCGTGGCGACGATCGCCCTGCCCATGTCACCGCATGCTGATCAGACAGTCGGCGCAGCCAGGGCCCCGGCCAGCCAACACGGCCGCATTTTCCATCGCGTTGACCTTCCGGACGGCGCCGACGAGGAGGAGGAGGAGGAGGAGGAGGAGTACGTCGACGAACTCCCACACACCGACGCCGCCGAGGCGTCGAGGCGACGGCACCGGGCTAGCCCACCGGGGACTATGGATCTTTCGGTGTTTTCCGGCCCATTCCGCCTGGCGCGGTTCTTTACGGCGCTCGGCGGACCTGACTGACGCTGGGGCGTTGCTTCACGGTTGGCTGGAAACGGAGCAGCTACCAGTCCGCAACCGGCGGGTCAGGGCGGGTTCTCAGGTGGGTATGACCGGCGCCCGATATGTGGCAGGCGAATCCCCAACACCACCGCAATCTGATGCAGCCGCCTCGGAGGTAACCTGCCGTGACGAACCCGGACGCCGAATTCTCACGTCAGGACGCCGCCTACCCCCCAGTTCCCCCTGGAACGCCCTCGGCTGGATCACACGACGGCTTTACGCCGTCTGCTGGGGACCCGTATCCTCCCGCCAATCCGTTCCGAGCGCTCCCGCCGTACATGGTCGCGTTCAACGGATCGCCCATGAAGACGTCGACCAATCGTAGGCGTGTGCAGGTGGTGGTAGCAGCCTCTGCCGCGGTACTGCTGTTGGGTGGTGGCGGAGCATACGGAGCAAACGCGTACGCCAAGGACCAGATCTGTTCTGCCATCGAAGGCGGTACGGCTTCCCTCTCCGGTAGCGAGTCGAAGGACAGCAGTTCCGCATCCGACGACATCGCCGAGGTGGAGTCCACGAGGAGCAAGTTGGAGACCTATGCGCGGATGCTCGTCGTCGACACCGATCTGAAGAACGCTGTCGAGGGGCTCATCGCCGACATTGGTCAGATGATCACACTCAAGAAGGCCATGGATTCCGGGGCCGGCGAGGGGATGGAGGTGTTGGCGGAGATGTTCTCGCTCGCCGGGTCGGTGAACACGCATGTCCGCCAGGCACAAGATGCGTGCGGCCTGCCTGCCATCGGTATCCCGAGCAAGTCAGGCAAAGAGAAGGCCACAACCTCGGAGGCAGTGCTTGAGCCGCAGACGATATCGACTGCGCCGGACGCTTATGGCACTGACGCGTCCGACGAAGAACTTCTTGAGGCCGCCCGTCTCGCTGTCCAGACTCGCCAGGACCGGGTGGGGTCGCTCGATTACGCCTCCGCCTATGACATGTTTGCCGCGGCCGGCAAAGCATTGTGGCCGAGAAAGCAGTATGTTGCATTCACTGAGGGCTGCGACGAACGCAAGATGGCGACCGGCGACCTCGACGAGGACGACTTGAGCACCAAGTACAGGGTTACTGATCCCCGTTGGGCGGATCCAGGTAAGAAGCGGGTCACAGTCACGGTTGCTGGTGCTGGTAAGCCGTGGACCATCACCGCGGTGCACGAGCTTGGCGAGTGGAAGGTTCTCGGTTCAGACGCGTTGCGCAAGACCATGGTGAACGTGTCGAAGCAAGGCGTGGAAGCTGTCGTTGCAGAGGAATGCACTCTCGGCGACTGAGCCGGGCACGCAGCCCTGCTGCTCGGGTGTGTCAAGGAGCCGCGCCGAAGGCGGTCAGAAGGCTACTGGCCATGGACGGTAGCGATGGCGGACGAGGCGATCCCGAGGAATGGCTTGAGTCCTGGGGCATCTCACGCTGCCTGGAGGAAACATCGAACGGCGGCCTGCTGAATCAGTCGGGCCGTCGTTCGTGGAGTTGTGGGTCAGAGCGGGCGGATGTTCGACGCCTGCGGGCCCTTCTGGCCCTGGGTGATGTCGAACTCGAACTTCTGGTTCTCGTCGAGGCTGTCCGGGCCGGTCACACGCTTGACGCCACCGGCTGGCTACCCCACGGATGCCGCCGCAGACTTAATATACGGCCGCAATACTGTATGGTGGCATGCATTGCGTCGGAAGTGTTGTGGGTGGCACGCCGCTGTTCCACAGTGGAGGATCTGGTTCAACTCCAGGCCGGCGCTCGAAATTGGCCGACGCCGAGGGGACGGGGTAGGCGCGATGTTCCACGGCTCCATACCCGCAGACTTGCGGGCGATCATCTACGAGCACGCGGCCGCCTGGCCTGCCATGGACCTGTTTGTGGGCTGCTCGGGCAACTACACGATCGAGCGGGTGCTGCACGCTCGCCCGGGTGAGCAGCGCCCGATCCACGGCAACGACGTGCAGGCGTACTCGTCGGCGATTGGCTGGTGGCTGGCCGGGCAGCCGCTGCCGTACGCGCTCAAGGACGAGCATCGCGAGGAGCTGGCCTGGCTGGAGCCGTACCTGACGACGTCGACGGACACCCTCGCGTCGCTGATGCTGGGCACCCGCTTCTTGCAGTTCGTCGGCCGTACCGGGCTGTACTACGAGCGGATGGTCGCCGCGACGATCGGACAGTTTCCGACGATGCACGCCAAGACGACGGCGAAGCTGAACGCGCTGACGGTGCGCCTGGCGTCGTACTACTGCGGCGACGTGCGCGCCTACCTGCGCGACGTCGTCCCGGCGGATGCTCCGGTGGCGATGTTCCCACCGTTCTACGCCGGGGACTACGAGTCGCAGTTCGCCGCGATCGACGAGTTCTTCGACTGGCCGGCCCCGAGCTACGACACCCTCGATGAGGACGGCAAGGAAGAGATCATCGGGGCGGTGCTGGACCGGCCGCACTGGATCCTCGGCCTGCACATTGAACGCCCCGAGCTGCGCGCGCAGTTGCGCGGGGTGGTGCAGACCTCCAACCGCGGTCTGCCGATCTACGTGTACGCCTCCTCCGGGCCGCGGCGGGTCGTGCGCCCGGTGCAGCAGACCGCGCCCATCCCGATGCCGAAGATCAGCCCCACCGACGAGCTCGGCGACCGGATGAGCGTGCACCCGCTGACCGGGGGCCAGTTCGCGCAGGTCCGCTCGCAGTTCATGTCCAAGACGATCCTGCCCGGCTCCCCGCTGCTGGCCTGCGGTGTCGCGGTCGATGGCCGGCTGGTCGGGGCGTTCGCGTTCCTGCCGCCGAAGTTCGACCCGGCATGCGCGTACCTGATGTCGGACTTTCCGGTGTCGTGGTCGCGGTACCGGCGCCTGTCGAAGCTGATCGTGATGGCGGCGATGACCCGCGAGTCCCAGCTGCTGCTCCAGCGGTCGCTGTCCAAGCGCATCACCGCCTGGTCCACGACCGCGTTCACCAACCACCCGAACAGTGCGAAGTACGGCCGCGGCATCCCCGGCGTGAAGCTGCAAAAACGCTCGGAGCCCGCCGCGGACGGGGTGCACCGCTACCAGCTTCAGTACGGCGGCCCGATCGGCGGCTGGTCCTGCGACGAGGCCCTGACCGAGTGGAAGCGCAAGCACGGGAAGGACCAGAAGTCATGACCGACGAAGAGCAGCCGCTGACCCGGCGTATCGAGACGGTGGACCCCCGGTCGCTGACGCTGCTGGAGGTCAACGCCCGGTTCATGCGCAAAGAGACCTTCGACCGGCTGGTGGCGAACGTACGCCGCGACGGCGGACTGACCAGCGTGCCGCTGGTCTGGGACGACACCGCCGGCGGCCGCCGCGTGGTGCTGTCCGGCAACCACAGGGTCATGGCGGCGATCGAGGCCGGCGTCGAGGCGGTCGACGTGATGGTGGTCGACCAGCCGCTGTCACGGGCCCGGCAGGTCGCGTTGCAGCTGTCGCACAACGCCATCGAGGGAGAGGACGACCCGGCGACGCTCAAGCACCTGTACGACGAACTGGACGATGTCGACTGGCGCGGCTACTCCGGCCTGGACGACAAGCAACTCGGATTGCTCGCCGACCTCGACATGGAGGGCCTGTCTGAGGCCAACCTCGACTTCGCCTCCGTGCAGATGGTGTTCCTGCCCCAGGAACTCGACGCCGCCCGCGCCGCTCTCGACGAGGCACGCGGGTTGACGCAGGCCGACGCCCGCTGGCTCGCCGCCTACCGCGACTACGAACTCACCCTAGATGCGCTCGCAACGGCCCACGGCGCGCACAACGTCGGCAACGTTGCCACCGCGCTCGGCATCATCCTCGCCGTGTTCGAGCGTCACCTCGGCGAGTTGCGCGACGGCGTCTGGTACGACCCGGACAGCGGCGAGCCGCTGGTTAACGCCAGGCAGCTTGTGCCGATCGAGACCGTGCTGGAGACCCGGTCGATGCCGGCGGATGCGGCCGCGGTGTTCGCCCGCGCCGTGGACACCGCGGTACGCCGCGGTGACGTTCCTGCCGAGCAGCGCTGGCGTGCGTTGGAGCTGTTCGCCGCGGAATACCTGGCCGGCGCTTGAACCGTGCCGACTCACGCCCGCGAACGATACGGCCGCAGTGACATCGGCGGCCGGTGAAAGGAGAGTTGGGATGGACACCACGGACGACGTGTACGCGGAGCTCACCGAGGCGCAGCGCACCGAGCTGGACCGCCGCTTCGACCACCACCCGCCCGCCGACGAGGAAACCGCGGCGCGGCACGCCCGCTGGCGGGCCGAGGTCAAGCACCTCGCCGCGGTCGCGATGCGGGAGCTGCCCAACGGGCGCGAGACGTCGCTGGTGCTCACCGCCCTCGACGACGTCCTGTGGCGCGGCACCGCCGCGATCGCCCGCCCACCGATGCGCGACGCACGCCCCGCCGCATAAGCAGGCGGCCCGGCCGGCGTCTTCCCCCGTGGACCCGGCCGGGCCGCCCCTCCCCCACCACCCGCGACCAGGACGGCAGGAGGCGAGCGTGAGCGAAGCGGCCGTCCTGCCATGGGACCGGCATAAACGAGAACCCGAGGCCGCGTACGCGTACTTCGCCGTGTACCGGGACCTGGGCCGCACCCGCACCGTGGCGAAGGTCGCCACGGAGGTCAACAAATCCCGGGATTACCTCCACAAGATCGCCGCCGCGTGGCGGTGGGTGCAGCGGGCGCAGGCGTTCGACCGCGAGCAGGACCGCATGTACGGCGAAGCGCTCGCCGAGCGGCGCCGGGAGATGGCCGAGCGGCACGCCCGGCTCGCCTCCGCGCTGCAGTCGAAGGTCGTCGCCCGCCTCCAGTCACTGGACGCCTCGAAGCTCACGCCCGGCGACATCGCCCGCTGGCTAGAGGTCACCACCCGCCTGGAACGCCTGGCCCTCGGGCTGCCGGACTCGGCAACCGCGGTGTCCGGGCCGGGCGGCGCACCGATCGAGGTCGAGATCGGCGCGATGGGCGAGGCAGACCGGTCGGCGTTCTTCCGCGCCCTAGTCGCCGAGGCCAGCGCCCGCGCCGGCGGCGACCTGCCGAGCAACTCAAGCGACGAAGGCGCCGGCGAGAAGCCGAGCGTCGAGGATGAAGGAGAACAGCATTGACACACCCGCCCCTCACCGAACCCGCGACCGTCCGACCGTCCGCGCCCAGCCCCCGCTGGGCGGTGCTGTGCCTGCGCGTGGGCACGGCGCTGCTGGCCGCGTCGGCGATCGGCCTCGGCGTGCTGACGGTGATGCTGTGACCGGCAACCAGCCGCGTTCAGCGGCCCGGCTCGTCCACAACGGCCGCCACCCGGTCCCGGCGCCACGCCCTGGCCGCTCGGCCGGCGACGCCCTCACGACGGCGATCCTCGGCCTGCAGGCGGGACCGCCGGCGGGCGCTCTGTACGCGAGCCGATACGGCCGCGGGCAGCGACGCGTGGAAATCGGCGCCGTTCGCCGCCGGCTCTGGGCCCTGCGGATCCTCGCCGCGGCCTGGACGCTCGGGATCGCCGTCACGCTGTGGCTTGTCGTCACCTGGTTCGGTGCATGGACGGCCTTCTTCACGCACACTCCGATGCTGGTGTTGCTCATCGCGCTGCTGCACGCCACACGGGTGGAGCGCCGCTGGCTGTCCCGCCTACGCGCTGGCGACCGCCGCTGATCGTGGGGTAGTCGCGCACCGTGTCGGCGTACCCGGATCCGGCGATGATGAGCGACGCCGAGCTCGCCGCCTACCTGCGCGCCGTCACCGACGCGCAGCAGGCGGTCCGGTTCGACTGGCCCCGGCACGCCCGCCCGGAGCAGTTGGAGCCGGACGCCGCGTACCGGGTGTGGCTGCTGCTCGCCGGCCGTGGCTTCGGTAAGACTCGCACCGGCGCGGAGACGATGCGCTCCTGGGCGAGCAAGCCGCGCGGCCACTTCGCGGTGATCGCGAAGACCGAACGTGAGGTGCTGAACATCTGCTTCGAGGCCCCCCGGGCCGGCCTGGTCGCGGTGATCCCGCCGAAGGAGGTGGCGCAGTTCAACCGCGGCTCCGGGTCGATCCTCCTGCGCCTGACCAACGGCACGATCATCAGAGGGTTTGGCGCGCAGGACCCCGACACGCTGCGCGGGTACGCGTTCGACGGCGTGTGGTGCGACGAGTACGCGGCCTGGCCGCTGCAAACTGCGCAAGGCGTGTACGACATGGCGTGGTTCTGCATGCGCGAGGCCGCCGCCCCGCACATGGTCATCTCGACGACGCCGAAGCCGCTGCCGCACGTCAAGAAGCTGCTGACCCGCTACGCCAAGCAGAAGACCAGCCGCCGCCGGCGCCGTATCGTCGTGACGCGCGGCCGCACCCTGGACAACGCGGCAAACCTGTCCGACGACGCCCTCGAGGAACTGCTGGAGCAGTACCAGGGCACCCGCCTCGGCCGCCAAGAACTCGACGCGGAACTGCTCAGCGACGTCGAGGGCGCCCTGTGGAAGACAGCGTGGATCGAAGCCGGCCGCGTCGACGCCGACGACGTGCCCGAGCTGACCCGCACCGTCGTGTCGGTCGACCCGGCCGACACCGTGTCGGAAACCTCTGACGAGACCGGCATCGTCGCGGTCGGCCGCGGCGTCGACGGCGACCACTACGTCCTCGCCGACCGCAGCATGCGCATCGCCGGCGTCGCCGCCGCCAGGCGGATCTGGCAGTGCTACGTCGACGTCGACGCCGACCTCGTCGTCTACGAAGGCTCCTCGGCGTGGATGCGCGACATCCTTGTCGACGCCTGGACCGCGATGCAGGCCGAAGGGCTCCTCCCGGGCGGTGACGCACCTCTCGACGTGGTCCAGGCGCGCGTCTCGAAGCGGGTCCGCGCCGAGCCGGTCGCCGCCCGGTACGAGGTCGATCCGCCGCGCGTCCATCACGTCGGCACGATGGCGAAGCTGGAGGACCAGCTCACCACGTGGACCCCGGAGTCCGGGCACTCCCCGGACCGCCTCGACGCGCTCGTGCACGGCGTCGCATACCTACGAGTCCGGGAGGCTCGGCGTGCCGTGGTCGCCTCGCCTCTCGCCGGGACTGCGGGCCGGTCATTGCCGGTGCATGGTTCCCGCCGGTAGGCGGCCCAGCCAGGTCTAGCCGAACGCGCCACTCACGGCCAGCTCGGTGATGGCCTGAGCAGCGCCACCGGCAGCAGCCGCCACGGAAGGAAGCCCCACCTTGTCGGCCAGGGCGCGCATTTTGCCGACCTTCTTCACCACGTCGCCGGTGTCCGGCGCTTCACTCTCGACTGTCGCGCGAAGATCAGCCAACGCGTCGAGAAGCTCGGTGCGTTGGGCGTCCGCGATGTCGGCTGCCGCCTCTTGGACCTTGTCGAGCAGGCCAAGGGTCCCTTCGACGGTGAGGCCCTGCGTCGTGGCCTGTGCCTTGGCGCCGATGGCAACGGGCCCAGCGGCGGTCCGGATCGTGGTGTTGTAGATGTCCCCGACATGGTTGCTCACTGCGGCGTCGACCTTGCCCTTCTCGGGTAGCTCGGACAGAGGATTTTCTGAGGTGAGGTCCGCGACGATGTCCACGAGGTGTGTGCGGACCTGACCGAGGATCCCAGCTATCACCGAACCGCTCACCACGAAGGACAAGCTCATGATCTGCTGGAATGGGCCCAGCTTCTTGTTCCAGACGGCCTGAGCAGCGGCCAGGCCCTCGGACGTGAAGTTCAAACTCTTCTGCTCGGAAAGCTGCTGCAACTGCTCGATCGGCTCCGTGAAGGGAAGGGTGTCCGGCAGGTACTCCCAGGTCTCACGCGGCATCTGGAGCCGACTGATGGACTGGTTCGCGGTCCAGGTGCTTCCGCTCATCGAGTTCATCGACATCGCCGGGCATGGAACCTCGCGGTACTTGGGAACCTCGTCCTCGTCGCCGTACCCGGTGAGTTCCTTGCGCGCCCAGTCTCGCAACGCATCGGAGCCGGTTTCGGCGCCGAGGAGCAGGCACTTGCGGAGCAGCCCCGCGAGCGGCTGCGACTCGTCGACGACGTGCTCGCGCAGCGAGTGAAGCAGCGTGTCAGTCACGTGCTCAAGGCTAGACGGAGGGTCCGACGCTGAGCGGACGGCCGCCCATCTCCGGCGCCGCGAGTACGCCCCTTTCGTGGCCTCGAAGGCGAGCGTGTACGGCAACTCCTTATGTCACTCAGGGTAACCGTCTGGTACAATGAATATATACAGCTTAGACCCTCTGAGCTGCCAAAACTGGAGGACCGCATAGTGGCAACGAAGACCGTGGACCGGCCGGATCTCAGGCTTGTAGAGCCGAGCGACACTTCAGAGGACGGCATCGCTGAGACTGCCGCCGCTGAGGCTGAGGGCTACCTGCTGTACCTGGACCCCCGCGACCTGCTCGGGCATCGCGGTAACCTGCGCCGCGACCTCGGCGACCTGAGCGAGCTGCAGGCGAGCATCGCCGCGGAGGGCGTTCTCCAGGCGCTCACCGTGATCCCGGAATCAGGTGATCGGTTCCGGGTGGTGGCCGGCCACCGCCGCACCGCGGCGGCGTCGGCAGCCCTCGACGCAGGTGAGTGGAACCCGGCGATCGCCCCGACGGTGCCGTGCCTGGTGCGCCCGGACCTCGCGGAGCGTCCGGCCGAGCAGATCTTCGCGATGCTGGGGGAGAACGACCACCGCACCGACCTGACGGTGAGCGAACGCAGTAAGGGTTACGCCCAGCTGGCGGCGTTCGACATCGCGCCGTCGGAGATCGCCCGCCGCGCGAGCATCAAGGTGGAGCACGTGAAGGCGGCGATCCGGCTCGACGTGATGGACGACGAGGTGAAGGCCAAGGCTGATGCGGGCCACCTGACCTTCGACGACATTCTGGCGTTAGAGGAGTTCGAGGATGATCCCGAGGTCCAACAGCGGATCGTCGCCGCGGCGGGCACGTCGTGGGGTGTTCGGCATGAGATGGCCACGGAGCGCAGGAAGCGCAACGACAAGGTGCGCGTCGCCGAGCTGAAGGCGGAACTGGAGACAGCCGGGGTGCGGGAGGTGGCCAAGCCGAAGGGGTGGCCATACGAGTCGAAGGCGGTGGGTGTCGCCAGGCTGGCCGACGCCGGCGGCAAGCCGTTGGACGTGGAAGCGGTCAAGACCGCCGAGGGCTTCGCCGCGTTCATCGACACGGTGGGCAGCCCGGAAGTCGTGTACGTGTGCCTGGACCCGGAGGGTATGGGCTACAAGCGGCCGAACAGCAGCTCCTACCGCTCGCCGGAGGAGCGGAAGCGGGCGAGCGAGAAGCGGGAGGCAGACGAGCAGCGGATGGTCGCGTTGAACGTGGCCGCGTCGGTGCGCCGCAAGTTCATCCGGGAGACGTGGGGCAGCGCCAAGGCGGCCAAGGAGCTGCTGGAGGAGGCGACGCGGGCGGCGGCGACGTACCCGTATGACCTGGCGGCCCGCAACACGCAGGACTTTCTGGCGGTGATGGCCGGAGGGTCGCTGGACAACCTGGCCACGGCGCGGCTGGAGCGGTTGCAGCGGATGCTGGTGTGCCGGTGGATCGCCGGGCAGGAGGAACACATCACCGACGTCGGCCGGATGGGCTACGAGTTCACCAAACGCCCTCATCAGGCGATCGCCTGGTTCGACCGGCTGACCGCCAAAGGCTACGGCCTGTCGCCGGCCGAGGCCCAGCTGTACGAGAAGCTGACCGACCGGGTGGCGCAGATCGCCGTGGAGGCGCAGCAGCGTGCAGTGGCGGAACGCGACGCGCAACTGCGCAAGGCCGCGGAGGTCGGGGGCGGCGACTCGGTGGTGTTCATGCTGTGGCCCGTCCCCGATGGCGACGTCGTGAACTGGCAGTTGGTCGCCGGCGACGGTGAGCACATCGATGAGCTGCCGGGCGATGACGTGGCCCAGGTGCAGCAGTGGGCGGCGGGAGTGCTCGAAAAGATGGAGTTCGAGGCCACGCAGTGGGTGGAGAAGCACGACGAGGCGTCGTCGACTACCTATTACGTGATCGAGTTCGAGGAAGATGACGGGTATGCCGACGAGCCAGACGCCGTCGACGGCGAGACCGACGGGGCCGGCGGCGAGCCGGACGCGTCCCTGAGTGAGCCGGTGTAGGCGCTGGGGCCGCATCGCAGCCTGGACGCGGTGACTCCCCTCCTGGTCAAGGGCGGGGAGTCGCCGTTGTATATACGGCCACAGTCGCGCTGCTACGCTGACATTCATGGTGTTGTGGATCGAAGTGGCCATCGTCGTGCTCGCCGTGGCACGGCTGACGCGACTCATCTGCGCAGACAAGATCACCGAACCGTTCCGGACCGCGGCCGCGCAGCGCCTCAAGGCCGGCAGTATGTGGACCTACCTGCTGCACTGCCGCTGGTGCGTATCCGCGTGGGTCGCCCTTCCTGCCGCCGCCATTTGGTGGGCCGCGTCCGCCGGACCCCGCTGGTCGGGGCACTGGTGGATCGACATCCCGGCTGCCGCGCTGGCCCTGTCGTACGCCACCGGGCTGCTGGTGCGCGCCGAGCCGGAGGAGTGACCGCGATGGCGTGGTGGGGACGACGCCCCAGCGACGAAACCCCGGTCGGACGCGCGACGGCGGTCGTCGCGTCGGCGGCACGGATGCGCTACGACTCGGCCGGGTCGGTGCGCCGTATCGGCCGGCAGGAGTGGCAGGACGAGGCGTGGCGGCACTACGAGGAGTGCGGCGAACTCTCCTACATCGTCGACCTGATCGCCAAGGCGATGTCCAGGTCACGGCTGTACATCACCCAGCTCGACGAGCACGGCGACCCGATCGAGTCGCCGGACACCGCACCGGGCGACATCAACGACACATTCCTCGGCGGCCCGTCGCGTCAGGCGGAACTGCTGCACGAGGTCGGCGTGCAGCTCGGCGTGCCCGGCGAGTGCTACCTGATCGGCGAGCCGGAACGCAACAGCGACGGCCGGACCGGCGACCGCGAGCGGTGGCTGATCGCCTCCACCGACGAACTGCAGGAACGCTCCGGGCAGTACCTGCTCGACCAGGGCGACGGCGCCCGCGAGCTGGTCGCCGACGAGACAGTGATCGTCCGGATCTGGGTGCCGTCCCCGCGTAAACACCAGCTCCCGAAGTCCCAGGTCCAGGCCAACCGCAGGGTATTGCGCTTGATCGAAAGGTTGTCGCAGTACGTGCAGTCGCAGATCGACTCGCGGCTCGCCGGCGCCGGGATCCTGCTGCTGCCCAACGAGCTGTCGTTCGTCCCATCGGATCAGCAGGACCAGCCCGACGACGGAGTGTCGTCGTTCCTGGCCGCGCTGACCGAGGCGATGACCACCGCCGTGCGCGACCGCGACTCCGTCGCCGCCCTGGTGCCGATCGTGGTGCAAGGCCCGGCCGAGCACCTGGAGAAGGCCCGGCTGCTGTCGTTCGCCACCGAACTCTCCGCGTCCGTGCCGGGCCTGCTCGACGGGGCGATCCGCCGTCTCGCGCTCGGCCTGGACGTGCCACCAGAGGTGCTGCTCGGGATGGCGGAGACGAACCACTGGTCGGCGTGGCAGCTCGATGAGGCGACGATCAAGTACCACGTGGAGTCCAAGCTGGAGCTGTTGTGCGCGGCGTTGACGCAGCAGATGCTGTGGCCCGCCCTGGACGGCGTCGTCGACGACCCGCGCTCGTGGGTGGTCTGGTACGACACCAGCGAGCTCACCCAGGCTCCCGACCGCGGTAGTGACGCGAAGGACCTGTTCGACCGCGGGGAGCTGTCCGGTAAGGCACTGCGCCGCGAGACCGGCTTTTCCGACAACGACGCCCCGGAACCGGGTGAGCGCGAACTGCGCCGGCTCCTGGAGATCGTGCGGACCGTGCCCGCGGCCGGGCCGGCGCTGGTGACCCGGTTGTTGGAACTCGCCGGGGTGACCGCGGACGTCGACGTCCAGCATCTGCTCGCCCCTCCCCCGCCGGTCGACGAGCCGACGCCCTCGGCTGAGGATCCGGCACCGGTGCAGGACCCGGACCGGGCGCCGCCGGACCGGGACCAGGCGAGCATCACGGCGTCGGCGGCGCGGGTGGAGCCCGTTGTAGCGGCGTGCGAGGCGCTGGTGCTCAAGGCCCTGGAGCTGGCCGGCAAGCGGATCCTGGGTCGCCAGCGTTACCAGCATCGGGACCTGCCGTCGTGGGAGTACCACACCGTGCGGCCCCAGCCGGCCGACGCGGTCCCGCGCCTGTTGTCCGGGGCGTTCGCGACCGTGCCGACCGTCGCGCCGCGGCTGGGCGTCGACGCGGAGGCGTTGACCGTGCATCTGTCGGCGTACGTCGGCGGTCTGCTTGTCAGCGGCGCCCGGCACGACCCCGACACACTCCGAGAGCACCTGGCCGGTGCGGTCGGCGGTGAGCTGGTGCCGGCATGACCCCCACCTCCGGCACCCCGCCCGCCGGGAGCGGCGACTTGTGGATGCCGCTGCGCCTGGCGCACGCCGCGCAGGTCGCGGCGTGTGAGCAGCGAATGCACGCTGCCGTCCAAGCTGCCCTCACCGCCTGGCTGACCACGGCACGCCGGCTCGCGCTGCCGACACTGACCGCGGCCGCGCTGCCGCCGGACCCTTCGGCGCTGGCCGGCGCCGGACAGGCGTGGCTGGACGCGATGACCGTGCACCTGCTGCCCGCAGCCGCCGACACCTTCCGGACCGGGGTCGTCGACGCCGGCGGGGACCTCGACGTGCTCGCCGTGGCCGACGCGGTCGCCGAGTACCTGGACCAGTTGCCGAACCGGCTCGCCAAGGTTCCCGACGACGCCTGGTCGCAGGTAGCCGCGACGGTCGCCGAGCTGGCCGGGCAAGGCGGGTCGATCCCGCGCATCCGGGACGCGATCGCCGAGATCCTGGGCGCCGACGCGTGGGACGGCCGCGCGCAGACGATCGCCCGCACGGAGACGATCGGGGCATACAACGCGGGCACGCTTACCGGCTGGCTGACCTCGGCCGCGGTGCTGGACGAGAAGTTGGACAAGGTGTGGGTGGCCACCCACGACGAGCGCACCCGCGACGCGCACCGCGCCCTTGACGGACAACGCGCACCCCTGGACGGGGTGTTCCACGCGGACGGGGTGCCGCTGCGCTACCCCGGCGACCCGGCAGCACCGCCACACCTGACGGTGGCGTGCCGCTGCACCATGGTCGAGATTCCCGCCGGTGAGCCGCTGCCCGACATTGCGACACATCCCTGGACCGGCCGCACGGCCGGCACAACGGTGACGGCGGCCGCGGCCGCGGAAGGTGGAGCTGGCATGGCCAGATGGGAAGGGATCCTCGCACCGCTCGAGGAGACGTCCGGGGACCGGCGGGTGTTCGCCGCCGACGGCACCTGGTCGTTCCGCGAGTTCCCGCTGCCGCTGCGGTGGGCCCGCGAAGACGCCCCCGGACACGAAGGCGCCGTCACGATCGGCCGGATCACTGACGGGCACATCGACGACGGGCAGATCACTGGGACCGGAGACTTCATCGCCGCCGTCCCAGAGCTGGGCGAGGCCCTGGAGCTGCTACGCGCCGGGGTGCTGTACCCGTCGGTGGACCTGGACGACTTCGAGTGGACCCTCACCGACGCCGCCGGGGTGCTGATCGAGGACATGACCGACGAGCAGTTCGAGACGTTCATCGACTCCGGCGAGGAACCGACCGTGCTGGTCACCCGCGGCCGGGTCATGGCCGTCACCCTGGTCGGCACGCAAGCGTTCCCGCAGGCCCGCATCACCCTCACCGACGGCGACGCCCCAGCCGGCGACGTCGCCGAGGACGCGGTCACCGCCGGTGGACCGCCGGCACAGGCGGCGGCGCCGCTGTACCCGCCGCGGGCCTGGTTCGACGACCCCGACCTGCCGGAGCTGACCCCGGTCACCGTCACCGCCGACGGCCGCGTATTCGGACACCTCGCCGACAACGACTGCCACCTGTCGTTCCTGCCCGGCGGCCAATGCGTCCTGCCGCCGACCGAGGGCGGCTTCGACTGGTTCCACCGCCCCGAAATCCAGACTGCCGAAGGCGACCTGATCGCGGTCGGGCATTTGACCGCCGGCACCGGCCACGCCGACCTGTCCGCCAGCGCCGCTGCCGCGGTCGAGCACTACGACCACACCGGCACCCAGGTCGCCGTGGTCCGCGCCGGCCGCGACGTGCACGGCATCTACATCGCCGGATCGCTCGTTCCCGAGGCCACCCCGGCGCAGGTGCAGCTGCTGCGCCGCTCCCCGCTGTCGGGCGACTGGCGCGTCATCGGCGGCCAGCGCCAGCTCGTCGCCGCGCTGTGCGTCAACGTCGGTGGGTTCCCCGTCGTGCGGGGCCGCTCCGCCGGCGGCCGATCGGTGTCACTGCTCGCCTCCGGCTGGACCGGCTGGCAACCCTCCACCAGCACCGCAGCAGGACGACGGCGGACCGGGCTGCTCATGGCCGACTCCGCCGCCCTCGACTCTGCGGTGCGGCGTGCTGTTGCGGCCGGGTTCGCGGCCGAGCGCGACGCGGCCGCCCGCCGCCGGCAGGCCGACGCCATCGCCGAAACCATCGGCCGAGACCGGCGCAGCCTCGTCGACGCCCTGACCGCCGAAGTCCACCCCCAACCCTGAGCGAAGGAGACCCTGATGGCTGGATGCGGCTGCGGGAACCGCCGGACCACCACCGTGTGGCTGCTCGAGTACGAGAACACCGGTCGGACCGCCACCGAGCACGCCACGAAGATCGACGCGGAGATCGCCGACGCCCGCAACGGCGGCGGCGGCACCATCCGCCCCATCTCCAAGTAACACCCGCCTGGTGATGGTCAGCTCGACCCGCTCCCCGACCTGACCACCCCTTGCACCACGCCGGGAGCACCGATGCGACTGATCATGTTCAACACCACCATGGGCGTGGCCGCCGGCCTCGCCCTCATGCTCGTCCCCCGCTTCTGCGCGGTCATGCGCGGCGACCGCCCGCCGCTGCTGCTCGTCAACCGCAAGCCAGCCGGCGGGGGCTGGGCCGCCACGTTCGGGGTCCTCGGCGCCATCCTCACAGGGCTGGGCTTCGTGATGACGGTGTGGCACCCCCTGGCGCCCGCGAAGGACTACATCGACACGATCTTCGGCGAGCCGTCGCTGATCCTCGGCGTGCTGCTGCTCGCCGCGGCCTGGTACCTCGCCCGCACCGGCGACCCCCTCGACCCGGAGCGGCTGCGGACCGCCCTGTCGCCGGCGAGCTGGGTGGTGTTCTGGCTCGGCATCGTCCTCGCCTGGTGCGCCGCCGCGATCGCCCGGTTCGACGTGGTGTCCTCGGCGCCAGCCGAAGAGCCGATCACCGGACTGCTGCACGACTGGCCGATGATCGAAAACCTGTTCTTCGCCGTCGTCCTGTACGGCCTCGCCGCCGTCGGCTGTCTTGCGTTCCCGTTCGCGATCCGCCCGAACAGCCGCATCGCCTGGCTGCTCATGTACTGGGCCTGGACCGTGTCCGGCGTCGCGTTCGCCCTCTTCTCGGCGATGAACTTCTACACCCACACCGGTCTCTTGATCAATCTTGGAACGGACGGTCCGGGTCTCCGGTGGTAGCCCTGTGTCAAGGGATCCGAGACTGCGGGATGGGAGTGACTGTGGTGTGGGGTGTACCCGAGCCAGACCTTCGAGGCCCCTTGGGCGCCGAGCGGTGTCAGCAACTTCCTATCTCACGAACGGAGCGCTCCGGACCGCGCTCGAAGAGCTAGATGATGCTCGGCGAGAAGCAGCAGATAACGGTGGTCGTACCGCCGGGCGTTCCATCACTATCAAGACCACAGGCGCCGCCAGGTCTGCTCTTTGCCGACGCCCCGGATGCGATCGGCGAGACGTTGTTGCTCATATGTCCCGAATCTTGTCCCTATGTTCAAGAGTCGGCACGGTCCGGGGTGCCGGGGTGGTCGATCTGAGCGCCGGGCGGGAACGGTTGCGCGTCCGGGTCGTCAGCGTGTCGGTACACGGTGCGGTAGTCGTCGGTGAACTGGCTGACGTCCTCGTTGGTGATGGAGAGGTACCGGTTGCGGTTCTTGAGCGTGCTGTGCAAGAGCCGCTGCGGAAGGCGCAGATGATCGAGGACGCCTTCCCGGCGGGCGCCGACCCGGGCGCCGAGGGCTTCGGTGGCGTCGGCGTAGGCGTCGCCGGTGACGCGGCGCACCACTGTGATTGAGACGTCGACGTCGGCAACCTCAGCTGCGCCGCATGCGTGGCTGCCGAACAGGGTTACTCGTTCGACAGTGAGCAGGTTATCTGGGTCGGCGTTGTAGGCCCGGACCCGATTGAGGAACGCCGCCAACACCTGTTCGGCCTTGGCCGCCGGTATCGGTGAGACGAACTTCGCGCCGGCGATTGCGTTGCCGGAGATTGTGGTGTCGAACAGCTCATGGCCACCCGGGTCGCGGATCTGCGTGAGGTGCCCGTCGGCGAGCAGATGGTCGATGATCGAGCGGGAGGCGTCGGCATCGACCTCGAGCAGGTCGGCAATCTCCGCGACGGTCAGCCCGTCTCTGCGTTTGATGTGCTGCAGCAGTGTGCGTAGCTGCGGCGCGGGAACGCCGGCGATCACATCTGTGCTTTTGAGCCGCATGAGACGTCCCTTCGCTCCAGCCCGATCTTGAATCGTCGTGCAACGGTGCCAAGGCCGGCGAAACCGTGGCGACGGTGATCCGCATGCTCAGCATCCCAGGAAGGCAGGGTCGCCGAAGACGAACTCGTCACCATGCTTTGCCGGCTAGCCTGCGCCTGGTATACGCGTGGGGGCTGTGTGTACTCCAACACCACGTGATCCGACTCATCCTCGTATGAGCGCTACTTTGGCGGGCGCGGCACGATCGCTGGTGTGTCGCGTCTTGGACCTTGCACCAGTCTTGTTCGTGGGGCTCATGGCACCTTGGCTCTGCGCACCCTCGAACGCGGCCGCCACAGGAGAAGCGGCGCCAACCCGCGTCGCTACCGGTGTCGACGACGGCGAAGATGTTGTCGACACCGGCCTTCCACCCCTAGTTCGGTCGGCTTCTCAGTACGGTTTCGGCGCCACCGCAGCAGCGTGTTCCACCAGAGCACCTTGTCGTGCGAGTCCTGCGGCACCACGATCTGCAAAATGGCGACCACGGTGGTGAGCAGGGCTGCGACGATCGTGTAGGACAGCAGTGCCGCCCAGGGCATGCCAACCTACGTGCCGAGCAGGTAGCCGAATGCACCGAGGCTGGCCACACCGAGGGTTTTCATGCCGCCACCGCCGGGCCGAGACCGACGACGACCGCGGGCAGCGTCCGCGGATTGACCAACCGCATCGGCACGCCACTAGCCGTGCCTGCAGATTCTTCGACGATCATGATGATTGCCGTCACAGTCGAATCCGACAACATGACTCCCTGTACGCAAACGAGCCGGCGGCGTAGGGAGCATGTCGGTTACACCACGCTCAACACCCCACCGGAAGGCCAAGAGGTCGCACTGCACAGGGCAGCACTGGGACCACGAGGCACGCGGGGATGCGTACGCACGAACTCGCCGGGCGGCTGCGCCGACGCCGACGCCGATGGCAGGCCTCGCACCGAGCGGGCCGCCATCGCCAGCTTGGACATCGCCCGTGCGAGATCAAGCGCTGTCGCCTGTCGGAGCTGGATGGCGGTCAGGGCAGCCGACCACCGCGATGACCTGAACGCCTGGTGGAGCCGATTGCTGAGCGATGCGGGCTGCTCGTCCACCAGCGCGAACGCACACTCGAACGCTTCCTTAATGGCGCGGCGTCGGCTCCTTAGCGCCCACCGCGCGCTATCGGTCTTTACTACTGTGAGCACCTCGAGGAAAAAACCCGGGACGCGCCCGCTGCCGCTGCTCGGTGGATCGTCGATGTTGCTTGATGATCCCGGTGACGATGTGCCGGCGACGATAGGTTCCGCCGTGGAGCTCAACTGCCTCATCACGCGCTTGACCATCCGCGTGGATGCGGTGAAGCGGGCGGACCGCTTGGCCTCCCACGCCAGGAGCGCCATGGTGACGGACTTGCCGGAGCCTGCGGGGAGGTGCTTGATCTGCCAAACTTCCGAACGACCGTCGGCGGTCATGACCAGATTCGCGCCCCTGCCGGGCCGTGAGGTAGTAGGTGCGCCACAATCGCACAGAGGCAGAGCGCGGCACGAAGCCGACGCGTAGTCCTCGAAGTGACTGCGATGCACGTGGTCACTGTACGGGGCACACCACCACAATGGGGGTTCGCGCGCGGGGGCTCGCAGCGCCAACGACTCCCTGCAGATCGACCAGCCTCTTTGGATCTCGGAATACCGTCTCTTTGGGAATCCGGCGGGTCACTGCCTGGGTCGTTGCCGACTGCCCGGCGGTTCGGGACAGCCCACCTTTGCCCGGACACCGACCGGCATGCGGTAGTTCCGTTGCCGGGTATGCCGCTGCTCGGCCAGGGGTCACACCGCTCCCGTCACAACGCCCGGTCGCGGATCTTCGGTATGGTGGGAGTAACTGCCGATGCTGGCTGCGGGCCGGTCGGGACTGATGTCCCAACCGTGCCGAGGAGAGCCACCGGTGGAGTTCGAGATTCCCGAGACCCTTGACGGTCTCGACCTGGACGCGTTGACCGCCTTGGAGAACGATGCGGTCGCCGCGTTCGACACGCTACGCGACGACCCCGAGCTGACCGGCGACGGCCTGGTGCGGCTGCGCGAGCTGGCCGAGTTCGTGCGGCAAGTCCGTGCTCGCGAAGGCGAGATCATGGCCGCTGCGGCGCAGGTCGCCGCCGAGCTGGACGACCTCGCCGGGCAGGTCCACGGCGACGACGAGGACGACGAGACCGAAGGCGAGGAAGAGGGTGAGCCGGCCGGGAGCGCTCCGGGCCAACAGGGGGAGCCTGCGCCGGCGCAGCCGGATGAGGCGCCCGTCGAGCCAGCCGAGCCGGCGGAGCCGACTCCGGTTCTCGCGTCGCTGGCGCGGCGTGCCGCGGCACGGCAGCCGAAGCCGCGTACGGCGGTGTCGGCGCGCTCCGCGCGAGTGAAAGCCGCCCCAGACGTCCCCAACGTGCCGAACGGGCATCTGTTCTCTTCTGTGGAGGATCTAGCGAGGGCAGTGGATGAGCGGTTCGCGGCAATGCCGCGCGGCGCGGCGGTGCAGACCCGGATCCGGCAGGGCGTCGCGCGGATCGAACTGCCAACCGAGCAGGGACTGGTGGCGTCGGCGGGCGACGACTTCGACGTGGTGGAGCACGCGGCGTCGCAGACGCGGTTGTCGGGCGGCAACCTGGTGGCGGCGGGCGGCTGGTGCGCGCCGTCGGAGACGCTGTGGGATCTATGCCCCGGGCTGGAAACCTCGGAGGGGATCCTGGACCTGCCGACGGTGACGGTGACCCGCGGCGGTCTGCGGTACCCGACCGGGCTGGAGTTCCGGGACCTGTTCTCCGCGGTCGGATTCGTGCAGACCGAGGCGGACTCGGTCGCCGGCACGGACAAGTCCTGCTACCGGGTGCCGTGCCCGGACTTCGCGGAGACCCGCCTCGAAGTCGACGGGATCTGCCTGGAGCACGACATCGTGCAGAACGAGGTGTGGCCGGAGAACACCCGCGAGGTCGTACGGCGGGCGATGGTCGCCCACGAACACAAGATCAACGCGAGGTTGATCGCGAAGATGGCCGCCCCGTCCGGGTCGACGCCGTTCACGCTGCCGCTGGGCACCGACGTTGACGGTGACCACACCACGACCGGGGTGCTGGGTGCGGTGGCGATCGCGGCGACGGACTACCGCCACCGGTACCGGATGAGCCGGCGGGCCACCCTGGAAATGCCGGCGCCGTCGTGGCTGCTGGACTGGATCCGCGCGGACATGGCCCGCCGGGCCGGGCAGAACTTCTTCGACATCACCGACGAGCAGATCACCGCCTGGTTCCAGCGGCGCAACGTGCTGCCGCGATGGGTGTACGACTGGCAGGACGGCTACGTCGACGCAGGCGGCGCCGGCTTCGGCGGAGCGGCGTCGCCGCAGCAGTGGCCGTCCTCGGTGCAGCTGCTGATGTACGCGCCGGGCACGTGGGTGAAGGGCACCCGCGGAATCATCGACCTCGCCGCGGTGTACGACTCGACGAAGCTGCGCGACAACGAGTACATCGCGCTGTGGTCGGAGGAGGCCACTCTGCTGATCAAGCGGTGCTACGCCTCGTACCGGCTGACGGTGCCGCTGTGCCCGTCGGGTGTGACCGGTCAGCCGGTCGCGTTCGACTGCGTCGCCGCATGACCCGCACCGCCCCGGGTGGGGAGTCGGCGCGGTGACGCAGCCGTGGGTGAGCGTCGCCGCGCCACCCGTGGTGCCGTACCGGTATGGGCTGTTCTCCGCGGCGGCGGTGCTCGACCCCGCCGACGCGCGCGAGTTCATGGCCGGGGTGCAGTGGGAGCCGGTGTGCGCGGACGCCCCGGCGCCGGTCACCCTGGCCGAGGCGTGCGCGGTCGACCGCCCGCCGCTGCACCTCCCGCCGGGCGTGGACGTGGCGCAGGCCGGCCCGCCGATCTCGCTGTATACCGGGTTCGTGTGCGCGCTGCCGGGCCGCGATGACCTCCTCGAACGGGCCCACCAGAAACTCGGCCTGATCGAGCAGCAGTCGCTGGAGCACTACGCGTGGACCGGCACAGCCGGCAACCGGCCCCGGCTGGCCGACCCGGACACCGAAATACTCGGCGGCTCCGCCGCCGCGCCGGTGTCCGCGGCGATCGGGCTGGGATTGCTGGAGGCGTTCGTGTCGGACCGCAGCGGCGGGATCGGAGTGCTGTGGGCGCCGCGGTGGACCGCCGGCGTCCTGACCGGTGCGCAGCTGCTCCGGGTGGAAAACCCACGGCTGGTCGCGCCACTGGGCAACCCGGTTGTGTTCGCCCACACCGACGGCGCCGGCCCCGACGGCACCGTGCCGCCGGCCGGTGACGCGTGGCTGTACGCGACCGGTGCGGTGCAGGTACGGCGGGGCGCGGTGTCGTTGCCGACGCTGCCGCAGGCCCTGTCGACGGTTGACAACGAGGTGTTTGCCGTGGCGCAGCGCCGCTACCTGGTCGGGTGGGGTTGCGCGCAGGCGGCGGTGAAGGTGCGGCTGCCGCAGGCGACCGCGTGAGCGTGGAGGGCGACATGACGGTGACGATCCATCCCCAGGACCGCGACGACGCGCGGCGGCTGGCCCGCCGCCTGCTGAAGGCGGCCGGGCCGGACCAGCACGACGAGGTCCGCACGACGACCGGCGGCGCCGGCGGCCTCGCATTCGATGTACCGGCCGACCTGGCAGATCGAGTGTTCGGGCTCGACAACGATCCTGGCCGTACCGAGCACTCCAGCGGCGGGCTCGCTGACCCGCCTACGCCGGACGAGCCGAAGGCTACAGAAGCGTCGAGCCCGGAGCCGGCTGATGACGCCTCCGATGAAGCGCGTCCGCCTGCCGCGACCGGCGCGGGTCGGGGCTCCGGCAGGACGGCGGGCCGGCGGCCACGTAGCCGCTGAGTCAGCGGCGCCGAAGCAGCGGATTACGACGCGTCGGACAGCGGCGGTTCCAACCGGCTAGACCCGTCTCATGCGCTCGGCGAGGTCACGAAGGTCGGCCGGGGTCAGACCGGTGTTGGCAAGGTATTCGGCAACCCTGTCTTTCCCACCGTGACGCTTGCGCCGGGTTCAGGCACCCAGAGGGCCGCCGAGGCGGGATGGCCGGCATCCCGGCCGGTTGACCCTTGGGCGGCTCTCGTACCGCCCAACGCTCCACGGCGAAACACCAAGCGGCGTACGCAGTGACCCGGGTCAGTCCGCGGGGGCGCCCGGGTCCGGCGGTGAAGGTCGCCACTGTTCGACGTCGCCAGGATCGAGGTCGGCCCGTAAGCGCAGGTGCCGTACGGCATGGCGGAAACGTCCGTTCTCATACGCCTGGTCCACGACGATCTCCGCGACCAGCAGCGGCTCGACCTGCGCGTACGGTTGCGGTTCGCGCTGGTCGAGCTGTCCGATCCACGCGGCGGGCAGCGGATGCGGCCACGGATGGGAACCGCCGGCGGGGGTCAGCAGCCCTGCCGCTTCCTGACGCTGGCTAAACGCCAGCGGCACGGTCCGCCCCACGTACCGCAGCCGTTGACCGCGAGCGTCGAGGCGCCCGAGCAGCAGCACCCGCGGGTCGTCGACCGGACCGATCACCCCGCCAACAATCGCCTCGGCGGTTACCCGCCGCTTCAGTTTCCACCAGGCCCCGGTCCGTCCGGCCCGGTACGGGGACGCCAGATCCTTCACGACCAGGCCCTCAGCGCCGGTGAGGTACTCGTCGAACCAGGTGCGGGCGAGGTCTACGTCTACCCGAACTCCTCCCGGTTCCTTCGGCGGGTGTTCGTGGTTTGGCGCTTCGTTTGCTGGTCATCGGAGTTCGACCTGGAGGGTGAAAGCGGTGACGGACCGTCGAGATTCTCGACGATTGCGGGTAATTTCCGATGTATGGTCGTCTTCTGTGAGCCGAGTCGTCCGTGAGCTTGGCGGTCGTCCGCAACTTGGCCTCTCCGCGCCGTCTGCAGAACGCTGCAGAGGCTGAGGACTTCGAGCAGGAGCTCGTCGATCAGTTCCTTCTCGCGGGCGTCGGAGCCGGCGTGACAGACTCGGTCGTCTGTCAGGAGCGGTCGCTGATCTTCGAGTTCTTGCGCTTCCTGTCGCGACCCTTGTGGACTGCCGGGCCCGAGGACGCCGATCGGTTCCTGGCCTCCCAGCGGCGGGGTGGTTTGGCGCACTCGACCGTGCAGCGCAAGGCATGGGCGTTGGCCAGCTTCTACGACTTCCTGATTGCCCGGTATAGCGGCGACATCCATGCCCTGACCGGGTACGTGGTCGAGCAGATTGTTGACGAGTTCAACAGGCCGGCGAAAGCTGAGTACGGCGCACCACGGGTGCCGCCGTCGACCGCGGAGGTCGAGGAACTGTTCGGCGGCTGGCGGCAGGCACTTCCGCAAGCGCGGAAATTCCTCCCGTCCGCCCGCGACTATCTGGCCGCCTCGCTCTGGCGACGGGTCGGCTTGCGCATCGGCGAGACCGTCATGCTCGACCTGCGGGACTGGCGGCCCGACCTGGGCGAGCACGGCAAGCGGCCCGACCTGGGCGAGCACGGCAAGCTGCATGTGCGCTTCGGTAAAGGCAGTCGCGGCCGTGGCCCGAAGACGCGACTGGTCCCGGCGATCGATGAGGTTGACCGGCTGATCACATGGTGGTTGGCAGAGGTGCGGCATCAGTTCGGCGACGACTGGGACGATCCGGATGCTCCGCTGCTGCCAAGTGAGCGCCGCGACCCGATGACTGGCCGGTGCCTTCGCGCCGGCGATGGCGCGTTGCGGCAAGGGCTGGCGCAGGCGGTGGACCGGCATCTGCCGAAGTGGTCACGGCGGCTGTCGCCGCACGGGCTCCGGCACTCCTGCGCCTCGCGACTGTATGAGCAGGGCATGGACCTGAAGGCGATTCAGGAGCTTCTCGGTCATGAGTGGCTCTCCACGACGACCCGCTACGTCCATGTCCATGACGATCACGTGGAGCAGGCGTGGGCGGCAGCCAACCAGCGGGTCTCCGCCCGGCTTGACGCGAAGGCGAGGTAGGGCAGATGCGATGGAATCTGCGCATGAAGGCCGCCGAACGCGGGATCTGGAAGTCGACTGAACTGCGCCGCCGGCTGGCCGGGGCCGGGATGGCGGTCAGCGCGGGGAAGATGTCCGCGTTATGGACCAGCACGCCGACCACGGTGCGCCTCGATGACCTGGACGTCATCTGCTCGGTGTTGGAGTGCACGCCCGCAGACCTGCTGATCTGCGAGCCGGAGAAGGTCGCCGCCCGCAAGCCCCAGCAGGAGGCGGCCGCCGGTGACGGTGCGGTCGTGCCGATGCCGCCACCGCGTCTGGGCAGGCGGCGAACCACGCCGCCGGCATGAACACCCGCAGCGGCCCTCGACCCGAGACGTGCCCGGCGTGCCGGGCCAAGCCCGTCATGAACGTCACGACGAGGTGCTGCGAGGACTGCTACCCGGCGCATCACCGCTCCCCGGACCCGTGCCGGCGGTGCGGGTCGCCAGACAACTACTGGTCCAGCGGCCTATGCATCCGCTGCCACCGGTATGCACCGGCACTGCCGGATTCGTGCCCGCACTGTCTGGCGTGGGGCCTGTTCAAGAACACTGGTGGAATGTGCCGGGCGTGCCGGCACTGGCACAGCCAAGACCCCCCATCGGCCAGTGCCCGTCCTGCGGGACTATCAGCACGCTGCACCCGCTCACCGGCCGCTGCCGCCTGTGCCGGCGCCGCGACCGAGCCCGCCGCCGCTGGGAAGCCGGCGATACCCGCGATACCCGCCGCGCCGAGGCCGTCTACGGCGGCCAGCAGCTCTTCCTCGACGGGATGGAGCACAAGCTGGCGCTGGCAATGAAGGGCTCCAGGCACCGGTCCCGACTTCGTCCCACGCAGCCGCGCTCCACAACCCCGCCGCGTCCCGGTCCCATCCGGCCGCTGCCGTATCGGCAACTCGTTCTCTTCGACGCCACGCGCGAGCTGGTGCGCGACGGCAGATACGTCGAGTTGCCCCCACCGCCGGTCTCCAGGCTGGCGGAGGCGCTCGAGGCCGCGGCTATCGAGTACGGCCCTCGTCACGGCTGGACGGACAGTCTGATCGGGACCGCCAGGCGCGGACTTCGTGTCCTGTTAGCCCTTCAAGACACGCCCGGCGCCCCGATCCGCGCCAGCGAGGCCGCGGTCCTGTCACAGCTCAGCCGCCGCGCGCTCACCGTTACACCTGTGCTCGCTGTTCTCGCCAGCGTCGGCATGCTCGACGACGACCGCGTGCCCGCGATCGTGCCCTGGTTCAACCAATGCGCATCCGGACTACCACACCGTATGGCCAGGGAGCTGACAGAGTGGTTCACCGCTATGCGCGAGGGCAGCTCACGCGCGCCGCGACTGCACGTCCGAACCGACCGGACAGTCCGTAACCACCTCACGGTGGCGTTGCCCTTCCTCAAGACGTGGGCAGCCGCCGGCCACGACTCCCTCCGCGAAATCACTAAGGACCAGGTCTATGCAGCCGCTGCCCGAGCGCGACGCCCGGGACAGCGCAAGGACATCATCTCTGCTTTCCGGTCGATCTTCCGGCTGCTCAAGGCTCGGGGCCTCGTGTTCGCCAATCCGACCACCGGCCTACGCGGTGCCACCATCCGGGGACAAACACCGCTGCCGCTGACCGTCGATGAACTCGTGACAGCCTTGGATCCGGCCGAACCCACCCGCGCCGCTCTGGCAGCATTGCTGATCTTCCACGGCATCCGACCGCGCCAGCTGCGCAGCCTGCACCTGCTGGACCACCGCGACGGCCGACTGCACGTCGACGGCCTGGTGATCCTGCTGGCGCCGGCGGTGCTCCAGCGACTCACCACCTATCTCGACTTCCGCTGCAGGCGATGGCCGGCTACGGCGAACCCGCACCTATTCATCAACGTGCGTACCGCGTCACGCACCAGCCAGGCGACCTACGTGTGGGTCAACAAGACCCTCGGCATTCCCGCCAGCAGATTCCGCGAGGACCGCATCCTGGACGAGATCCACGCCTCCGGCGGCGACGTCCGCCGCGCGGCCGAGTTGTTCGGACTGACGATCCCCCCGCTGATGCGATACCTCGCTACCCTCAACCATCGCGGACTCGGCGGATGAACAGGTCAGCCGGTCGAGGGGTGCCGGGTGCGCAAACTTCGTCGACAGCACGTGGTGTGTCAGGCATTGACGGCGTCCGCAGCCGATGAGCCGACGGGTTTGAGGTTGCCGGGCCGTGCTCGGGCATCCACGAACGCGCCGCATCGTGGCGTCTCCAGCGGGTAGGGTCTCGGCGTGACGACGAGCGCCGGTCCCGACGCGGTCATGCCGCCCGAGCGGCGGCGGTGGACGTGGGAGCATCCGGTCGGCCCACGCTGGCTCCTTCTTGGCGACGCCGGCTTCGAGGACACTTACGAGGACGACATCCCTCTGGCACTCTGCGCGCAGATCGAAGGACTGTTCGCGGATCTGCCGCCCCAGCCCCGAGAGCAGTTCACCCTTATCGGCTGCACGCCGGACGGCGCGCTTGCCGATCTCATCGGTCGGCTGCCCGCCGATGCACTCGGCACTGACCAGGCCTCGCTGGGCGACGTCTCCATCACCGCGCCTGCACCACAGTCAGGCATGCCGCCGCCCTGGTCGGGCGAGGACCTCGGTGACGTCGTCATTCTGAAACAACGACCGAATGCCACCATGCCGGGAACAATAGACATTGATCTTGGTGGCTTTGTTCATGTCTACGACCGCACGGACGCCGTGCTACGTCCCGGCGAGGTAACCGAATTCGTGCTCCACGGCCGCGACGAGGCGTCCTACGGCACGTGTCGGGATGTCACCGGCGTGTTTCGCGATCAGGCGGCACCGCTGGTGCCGCAGATTCGTCTACTCGGCTGCCGACCGGAACCCCCGTTACTGAGCGCCCTCGGTGCGCTCGGCCAGTCGACCAAGGCAGGCCTGCGTCACCGCCGAATCCGCGCCGATGTCCACGTGGTCGCCGCTGACGGCTCAGCGGGTCAAGTCATCGGCGCGGCGGTGTCAGGGACGGTCCACGCGAGCGGACCATCAAGACTCGGTGCCGGACTTCTCGACGTGACCGTCGACAGCGATCCGCAGGAACCGCTGCCGACAGGGATCCTCGACATCCTGAAGCATTGGCACACTGGACGGCCCACCGAGAAGAACCTCTGGGCCGGCTACAACCGGGAACTGCGCCACCAATGGGCCGGCGTCGCGCTCACCCACCGAACAGATGCACCCGACCAGCCCGCCGACACCACATACCACCTCGACGGCCAGTTCGTGACCGACATCGAAGGGTTCTACTGCGCGATCGGTGAGGCGATCAACGGCCCGGGCGGATACTTCGGGTGGAACCTCGACGCGCTCGCTGACTGTCTGCGCGGGAAGTTCGGCGCGCGGGCACCGTTTCGGCTCGTGTGGCACAACTCGACCGTCGCCTGCAAACACCTCGTGACCGGTTACGATCGGCGTCGGCTAAGTCCAGCGATCAGCCTGGAGTATCTCCTAGAAATGCTTACGGCGCACCAGGTCCAGGTCGACCTCGACTGAGCTGTACGCCCGTCACAGAGTCGGCCGACGAGGGGCTGGCAGGTGGTAAAGATCCAGACCGCGGGCTCGGCCGAGCGCGAAACGACGAGACCAACCTCCAGATTCCTCGAACCGGAGCGCATACCAAGGCCAACGGTCGCGAACGTGGCCCGGTTCTGGCAAGACCGCCGTTCGGAATTGACGAACCGAGGCACTTTGGTCTGCGGGCACAGCACCAGCGCTGGCGGCGCGTCGGCGAACAGAGCTTCGAGCCGGGTGCGGCGTTCCCGCAGCGGCCGGGCGGTCAGGTCTTCTCCGGCGGCGGCGAGGACGTCGAACAGCACCAGGTTCGCCGGACGGCGGGCGACCTCGGTGGGTAGCCGGCGCCCGGCGGTGATCCGGCCGAGCAACGCCGAGAACGATGTCCGGCCCGTGGCCGGGTCAAAGACGACAAGCTCTCCGTCGACGACGGTGTCCGGCGGTAGCGCCTGCTCGACCGCGGCCGCGACCTCCGGCGCGTATGGCGTCAGGTCTTTGGCCTGGCGGCTTTGCAAATAGGCGCCGCTGGGACGGGTGAACGCGAGGCACCGCCAGCCATCCATCTTGATCTCGTAGGCGCAACCGCCGCGGCACATCCCCGGCTCGGGCAGCTCCGGTACGCCGACCGCCCGCATCGGCGCGATTGGCGGCCTGAGCACCCACTGACGCTAACGATCATGATCAGCGTGACGTGCCGGAATGCGCGCTCGCCACCCGAGAGGGGTGGCGGCGCGGCGGGAAGTGGCGGCGGCCCGGCCGAGGTGGGTGCGGATGACATTCATTGCCGCATTGCTTCCGCCTGGCCGGGCCCGCCATGTCAGTTCTCAACCAAGTTGGTCCGCGTGGGGCCCGTTGGCCTGCGGCGGATCAGTTTGACTGAGATGGTGTCGAACTGGCTGGTCTCACTAAATCTGATCTTTTTCTGCGGTGGGCTGCTGCGGTTTTCGGGTTGTTCCTGTGCCGGAAGTAGATGCTTCTGTCGGGTTCGGTTCCGTAGTCGCGCCACCAGTAGCCGGGTCGTTCGGGGACGTCGGCCCAGCGGCAGAGGGGGTGACCGCGTTGGAACAGCTGGTTGGGTTCGGGATGGGCTAAGTGCACGGCGGCTTGCTCGAGGAAGTGCAGGGGCGCGGTGATGATCGGCTTGGCTTGCTGATCTGCGGACGCATCGGGCCAGGGCAGGGTGCTGAACAGCTGGGCCAGCGCGATCATCTCGGGGTAGCGCACGAGCTGATCGGTGTCGGGCAGGTTGAGTCGGCTGGCGCGTTCGTGCCATCTGCTGATGAGGTGTTCGGGGGACTCGGCCCGCCGCTTGGCGAAGGGCCGCCAACGTCGGATCAGGGCTGACGCGGCGTCGAGGGACCGGCTGAAGGTGTGCCGGCGTCGCCGGTGCAGGTGGTGGTGACGGTGGGCTGCGGCGGCGATCTCCGTGAAGGGGCGGAGTTGCTGCTCGCCGGTGATACCTGCTCGGGCGAGGATCGCCTGGTGGGTGCGGCAGATTGCCGGCTGGTGTTCGTCCAGGGCGATCAGACCGGTGCCGGGCGAAATTTCTGGGGCACAGCGTGTGCAGGCGAAGGCGGACCGCCGGTTGAGGATGCTGGTCCACTCACAGATCGGAGTGGGGCCGATGTCGGTGGAGAGCGCGGCGCCGGTGGCCTTGAGCAGGGCAGCCGGTGTAGATCCGCTGTAGATCGCGAGCCGGGTGAGCGCGGCATGGTTGAGGGCGAGGTCGTAGGTGCTGGTGGCGATGCCACCGGCTTTGGGGTGGGAGTGGTGGCGGCCGAGGTGGGATAGCAGTAGTCGCGGCGTGGCGTGGTTGGCGGCGGCCAGCCGCCGGACGTAGGAGAACAAGAACTCGCGCGGCAGTGGTGACAGGGGTATGGGCAGCGCCCGGGCGGGTTGCTGCCATGGGCCGGTGAGGCTTTGAGCGTCCGGGCGGATCATGCGGGTCGGACGGCTGGCTGGCGGCGGCGTGGTCGTGGTGGGGTTTGGCGCTCGGCGGCGTGGTCGAGGGTCACCTGGTCGAGGCTGGTCTGGGTGAGGCGTTCGGTGCCGTCGTAGATGGCCTCGATCGCGGCGTCGCGCAGCAGATGCGAGAGGCTGCCGATCATGCCGTTGGTGCGTTCGTAGAGGTAGGTGGCCAGGCGCAGCAGGCTGCCGGGGCGGTGCCGGTGCAGTCGCAGGGCGGTTTCGAGGGCGGCGATCAGGGCGGCTCATTGGTCGCGCTGGCTGCGGGTGCCGTAGATGAAGGGTGTGCTGGCGATGCTGGTGAAGCGGCCGGCGATTTGGCGGCCGCGGACGCCGGTGAACAAGCCGACGTGTTCGACGTCGATGCCGGCGTAGATGAACGTGGCGGGGATGCGTTCGGCAAGGTATTTGAGCTGGTCGGAGCTTTCGGCGCCGCCGCGGGTGGCGAGGTTGAGGTTGTGGATCTCGTCGACGAGCACGAGTCTGTGCGCAGCTGGAAGAGCAGGTCGCAGACGGCGTTGGTGATGTTGACCTGGTTGAGGTGCCGGGGTAGCGGTAGGCCGAGGAACCGAGCGAACTCGGCGGCGAGGACTTTCGGGGTCGCCGCGGGTGGGACGGTGACGTAGACGACCGGTAGGAACGGGCCGGGGGCGGTGCGCCGGCGCCGGGCGAGCAGTTCGTGGTGTTTGCCGAGTTGTTTGATCGCGGTGGTCTTGCCGGTGCTGGATTCCCCAGTGACGACCAGTCCCCGGCGGGCAGTGTCCTGGCCGCGGTTGAGCACGGTCAGCCGCCGTCCGGTCTTGACGACGCGTTCGACGGTGGGGGTCGCGACCACGATGAGCCGGGCATGGTGCCCGATGCGGGTTTCGTCGTAGACGTCGCGCTGGGCAGGGGTGAGCGCTGAAAGCTCGGCGGGGCCGAGCAACTTGACGGGTGTGGGCTGCCGGTTGACGAAGGCCGCCCAGCCCTCCTTGGTGGTGGCCGGGCTTTCGCAGTCGGCCGCCGGGTCGGCTTCTTGGCTGGTCATCGGTAGCGTCGCTCGTCTCCTGCCTCGAAGGCGCGCAGCGGAATGATCGTGGCGATAGGGGCATCGTCGTCGGTCGGTGCGTCGTCGGAGCGTGCGTCGGGGAGGTCGGGCCGCGGTGCGGGTGGGGCTGCCGCGGTGCGGGCGCGGACCCGGCGAGCGTGGGCGTCGGGTGCGGACGGCCCGGCGGCGCGGGTTAGCAGGTCGTGCAGGGCATGTGCCACCTCGCTCTGCTGCGAAGTGTCGCCGCCTTGGCCGGCCACGATCTGGCGGGCGGCGCGCCAGGTGAAGTCGGCGAACGGCGCTGCGACCATGGGCAGGTGGGTCCAAGTGGCGGTGATCCACCGCTTCGTGCGCATGTCGCGGACGAATACTTGGGACAGGTTGTACGGGTCGTAGTGGATCTCCCAGCGCCGGTTCTTGCCGGCCACGCCGGAAGTGGTGTGCCGGCAGGGGTTGAGCTGCGGGCTGTCGTAGTGCCGATGACCGATCTGGATGCCGTGGTCGCCGATGGTGCGCCAGCAGACGGGCAACAGTTCAAGGTAGTCGTCGCCGGTCAGCGGCAGGCGCAGATAGCCCGCTGCGGCAATCCCCGCAGCGAACATCTCGTTAGGCGACAGCGGCCGCAGACCTGAAGCCGCCAAGCGCAGGCCTTCGTGCGGGCGCGGCTGCCAGCCGGCGACGATCCATTCGTCGAGCAGCTCCTGCAACTGCGGGACCGACCAGCGGGCCTGGGTTGTGTCCGGGGTTCCTCGCCGGGTGACGTCGGCGCCGAGGTAGCCCGCGACGTGCTGGCTGAACAGGGTGTTGATCGACCGGAACGACCGCTCGACGATGCCTTTGTCGGTCGGCGTACGCGGCCGCGCTGTCTGGATCGAGATCCCCAGCCGGGCGCACGCGCTGACAAAGGTCTGGGAAAGGAACACCGAGCCGCGGTCGGTCACGACGGTCTCGGGCACTACCACCGGCCGCGCCGCGGCGTGCTCGAGCCGCTCGTCCAGCGCCAGCAGTCGGCCGTGCGGGATGCTGGAGCGAGCCATGTGCAGTGCCTCGGGCCAGCCGGGTCGCATCGGTTCGGGCACCAGCATCCGGGCCAACAGCAGCGCCGCGTCCACCGCTTTGGTGCCTCTCGGGCGTAGAACCGCGGCGCAGATCGAGCGGGTCGCGACGTCCAGCACGATAGTTAGCTCGACCCGTCCGGGCACGCCGTCGTCGAGCAAAGCGATAACGTCCAGCGGTGACGTGTCGATCTGCACTAGTTCACCCGGACGCTGCGCGAGCGTCTGGGTGAACGGGCGTTCCGGCCGGTTCGCCTGGGTGCGGGGGGTGGTCGCCTGCCCGAAGGTGTGCCGGCCGGTGTCCATGGCCGCGCAGAGCCGGTAGAACGTCGCCCGTGACGGCATGCGCACCTCGTGGTCGCCGTATTCGACCGCGATCTGCCGCTCGACGCGGCGCCGCAGCCGCGACCGGGTGCCGGTCGACTCGAGGGTTTCGGCCTGCATGGCCGCCGCGAGAACAGTGGCCACCCGCGGGTCGACGCGCCCGTGCTGGCCGACCGGTCGGGTGCCACGATGGTCGACCAGAGCCCAAATGCCGCCGGCGCGGTAGCGCAGCCGCATCCGTTTGACCGTTGCAGCGCTGACGGGCTCGCCGGCGAGGCTCAGTTCGGCGGCCTTCGCGGCATCTCGCTGGGCCAGGGTGCGCGTGGAGGGATCGAACGAGGCGTGGGCAGGTGTGCCGGGCGGGGCGTCGGGCGGCAGCCCGGTCTCGACCTCGACGACATGCCGCTCCCAGCTGCGCGCTCGCTGCACCACCGAAGGGGGCAGGGCGTCCAACAGCCCGACGGGGTCGAGATATCGGGCCGCAGGATCTGCTCCGAGGAGCCGGAAGCCCGGGCTGGCCAGTAGATGGCCTGCCAGCAGCAGCCGCGTTCGGCCGGTGTCGCCGGACAGACGCACCCGGGTGCCGTCGAGCCCGGTGACGCTCCACTCGTCGTCCTCGAAACGGACCCGGTCGCCGACACGTAACACCTGGTTATGGCCGGCGGTCATCGCCTGACCGCTGTCACGGGCGAGGTAGCCGACAGAGCGATGGTCAGGTCGGTGCGCAACCGGCCACGCCAGAGCAGATGGAAGATCACCGGCAGGCTTGCCAGCGGATCGCCGAGCAGCGCGCCGGCCTGCATCAACGGCATCGGCGCCGCGAGGAGTTCTTCGGCCGCCTCCTGCAGGTCGGGTCGTGCGCAGCGGGGATGCCGGTAGCCGGCCAACCAGCGCACATTCGCGGTCACCGTCGCATCGGGCTCGTGTAGTAGCCGATACTGCCAGCCCACCAGCGCGCAGGCGCGGCCGGTCGCGGCGAACCCCGCCGCGTCGGCCGGCTTCACGCGGGCGGCAGGCCGCACGTCGATGACCACTCCGGTGCCGTCGGTGAGCCGGGCGAAGAAGTCCGGCACATGCCGGCGTACACGGGTGCCGTCGTCGTAGTACAACCGGAACGGCTGCGACGCGATCGCCGCCACCATCGGGTCGAAGTCAAGCAGCATCAGGTGATCGCGTTCCAGCCAGGACTCGAACCCCACATGCCCACCGGTCGAGGCCGACCACCACAGCCCGGTGTTGCTGCGCTGGCCCTGATACCGGGCGAACGACCGCACCGGCGGCACCGCTTCGAACGCCACCGCCAGCGCGTCCGGCAAACTAACCGTGCGTTCCAGGCCGTCAGGTTTCGCGTATCCGATCGCATACCGCAGGGCGGCGACCTGACGCGCGGCTGTCAACGCCGCGTCTGCCGACATCACCGTCTCGGCCATGCCCCTCCCGCCCGTGTCCCCGTTCCTGCAGGCTATGGCCGACGAGGCAAACGTCCCATCGCCGAAAAGAGCGACACCGTGCCGACGAAACCAGACGTGCCGTGGGCCGTCTCCCGAGCGTGTAGGTGGAGCGCGTGCTCTCGCGCCAGCGCGAACAAGGTACGGATTTCAACCGATGCCGGCCGTCAGCTGCTCGCTGCTCAGGGTGCGTAATCCGCGGACGAGCGTCAACCCTCGGATCGCGACTCAGATCAAGGCATCTGATCATGGTCAGGCCTGGCCGTTGAATGGCGATACGTCATAGCCCGACGGTCGCTGGTTCTTGATTATCGTCGTGGGTGGCGACACTGTTGGCCATGTGCGAGACGAGGTGGTAGCGAGCGGGGAACTCGACCAGCTGTTGCGGTCGGACGAGGACGGCCGTCTGCGATGGCTCGACCACCGTCAGCCGGGGCCTCCAGACGCGAACTGGTGGTTGCACCTGCTGCTGTTGATCGATGAGCGATGGGAGGAGCGGCCGGCGGGGCGACCGGCATGGGCTCAGCTGAAGATTTGGCTGCTGGGCCAGGCCGGTTGGCGTGGCGCGCTCGAGCAGGGCGAGGTCGCGGAGCGGACGGCGTACTACGTGGCGCAGATGCGCGACGCCGCAATGGCGGCTTCGAGCCTGCCGTCAGCGGACACCGTGGTCCGGGCGTGCCTGGATGCCATACCCGTGTCCCTCGACCGCGTCGCCGTCCTGACCGATCGGGTGGACCTGCACTCGCTGGAACGCCAAGAGCTGCTCGATTCACGGCGCGCCAAGAACCTGCTTAACGCTGCGGAACTTCTCCAGGCCGACCTCGAGGATCCGGATCTGGTCGATCGTCTCCGCGCGTGGCTGGCGATCAAGCCACGCTTGGTCTGAATGCCGCACCACGAGATGATCATTCCGTGGTGACAATCCGAGAGACGGGGACGCTCCTGGCGTCGATGCTTGAAAGCGCAGGAGTGTACCCGAGCACGGTGACTGCGGCAGACGTGCGAAGCATCGTCGAGGTCTTCCGACGGTTCGCCGCGCTGCCGGTCGACGGCGTGGGGCGACCTGAGGAGGACGGGGACGGAGTCCTCGCCCAGTTCGGCACGTTCGACTTCCGTGGTCGGCCCGAGTTCTCGGCCGATCTCACCCGGCAGCTCATCGACGCCAGCGATGAGGACGCGCCGATGTGGCAACTGAGCTGCACGCTTCACTGGGCTTCCAGCACGGACACCGAGCTTCTGAGGTCGGGACACCTGTGGTCCTTTGGCAAAACCCTGGACGAGTTCTTCACCGAAGCCGTCGCCCTTCCCGGCTGGGCATGGGCACTGGACCGGTCACATACGCCCAAAGACCTCAAGATTGCCCTCACAGAGGTGTGAGCAAGGGCCCTCATCGACGCCACCGAGCACTGCCCCCAGCCGGAGCCCGCTATCCGAGCAACGGCGTACCAGTAACCAACGGCCAAGCGGATCGCGGCCATGTGCGTACGGCTCAGGACCGGGCCCTTTGCGGGATCGGTACGTCTTTCACGTGGCGGACGTGGAGGCGCGAGGCCATCGCGAGGTACTGCAACGTCGTGGTTGACGACGGTGTGCCCAGTTCGATCTGGAACGCGTCCTCGTATCCCTGCTGATTGCGAAGCACCCACCGCCAGGCGCAGGCCATGCCGAGCAGGCCGGCATAGTGCTGATCCGGTTGGGTCGGCACCGAATCCGACACCCAGTGATGAAGCTGCGGCCGTTGCTGCGGATCGAAGGAAATCTCGACCGTGTCGTCGTCAGGATCGGCTTCCACCTGGAGGTATCCCTCGTGGAAGCGGAACTGGACCGCCACAAGCCAGGATGGGTCGTCCATGTGCGCCAGATGGACGACCTCAGCCAGATTGGTCAACACGGAAGGCCCAGGAGGAAACAAGTCGTGCGCCATACGGAGATCATGGCAGCGACTGTGTCGGTCGATGTATCCGCTATTCGGCAGTTCAGGTCTACCAGGCTCCGCGCCGCCGGTCACCAACCGTGACGGCCGGCGCTGCCCCGCGCGCACGAACGGCGGCAGGAGAGTAAGAGCTGCGGACAGCATGGAGAATGAGACCCATGCCAGGACCTTCGATTTCCGTGCCGGCCTACGATGCGTCGATCGGAGTTGTAGCACCCGCTGAAGGCGGCACCATCACGGTGCAAGTGGTGGACGGATCGGTAGAAATCTTCGG
Organism: Couchioplanes caeruleus; assembly: GCF_003751945.1. Lineage (NCBI taxonomy): Bacteria > Bacillati > Actinomycetota > Actinomycetes > Micromonosporales > Micromonosporaceae > Couchioplanes > Couchioplanes caeruleus. The sequence goes on along the minus strand of NZ_RJKL01000001.1, from coordinate 7,051,215 downwards.
TGACTCAGCCGGACTTCGCGATCTCGCCCGAATGTGCCTCGCGCTGTCCGACGTCCATGCGCCAGAGGGGGCCCACATTCATCTCGACGCTCGCATCAACCCTCTGGATCTCGGCTCAGCTTCTTTGATGCTCGCACGTGATCAGTACCGCACTGGGTAGCAGGCGCGGACTGCGGCATGAGCGGACGCTGATCAGTCTGGTTGGCCGTCGACCAGGTGGAGATGCCGTAGGCCGGGAGCGAAGGCGGCGACGTGGTCGGTGGTGCCGTGGTGTGACTGCGACGGTGTGAAGCGGCCTTCGCTGAGTGCGATGTCGTAGGCGCCTCCGTAGGGGTACTCGGCCAGGATGCCGGTGACGTGGTGCTCGCCCGCCCAGGCCAGTCCGGCTTCCTCTGTCTCGAAGACGGCGGAGGCGTGTCGGGCCTGGTCGCCATGGAAGATCCAAACGGTCGGGCGTAGCGGACTCTGCTGGTCAGTGGTGGGTCGGCGACGAAGGCCTTCTGGAGTGAACGAGAACGCGTAAGGGGCGTCATTGGTTCGATGACGCACTGCGAGTACCACCGGTTCCGGATGCAGAGACTGTGGTCCGGCGTCGGGGTCGGTGGTTGCAATGGCGCTCCAGAGATGGAAGCAGATCAGGTCGTCCTTCGAACTGGCTGTGGCGTAACCGAGCGTTTTGGCCCCCAAGGAGTTTCTTCCACCAACCCACAGTGACGGTTCGCCGAACGTGCCGATGACTTGGGAGAGGGTCTGGTCTTGTAAGACCCGTTCATCAATGGTGGCGGTGAGCTGTCGATACTCGGCCGCGGACATGGTTCGGTCGAGATCAAGCCAGCCGCATCGGTGAGCGATGCCGGCATAGACCGATGCTGCGGCGTCACGTACTGCGTCTGTCGGCAGCAGGTTGGAGTAGCGGCCTTTGACTCCCGTGGCGGAGAAGAAGTGATTGCGGAGGCTGTCGAACTCTGTCTCCCACCGTGCTGAGCTGCCGTCCACGGCTGCCATCGCGCCCAGCAGGAGCAGCTCGGCTATCTCGTCACGGCCGTACATGCCGGGACGGCGGAACAGGGCGTTCAACTGCTTGCGATGATGCTGACGCGCTTGATCGAGGATGGAACCTTCATCGCTACTCATCACCACTGATCATGACATCTGCTGTATCCGCTCATCGGCTACTCCGGACGGCGCCAGGGATTTGGGCAGAACTACCCTCAGTAATCGATCTGTGCTGGCTCTTGGACCGGCGATCGGCCGGCCGCTGCGCCGCGGATCTCGATGGCCGCGGCGTACCCGGTCGCGTACGCGGCTGCGCACTTCCACGCGTACGCCGACATTAATGGTGGTCGGATCAATTCCAATGAGACTGGATCAGATCCGTTGAGAACTCACACGCCATCACACCCACTGTGACCTGCGAATTCGCCCTCGCCAAGAGCCTCGCGCGAACTACAGCCGGGTAGTTTGATCTACCCCTGGGCCTAGCGCAGGTAGGGCAGCGTGAGGTCCAGGACCAGGCCCTCGGCGGCGACCATGCCCACCGCCGTGGCCCACCACCATGCAGTCCCCGAGACGTACAGGCAATCTTGCGGAAATGTCATCGCGCAGCAGCTCCACCCGCACGCCCGGCATGAGCAGCCGCACGACTCGGCCGTCGGACAGCGGCAGGTCCCAGCCGTACCGGCCGTCGCGGTCCGCCGCCGGGTCCCGCACGGGGTCACCGGTGAGGCCGGCGACGCGGCGCTTGAGCGGCGTGGCCTCCAGGTAGGCTGCGCGCTTGCGGACCTCGGTGAGGAACACCTCCAGCGCGGCGACCGCCAACTCCTCGCTCGGGTTCTCGACCGGCTGCGTGCCCGGGTTGATGACCCCGCCCGTGTTGATCATGCGCCCACCGTACGCCGCCGTGAGCCGGCCTTTGTGCTGCTGAACGGACCGCTCGCCCTGGCGCGTCGACGACCGGAGGGCGGTGGCTGATCGCCGTGCCGGTCATGGTCGGCAGCTCGTAGGCCATGTCGCCGCCGCGCGCCCATGCTGGGCAGGTGAGCGGGTCGCCGTGTGATCCGCTCCACGGCCATATCGGAACGCATAAATGTACGGCAACGATCATTCTGAATACAATGAATATATACAGGCAGTCGCGACTCGAGAAAGGAATCCGGTATGAGTGACGAGCGGGAAGCTGAGATCAGGGACGAGTTCGGGTTGACCGAGGAGCAGGTCGCGCCGCGACAGATCAAGCTTCTGATCGACCGCCTCGTGCAGGCCGAGCAGCTCGTCGCACGAGCGGGCTCCGAGCTCGCCGACCGGGCGCAACAGGGCGCCGACCAGGCCACCGTACGCAACACCTGGCCGACCCTCGGCGGGTCACCCTTGCACGCCACCGCGGAACTCGCGGCCCGCTTCGACTACGCCCTGGTGCGCCTCGCCGAACGGTACGAGGCACTGGCGCTGGTCGCCGAATCCATCCGCGACATCCGCTGACCACCATCTCGCCGGACCTTGTGCACCGGCAAGACGCCCCGACCGCATCACCTCTCTTGCGCGCCCTCCCGCAGCCGACGCTGCACGGAGGGCGCGCCCCATTTCCCCAGGGGAGAACTCATGGCAACGATCATCCGGTGGCGGCCGCCGCCGGTGCCGGCAGACCCCAAACAGCACGCACAAGCGGTCGCCGAAGCGGTCGCAACGGCGTGGCACGGGCAGTACGGCAGCTCTCTCAACGAAGTGGCGATCAGTGTGGTCGCCGCCCTGGCGGTCGCCGGACAGCACGGCCCGCCGGACCCCGACATGCCAGAACTCGTGGCAAACCTGGACCGGGCGCGGTTCGCCGAGCTGGTGAAACGCATCTGGCTCGAATGGTCGATCGTCCGCCCAGACCTCGTACCCCGCGCCCGCATGTTGTGGACGTGCCTGGACGGCAACCTCGACGATGCACTGTTGCGGGCGGTGCACTCCGTCGGCCAGGCGGCCCTGCGCCGCGGGGTATGGCAGCTCGGCGCGGAGCAGAACCGCCGGCATGAGGTCGATCTTCTCGGCACGGTGCTGCAGGCGGTCACGTCGGCGAAGGCGAAACAGGCCCGAGGCCAGTTCCTGACGCCGGAGTGCGTGACCGAGCTGATGGGCCGCATGGTCGAACCGCCGCCGGGTCGCAGCGTCATGGATCCGGCGGCCGGCACTGGCCGGATGCTGCTCGGCGCCGCGCGGGCGATGCGTGAGCAGGGCCTGGATCCGGCGGACGCGGAGTGGTGGGCCAACGACATCGACCCGTTGGCCGCCGCGCTGTGTGCGGTCAACACCGACATGTGGGATCTGGGCTTCCGTGTGGTCGTCGGCTGCGGTGACGGCCTGCTGACCGCCTGGACAGGCGAGGCGTTGCGGCAGCGGCAGGCAGCGATCGACGAGCTGCTCGGCTACGTCGAGGTCGCCCGCAAGGAGGCGGCGTCCCGCCACGTGCTCAACCTGCCCGCGCCGAAAGACCCGTTGATGCAGCACCTGCGGGCGGCCCGGCCCGCGCCGCCGCGGCAGGCGCCGCCGCACTCGTCGACGTTCGACGCGGCCTCGGCCTACCAAGGCCGGCTGTTCTGAGCCCGCCGCGGCTCACCTTTGCGACGTCCTGCGGCGCTGTTCAGTGGCTCGCCGGCTTCCTCTCACACCGAAGGTGAATCCCGATGAACCCGTCCCGCCCACTGCGTCCGGCAGCGACCCTGCAGGTGGCGCCGAGGCGCGAACCCAACGGACGTGGTCGCCTCGATCGCCTTGGGGGTCGAGCACCACCCGAGCGATCAGGTGGTGCTCGCCGGCGTACGAGGGGCATGTTGGACTTCTTCGCTGCGGACACCTAACCCCGACGAACACGGAGCACGAAGAGCCGCCACGGGTCCGCGAGACGGTGCAGCACACCGCCTACGCGACTCCTGGGTGAACCGGAACCAGCCCCGGAGTCCGAGGGCTACTGACAGGCTCCAGCGCGAGGCGCCGCGCCGCCGGCACAGATGTGGTGGCGCGGCGCCGGTCAGCCGTTGTCCCGCTGGTGCTGGTGGAACTTGTCGTCTTCGGCCTGCAGCCTGGCCCGCAGCCGGGCCCGGAGGGCGGCCTGCCTGTCTTCTGCGCCAGTGGCCGGTGCCGGCCCGCGGCGTCTGGCGCGGCGCCGTCCGGCACCGTAGCTGTCGGTGTTCTTGAGGCTGGTTTCCGGTGCGAGCTGCGCCGGCCAGGCGATGACAAGGTAGTCCTCGACCGGCTCGAGCACGCCCAGGTCGATGGCGGTGTCGCGGCCGCGGGCGTGCAACCGGACCCGGTAGTCGCCCGGGCCCGCCGTGGTCAGGACCGGCAGTTCCGGCGCGTCGCTGAACACGCCGGAAACCACCATTCTCCCGACCGGTGCGTGCACCGAAACCTCGAGGACCTCGTCCCAGGCTTCCGTGTCGGCCGTGGATGGTGGCGCATCACGGGCATCGACGGTGACCCGCACGGGGCCGCAGCTGATGCCGGTGAACACCACGATGCCGCCCGGATGCACGGAAGCCAGACCGTTGGTGGAGTCGTGTGGTGGCCGTAGGTTGATGCCGGTATCGGCCAGGTAGAACATGTGCTCGGAGACTGGCACATCTCCTCGGTCATCCACCACGACAGGTTAGTCCTTTACGGCGTGATCCAGACATAGAAGGCGTCGCTGTTCAGCATCCGCTGATCGATGTAGAAGCTGTTCAGAGCGCTGCCGCCGTTGCTGTTGTCATCGTCGTCGATCATGCAGGCGCTGTAGCCGCTCGGCCCGGTTCCAGCCGGCAACGGCACCTGGCATCCGTCGAAGGTGCGGCCTGGGCCGCCGCCGGTGGAGGCGCCTTGCCGGCTGGACTGGAACGGGTACTCGTCGCAGCTGAGCCCGGCTGGTCGCGGGTAGCTGGACGGGCAGGCGCGGCGGTAGTTGGCGTCCTGCTGGGCGGCGTCGATCAGCCGGTTAAGCGGCGCTGGGTGCGACAGTCCGTAGGCGGGGTGCGAGCCGGCAAGCCCGGAGTCCTGCGCGGCGAGGACGTGCCAGGCGAGTTCCTCGTACGGTCCCGAAATGCTGTAGTACAGCATCGGTGCGATGTCGCGGATGATGCAGCCGGCCACGGTGTTGTTGCCGGGCAGGTTGTGGTCGCAGCGGGTCGCCGGCGGTGTGATGGTGACCGGTGTTGACGGCGCTGTCCAGGTCGGGTTGGTGAAGAAGTACGACCAGGTCACGGTGGCGGCGCCGACCGAGCCACGGGTGGTGGCGGTGGACCGGTGGTACGACTCGCCGTCCGGGGAGTTGGTCAGTGTCACGGCCTGCGGTGGGAAGTCGGAACTGCTCACCGTGCAGGCGCCGGTGCAGGTGGCGCTGCCCTGCGCGAGGGTGCCGCCGATCGTGCCCCAGCCTCCGTACATGTCGAGCATGATTTGATAGCCGAAGGTGGGGCTGCTGGACGAGGTGAACTCGAAGGCGTACTGATCGAAGTGGATCTGCCCGATCACTGCGCCGGTGTTCAGATTGATCACATTGAGCGTCATGTCGGCATACGAGCAGACCCACTCGCGGCCGGTCTCATAGTCGAAAACCCACGAGCCTGGTGCGTCGTTGCACCAGTCGGGAAACGGCTCCAGCCGCGGTGTCGGACCGGGCTTCTGTGTCCTCCCAGCGCTCGACTTTGTGGGCTCGATACAGCTGACCGACGCCTTGCCCGGCTGCGCCGCCCGGGCGAGTTCCGGCAGCTGAGCCCGGACCGTCGTGCAGTCACCCGCCGTGCGGCTCACGCTCGGTGCGAGGGTCGCTACCGAGGTCGGAGCGGGTTTAGGCTGCGGTCGGCCGCGTTCTCGTGCGGTAGCGGGGTGCGTCGTGGTGGCGAGTATCAGCAGGATTCCCGCCGTGGACATGAGTAGCTTGCGCATTCATCCTCCCCCAGGATCCAGTCCACTGAGGACCGTATTCATCCGTGGAGATCGATTCAACGAATTGGATGTGCCATGCTCGATCAGTTGCACATCAGCTGACATGAAGCGGTCTCGTCGGCTCCGTCGGCGCAAGCCGTCGTCATTCGGCAGCAGGTCAGCCGCATCCTCGTGACGGCAGTACACAGGCTGCCGGGGGACGCCTGCTCGAACACGAACCCGCTGACCCGCTGCGCCAGGCCGATCAGCAGGGCAGCGCCGCGGCCTGGTACCGCGGCGTTGATGGGATACGATCACGCCAGAATGCGCCGCTGGCTCCGGGCCGGGCACCGACCTCCTGATCACGGTTGAGGACGTGCCAGATGGCTGCGGTGACTGATACCCCTGTTAAAGGCAAGATGCTGCGGGCGACCAAGCTCGGTCCATGCGGTGATCCCGTGTTTGTTGCGGGCGGCTGGCCGGTGCAGGTCGTCACGAAGGGCTTCGTGTCCGTCGAGTATTCCGCCGAGGTCGACGACGGCGAGGAAATCGATCAGCGCGACGCCAACGGCGACTCCTGTGTGTATGTGCCGGCGCGGCGGCGGATCAAGTTCTACAACGTGACCGTCACCGCGTGCCGGGTCGATCCGGAGCTGTACTCGCTGTTCACCGGCTCCCCGATCGTCGTGGACGAGGACGGCGTCAGCACCGGGCTGCGGGTGACCTCCGCGGTGAACCAGGACTCCGCGGTCGCCCTGGAGTTGTGGTCCGGCACCGCGCAGAAGCGCTGCTCGGGCTCGGCGGTGAACCGCCGGCCCCGCTTCGGGTACTTCCTCCTGCCGCAGATCCTCGACGGGCAGATCGGCGACTTCACGATTGAGAACGGCACCGCGAACTTCACCCTGACCGGCAAGGCGGTGGAGAACCCGGAGTGGGGCACCGGCCCGTACCCGGTGTACCTGCGCACGGCCGGGGTGGCGCCGCTGGCCGACCCGATGGGTGAGCAGGACCTGCTGCACCTGGACTGGACCACCCTGCCGCCGCCGGCCCCGACCGCCGGGCTGGTGCCGCGACCTGCCGAAGGGACGCTGACGGCGAACGGGTTGAAGGCGACGTTCACCGCCTCGTTCGCCCCGCCCGGCGGGTACACCCTCGACTGGGGTGACGGCTGGGTGACCCCGGGGGTCGCCGTGGGTGCGCCGGCGACGCATGACTACACCGAGGCGGGCACTTATCTGGTGACGGTCACCGACACCGCCTCGGGCGGTCAGCGGTTCCTGTCCGTCGCCGTCGCATGACCGGCCCCCTCGCGCCCGGTGGCTCGTGCGAGTGGCCGGTCGACGTGCAGCAATGCGCCGGGTGGGACGACCATCCCGAGGCGGTACGCGATCTGGCTAAGGTGGTGGCGGGGCATCTGCTGTGGATGCTGTCGGGCCGCCAGTTTGGGCTGTGCCCCACCACCGTGCGGCCGGTGCCACGCGGGCACCCCGGGGTGCGGGTGTGGCGGCGGTGGGAGCTGTACCTGTCGCCGGAACTGCCCGGCTGGACGACCTTCTGCGGCTGCCCGGGCCTCGGACCCGTGGTCGACTGTGGCTGCGACCGCGACGTGCAGGTGAGCCTGCCCGGCGGCGTGCAGCAGGTGCTCGAGGTGCGCGTCGACGGGCAGACGCTGCCCGCGTCGGCGTACCGGGTCGATAACCGGCGCTGGCTGGTCCGCACCGACGGCGGCCGCTGGCCGACCCGGCAGGAGCTCACCGCCGGCGACGACCAGCCCGGCGCATTCGCCGTTACCTACGAGCGCGGCGTGCCGGTGCCGGCGGCGGGCCGGTGGGCGGGCGGGCATCTGGCGTGTGAGATCGCGAAGGCCGCCGTCGGAGACACGAAGTGCCGGCTGCCGCGCCGGGTCTCGGCGATCGTGCGTCAGGGCGTGCACACCGAGTTCGTCGACCCGACCAAGTTGGCCCGCGACGGCATGACCGGCATCCCGGAGGTCGACGGGTGGCTGGCCGCGGTCAACCCGTACGGGCTGCCGCGCGACAGCGTCGTGTGGTCAGCCGACCTCCCCTCACCGCGGCGGCGCACGTCATGACCGCGCCGGTGCTGGCCGACGATGTGGCCTGGCCGATCGCGGTCGGGCTGCGGACTGTCATCCGGGCGGCGTTGGCCGATGCGGTGGGCGGGCCGCCGGCGTCGTGCGCGGTGGTGCCCGGCCGCGATGTCGCGATCGATGACTGCTGCGCCGGGCAGGCGTGGGTACGCATCGTGCGGGTGTACCCGACCACCGCGGCGGAGTTCCCGAACCCGCGCGGCACAGCCGTCGGGGAAGGCTGCGACGACGGCGTGTTCTGGGCGGTCGAGCTAGGTGCGGGCAGCGCCCGGTGCGCGCCGTCCGCCGACGACTACGGCAACCCGCCCAGCGACGAGCTGTTGGAGGACGCCGCCCGCACGCTGGCCGACGACGCCGCGCGGATCCGCCGCGCCGTCCTGCACGACCTGCGCGCCGCCGAAGCCGTCGACGAGGTGTTCGTCGCCGAGCAGTCGTCGGTCGGCCCCTCCGGCGGCTGCGTCGGTCAAGAGGTGCTGGTGGCGGTGCTGACCGTGATGTGTGTAGACGAGACGGGGTGAGCGGTGATGCCGACAGAGGGTGAACTGGTGACGGTGCGGGCGCTGTGGCCGATGCCGGGCGTGCCGGATCAGGCGGTGTCGACGCTGTCGTGGGGGCCGCATCTGGCCGCCCTCGTCGACGCCGGCCGCTACGAGATCCTGCCCCCGGCGCACGTTCCGGATGGCGGCGAGGCGCCCATCCGCGCGCGAGATCAGCCCGCGGTTGGTAACGCGCCCGCGCGCCCCGACGCCGAGCCGCCGGAGGACCGGCCCGCCCGCAGGCCGCGGGCACGCTGATGGCCGTCACGGTCAAGGCCCGCCTCGACCTGTTCCAGCCGGAGATCCGCCGGCTGCTCACCGGCCCGGTCGGGCCGGTCCTCACGTTCGTGCGCGGCGTCGCCCGGCGGGTCCGCACCCGGGCGGTGCTCACCTGCCCGGTCGACAGCGGCCGGCTGCGCTCGGCGCACCGCGAAGAAGTCGGGGTGCGCCGCGGCACCGTGTACGGGCTGGTCACCAACGACGTCGAGTACGCCGAACTCGTGCACGACGGCACCGGCCCGCACACGATCCGGCCGCGCCACCCGGACGGGGTGCTGCGCTTCGAGAAAGGCGGCCAGGTCGTGTTCACCACGATCGTGCGGCACCCGGGCACACGACCGCAGCCGTGGCTGCGTGAGGCGATGGAACACGAAGCGCGCCGGTCCGGGTTCCGGATCGTGCGCCGCTAACCAGGGGAGTCGAAGATGCGCGAATTCACGACCAGTACGAAGGCCGCCGCAGACAGCGGGGCACGCCTGCCGGCGGTCCCGTTCGTGCTCGACGGGGTGCAGATGGTGTGCCAGGCGCCGAAGAACGCGCAGGTCGCGTATCTGGTGGCGGCGGCGTCATCGAACCGCAGCGAACAGGACCAGGTCGCCGCCGTGTTGGACTTCTTCGAGCAGACCCTCGACCCGGCGTCGCTGATGGTGTTCCGCCGCCGGCTGCTCAACACCCGCGACGAGTTCGACTTCGAGGACGCGATGCGAATCTTCGAGTACGTGTGTGAGGAGTGGTCCGGCTCCCCTACTGGGTCGGGTGGCGGCTGATCCACCTAGCCGTCGCCCACTGGTCCGCCTTCCATGGCCGGATGCTGCTGGCCACCGGCCGCGACCCCCTCGAACTGCCGCTGCCGTCGTTGCTGAACCTTATCTACGCCTGGTGGGTCGGGGACGCACCGGACAACGAGGTGGCCAAGTTCGACGCCTCGTTGCAGACGCCACCGGCCGCAGCTGACCTCGACGAGCGCGACGAATGGTCCGACGACGAAACCGATGACAGCTTCGCCCGCGCCCTGGACGCGCAGACACCATGAGAGCCGCGAGGCAGACAAGGAGACACCGATGACTGTCCGAGGCGGCTACTACCTTGGCGGCAACGCCGATATTCGCACCAACGCGGCCGTCATCGGCAACGTCAGAGCCCAAGAGGACCATTCCCTAGTAGACCAGCTAGCTGGCGCTCAGAGCTCGCGAACTCGCCGGCGCCGACGCCGACGCACGAATGGCTACAGGAACGAGTTTCGGCCCCATCTACGAGCGGGTTTTGGCTCCATATGTCGATCACCAACGGCCTTGATCGCGAAGGAGATTTGGCCCCATCCCCCAGTCGGCGTCGCGCGTCTGATGAGGCTACTCGTCGGGCTTACGTGGTGGCGGGATGGTAGTCCAGACCACCGGCGGACGGCAGCAGGACGGCGGCGTACCGTTGATCAGCGGTGATGTCAGCGTCCTCATCGATCTCGAAGCCGATGAGGGCGCGTTGGAACGGCACGTCGGCGTACACGGCAGCAGCGACGTCGGCCAGCCACCGGTCGAGTTGCGCCCGCCAGGCGAGTGACTCGACACCGCTGCGTTGGTCGAAGGGATAGCCACCAATCCGGCGGTCGCTCCGGGCCAACGCGCCGAGCGGCAGGTAGAGCTCAACCTCGTCGCCGTCCTCGTACCGGCCTGAGTACCCGCCGCAGACGACGCGGTCACCGGACGGCAAGGTCAGCGTGCCGCGTAGATGGCCGTGCTCGTGCAGCGCGGCCGCGCTCGGCTCGACCTCGACGAATCCGCAACCGCTGGCGTGGCCAACTAGGCAGCCTTGGACGCCGGCGGCACGCCACAGGGACCGCACCGCCCGGTCGAGCTTGTCGTCGTCTGGGACGCCGAGGCTCAAAGACAGCTCATAGAATCCGCCGCTCCAGTTTTCCTCGTCGTTCATGTCGTCCGCGGTCGCCATCACACCAAGATTCACTATTTGACGATTGGCGTCACCTTGGTTGCTCGCACCTCCCACGTGAGGGGCGGAGAGCCGCAGGGAGCGACGAGGTGGGGCCAACCCTCGTCTAAATCGATTGCCGGCCGAGACGAGTGGGGCCACAACTGGTTCCCAGATGGGGCCGACTCTCACCCGCGAAACCACACGAAACCCCACAATCCGCAAAGTAGGTCTGGACGACTGAAGTCGGTGATGTCCAGACCCACTTTGCGGACCGCTGGTCAGCGCCTTGGCCGTCCGCGGCCTTCGGCTGGACCGGACAGAAAGAGACGACGCAGGCCCGCTCAACGTGACAGGTGGTGGTCCGGCCCCGCGCCACCGACGCCGCCGGTTCGTCGACCTCCATCGAGGAGTGTCGCACCAGTGACCACCTGGTCGAGCGGCGCGGCGGCGCCGGGCACGGGCCTCAGCGGCCGATCGCGTCGAGTTCCGCGACGGCGTCGGCCGGCAGCGTGAGGGCGGCGCTGGCGACGTTCTCACGCAGGTGCGTCACCGACGACGTGCCGGGGATCAGCAGGATGTTCGGTGACCGGTGCAGCAGCCAGGCCAGCGCGACGGCCGGCGCAGCGACGCCGAGCCGCTGCGCGACCGCCTGCAGGGTGTCCGATTGCAGCGGCGAGAAGCCGCCGAGAGGGAAGTACGGCACGAACCCGATCCCCTGCCGGGCGGTGAGGTCCACGAGGGCGTCGTCGCCGCGGTGAGCGATGTTGTAGAGGTTCTGGACGCATACCACCGGTGCGATCGACTGTGCCTCGGCGAGCTGGGCGGCGGTGACGGTGCTGAGGCCGAGGTGCCGGATCAGTCCCTGCTGCTGCAGCTCGGCGAGCGTCTCGAACTGTTCCGCGATGGAGCCCGGTTCTGGCGCGTCGACACCGCCGACGCGCAGGTTCACGACATCGAGCACGTCCAGGTGGAGGTGCCTCAGGTTGTCGTGGACCTGCGCGCGCAGCTCCGCGGGCGTGCGGGCGTGCGGCCACCCGCCGTGCTCGTCCCGGCGGACGCCGACCTTCGTGACGATGTGCAGATCGTCCGGGTACGGCGCGAGCGCGTCGCGGATGAGCTCGTTCGTGACGCGCGGCCCGTAGAAGTCGGCGGTGTCGATGTGCCGGACTCCGAGGTCCACAGCCGCGCGCAGGACGGCGATCGCGGTGTCCCGGTCTTTCGGTGGCCCGAAGACACCGGGGCCGGCGAGCTGCATGGCGCCATAGCCGACGCGAGTGAGCTCAAGATCGGCGACGCGGTAGCTGCCGCCCGGGAGATCGTGGGATGCCATGGCTTCCTTCCTGTTCACAGACGCATGCCGTGAGCGGCATTCACGATGCTTCGGGTCCGGCGCAGCAGCGAGTGCCCCGGTCATCCTGGGGGCGGCAGGACCAGGATGCCTGGCCGCGCTGCCCGTACCATAGGCGCATGGCCAGGCCAAATTTCCTGGGCGAGTATCTGCGCGCACGTCGCGAGCTCGTCGATCCCGTGGACGTGGGCCTGCGCGTCGTGGGCGTCCGGCGGACGCCGGGTCTGCGCCGCGAGGAGGTCGCAACCCTCGCCGGTATCAGCGCCGACTACTACCTGCGCCTCGAACAGGGGCGCGACCGGAACCCGTCGCCGCAGGTGCTCGAGGCGCTGGCCGGCGTGTTCGGGCTCGATGCGGCCGCGACGCAGTACCTGCTGAGCCTCTCCGGCGCTCGACCGACGACCCGGAAGCGGCCACGCCGCGAGGTCGTTCCGACGGGCATCCGGCATCTGCTCGACGCGCTCGAGCTACCGGCGTACGTGGTGAGCCGGATGTTCGATGTGCTCGCCGCGAACCGGCTCGGGACCGCCCTGTCGCCGAGCATCCGGACCGGAGAGAACCGTCTGCGGTCAATTTTCCTGGATCCGGTCGAGCGGGATCTGTACCCGGACTGGGAGCAGGTGGTTGGTGGCATGGTCCCGTCGTTCCGCGCCTCGCTCGGCACCGACGTCCACGATCCGCGAGTCGCGCAGTTGGTCGGCGAGCTGTCTCTTGCGAGCGAGTCGTTCCGGCAACTCTGGGCGCGGCACGACGTCAAGCCGCTCGCGGGAGCGCCGGCACGGATGCGCCACCCGCAGGTCGGGCTGCTGGAGCTGCGCCGCGAAAAGCTGCCGATCGGCGACTCGGGCGGCCAGTTCCTGGTGATCTACCACGCGGAGCCGGGCTCCGACAGTGCCAGGTCGCTCACGCTGCTCGGGTCGCTGGCCGCGACGGATGAGGCGCCAGGGGCAGAGGCCGGGACCGGACCGCAGTCGCGCACCTCGTCATACTGAGAGGGCCACCGGAGCGATAGCCTCCAGCGACATGCCCCGGTTGATCGCCTGGGTGGCTAGAGTGTGCCGGGGTTGGTGTGGGGTGACCCGGCCCGAGGCCGGCCTGTTCAGCGGCCTTGCGAACAGCGGCTTCGATGCGAGAGGCGTTGACCGGTCGGCCGTGGTCGGTGAGATCGCAGACCCGCTGGCCGGTGCAGCAGCTACTCGTCGAGCAGGGCCTTCATCTGCGGATGCAGGGAAACGTAGCGGTCGGTATGCATTTCGCCGACCGGAACGCGCAGCCAGTAAACGAAGCCGATCTGGACCACCGTATCGGTGGTCAACGCCCCGTTGACCGCACCAACCCCACATAACCGCAGGTCAGCCGCCTTTTGCTGTCATCGGCGTTATGGACTCCGTGGATGATGCTGAGAGAACCCGCTCGGACCTTGCCGGGCTCGTGGTCACCTCGGTGGGCCGGCTGGTTCCCGTCGATGACGAGTACGAGCCGTACCGCCTGCTGGACGGGACGGGGCCGTCGTCGTGCCGGTGGCGGAGTTCTTTCGGGAGCTGGTCGCGGCCGGCCGCTCACCGTCGGCGCTGCGATCGTACGGGATGGACTTGCTGCGGTGGTGGAACGATCCCCAAACGGACCCAACGCATAGATCAGCCTGAAGGATCTCGAACTGCCCTCTCAGGGCGTTGACGCAGTACCGATCCCTCGCTGATCCGTACCTGCTGCCGGGATGGAAGGCCGAATGGCTCACCCAGCTTAGTGGCGACGTCCTGCTCAACGTGGTGGTGGAGCTCAAGCACTACGGCACCCGACCGGGTCCGCAGAGCGTCGGCGGGCGCACGGTGCTGGCCCCCACGATGATGATCCAGCGCCGCAACGGGGTGGGCGTTCCCGCCTACGGCTACGGCCAAGTCCTCGCCGGCCATATCGATCCCCTGCTCGACCGCCTACGCGTCCAGCTCACCGCCATGCCTCACCCGGAGATGATCAACGTCCAGTTCGCCAGTGAGTTCGACACCGATCACGAGTTCGGCGTGATCGAGCATTGCCCCCTCAATTGGCCGGAGGCGGACGCGCGCGCTGTCGCGTCGGTCAGGTACATGGCCGGCTACCTGCTTGACGGTGGCATCCCGGCTGGTGTCACCTTTTCGATCGGCTGCGGGGGTTTCGACCGCCCGTCGTTTCGGCGCCTGCACCCCGCCAGCCTCGCCGGCGTCCTCGACCGGATGCAGTTCAACGCCTACAACCACGGCACGGCCCGCACGCCCTACGACGTGCTCAACCGGACCAAGGCGTGGATCACCGATGACCTCGACCCCAGGTGGCACCGAAAGCCAATCATCATTGCCGAGTACGGCACCGCCGCTTCGCTGGGCAGCCAGGCTGCGTGGCTCGCCGGCGTACCCGGAGCGATCGACCGCATGGAGTCCGACGGGCGCCCCTTCGTGGAAGCCCTGGTGTATTTTGACTCCAACCCAGAGTGGGCAACCCTCAACCCCCGACCGGAAGGGCTTCAGGCCCTCCACCGCGCCTACAGCACGACCCCCCTCGCGCCGGCATCACGACCCGCCCTCTGCGCACGAGCGCGGTAGCCGTCGAGGTTCAGGCCGGGTAAGTCGCATTCGACGGACGAGAGCCCTAGTCGGCCTTCGTCTCCGGGTCGGTGCTGAACGCAAGGAACTCGTTCCCGAGATCTGTCGTCGCCGGCTGCGAGAGAGTCGTCTGATACATCATGGCGGTGATCGGGTCGAGTATCAGGCCGGCGGTCGCAAGCGCCCTTGCGTAGCGGTCGATCAGATCGTGTCGGTTCGTCAGCTCCGGCATCCCGGCCTCGATAGCCATCGCCTTCGCCGCGTCGGCGCTGGGACGTGGCACGCCGCGGCCGGAGTCGTCACGGCCGAAGTTCCAAGGAGGAGCGGTGGCGGCGAGCTGCCGATACCGGACCTTGTACTACATCGCAGGTGTGCGGGCGGTCGTCAGCTCGGCGGTGCCGATGGAGTGTTGCGCTGGAGCAAGCTGTCGACGCTGGCCTGCAACCGGTCCACCCGGCCGCGGATGTCCTGTCCCACGTTCGACGCGACGATTGCTCGGTACAGCGCCCAAGCGGGCCGTACTGTCGGGTTGCTGGCGGCATCGTCGTCCGGGTTCACGACGGCGGCCGCGGACACCTTGCCGGCGGCATCCTTGCCGGGGTCGTAGGCCAGCACCGCGGTCGCCAGGGCATCCCGGCCGGCGCTGCTGCGCGCCCACTCGGTCATCCAGGCGGTGAACTCCGTCTTGGTCACGTCGTCGTCCTCCTCGAGTAGCCCCCACGGGCGGGTGTTGCTCTCCTGTGCGGTGTTGTACCGGGCGCTGAAGTGTGCATGCCCGGTGTGTGGGTTGTCGCCGTTGTAGGCCCGGGCGGTCCAGCCCCAGGAACGGGCCCAGATGCGGCGGTCCCAGATGACGTAGTCGAGCCGGTCATCGCGGCCCTGACGGTGCCGGGTGACGATGACCTGGACAACCCGGGCCATGTTCCAGCCTGCCTTGCGCAGATCCTTATCCACATCGAGCGCGTGGACCTCGTTGATGCGGTCGCTGTCCTTGGTCGGGGTGTTGCCGGTCTCGTCGGGGTTGTGGTCGGATGCGCCCGCGGCGTGTGAGGTGTCACCGATCGATCCGTCGGAGTCCTTGCGCCGGCTCGGCGCGAGGCGGTTGACCTCGTTACGCAGGCTGACCAGGCAGGGCACCAGGATCCAGCTGGCCACCGTCGTCACCTCCGTTCTGCTGTACGGGCGCCTCAGCCGGCTCGGCGGCAGGCGTGTCCCATCCGTCGTTCACGGGATCACCGGCGTTGGCTTCGGGGTTGCGGTCGCCGCAGAGTGGCTGGCCCACGTTCGGCTCCTTCCAGGTGAGCTGGCTCGGTATCAGATGTCGTTGCGGCTGCGACCCGGCCGGGGCGGGATGGCCGGCGGCGGGGTGGCAAGCGCGGTCGCTACCTGGCCGTCGACGCGCGGCTTGACCCAGCCGAAGTAGACGGCGAGGTCGGCGACGGCGGCCAGGGCGAGGGTGACGGCGGCGATTTGGTCGTCGTCGAGGGGCAGGATGTTGAGGGCGGCGATTGCGACCAGGACGGCTTTGATCGTCGTGGAGACCACGACGCCGACCGCGGTCGGATTTTGCGGGATCATGCGAACTCCTTCGCAAGGTAGCGATGGGTGGGAAGGCCGGTGCCTGGACCGACGTCGGCGACGGCAGCCAGCACCGGGGTCAGGTGACGTTGACGCCGAGCAGCAGCACCGAGTAGATGGCCGGCCCGGTGATACTTCGACGGCGAGTCCGGCTTCGCGCTGCTCGGCCTGGACCGCCGCTTCGGTGGCCGCGCCGAAGTCTCCGTCGACGGCGATGTCCTGGCCGCGGACAGTGAGCAGCGACTGAAGGACGCGTACTCCGACGCCGGTGTCCCCGCGCTTGAGCACGGGCAACTCCCGCAAAATCTCCTTTGTGTGTGGCGGCGTGTTCGGTGTTCCGGGTTTTGCCGGGGCCGGCTTCGGTGTGCGGGTGAGCGCGCGCAGCTGCTCGACGGTGCCACGGAACGCGTTGACGTCGATCTGTCGTCCGGCGACCTTGCCGGAGGAGGAGAACTGCAAGCGGGATCATCCCAGCCTTCTTGACCGCGGCGATGTTGCGATCGAAGGTCGGGTCGTTGTAGGCGGTACCTTCGGTCGCCTTGCACACGCACGCGGTGTATCCCTCGCGGGCGATCTGGGCGATGTTGATACCGCCCTGCCAGTGCGAGATGTCGACAAGCCAGGTGATGGGCTCGGCCACAGCGCTCCTCTCGTCGAGAGTGGAGCGACTGCTCGGGGGGCAGTGAGATCACTGTAACGCGAGCGTGCGACACGTTTACGGGCGGTCGCGGCGCCAACGGCGGCCTCGTTGCCGAGACGGTGTCGGAGCAGGTCGTTGGTGAGGGCCCTGCCTGCTTCACAGGGTTATCCACAGCTTCGGATCCGGCGGTTGCGAGTGCTGGAGGGAGCGGGGACAGTCAACGGTGTCGGCCAGGTACCGAACGGGCTGCCGGCCACGGCCGCGCGGCAGGTGGGGCAGAGCTCGTTCCGCAGGCCACCGACGGCAAGGCAGATTGGGGTCGACCGTAGGAGCCGGTTGGGGTGGGCGGTGTGTCACCGGTCGGGGGATCGCGGTGGCACACCGCCCGCGGCGCCGCCAGTCACACCGGCAGTGCCGCATCCGTCAGGCCCATGCGCTGCACGCGTGCACGGACCGACGATGGTCATGCGGTGGCGAGGACGTACCGGCCGTCGCGGACGAGTACCTGGAGGGCGGTCCGCCGGTACGGGCAGCGGACGGTGTCGCAGGTCAGATGGGCCTGCATGGTGTGGTGGACCTGGTCGACGGTCATGGAATCGGGGTCGAGCGTGGCAACGTCGTCGGCGGGCACCCTTACCTCCTTGTATCGATCGCCGGGTACGGGGTCAGTAGGGGGAGGTAGCCAGGGCGCCGACGGCGGTGCGGATGGCGTCGGCGACCTCGGGGATCGCGGCGGCGGGCCAGTCGGGGTCCGTCAGGAGCGCCTTCTCCGTGATCCGGTTCATGACGGCGCGCAGCATGTTGCTGGTCTCGGTGTCGCTGAGGTCGATGACCAGGCTGTGTTGCAGGTTCAGCGCCCAGGTGAGCGCGCAGAGCGCATCGATGTGCGGCTCCGGACGCTGGCGTCCTTCGATGCGGTAACGGACGTTCTGCCTGACCCACGCGGCCGAGCCGATCCAGGTGAGTTCATAGCGGCTGCGGCCCCAGCGACGGTCGCTGGTGATGACGTTCTTGTCGATCAGTTCCCTGCGGGTCTGCCGGTAGAGCTCAGGGCCGAGTTCGCGAAGGAGCAGATGTAGCCCGGGTATGTGTCGCAGGTTGACGATCGTGGCCAACACCTGTTCGGTGACGGCCCCACAGGTTGTGCAGCCATCGTCGGTGTTCTCGTCGACGGGGGCTGTGCTTCGCGCACCGTCCGTCCGCCGTCCGCTGTCATCCGGCTGGCGGGAACGGGTACTGCCGTCGGCGGATGACCAGCGGTGATCGCAGCGGCCACGGTTGAACAGGTACGGGCTGCCCTGCACGACGTGGACCCGATTCGCGATCAGCAGATCGGTCAAGGCCGCGCCTGCGAGCCCGACACCGATCGCGGGCACATGCAGGTGGGGTTTGAGGCTGCGGGTCTCGTCGTGGGCGAGCACGAACAGCTGCTCTCGTACCGAGGTGAGGCCGTAGCGGTGGCGGGTCGTCATGGTCATTAGCTCCACGCTCACAAGACCGGCCTCGAGGAACGCAGTCCGGCGTGCACCCCGGCGTATGAGCAGGCGCCGTCGAGGTAGCGCTTGGCGATGCGGGCCACCATCGAGTAGTTGGCGTCGACGACGTTGCCGACCCGGGTCTCGCCGGCCTGCGCGACCAGTTGCAGCGCGTCGAGCAGGTCCAGGCCAGTCACCGCGGCGATCTGCTCGACCAGGTCGTGCTGGGCGACCCGGAACGCGTCCTCCAAGGGCCGGCCCAGCCCGATCGACATCAGCGCGGCGTCGGTCTCCAGCCGCGGCGTCGGCGTGTACACGCCGGGGATCAGGTCCACGGCAAGGACTACATCCATGGCCACCTCGACCGCGACGCCGGAGACTTCGCCGTCGCCTTGGCGGGCGTGGCCGTCGCCGAGCGACAGCATCGCCCCCGGCTCGTTCACCCCCAGGTACAGAGTGCTGCCTG
Organism: Couchioplanes caeruleus; assembly: GCF_003751945.1. Lineage (NCBI taxonomy): Bacteria > Bacillati > Actinomycetota > Actinomycetes > Micromonosporales > Micromonosporaceae > Couchioplanes > Couchioplanes caeruleus. The sequence goes on along the minus strand of NZ_RJKL01000001.1, from coordinate 7,032,401 downwards.
CGCGCAGCAACGGCGTGTCGAGGTTGCCGCCATACCGATCGGGGACGATCGACATGCGCACCTCACCAGCGGCGGGTGCGACCCCGACGGTCCCCAGCATCGGTTCGAGGGGCAGATCGATCTTGACGTCGCTGGTGCGGGCGGAGTAGCGCACCGTCTGCGCGTGGAGATCGATGGCGTAGCGCCATACCCGCTCTTCCAACGGCGGCTGTAGCGTCGCCGTCTGCGCGGTGGAGGTAAGTGCCCCGAAGTGCGGGAAGGTCGACGACCACCCGTACGGCACGCTCGGATGTAGGGACACGAGGTGCACCGCGAGGGTGTCGCCGGGCTGCGCGCCGATGATGTGGAACGGGCCGGTCACCGGGTTCAGGTACGGGAACTGGCACACCTGGCTGGGCAGGTCGTCGATGGAGGCGACGGCGCCGCCGAAGCAGTCCTTGGTCTGGGTGTACAGCCGGTCACCTGGCCTCAGCTTCGCGATCGCCGGGCGGCCTCCGAAGGTGAACCCGACCGACGCATCCGTGAGCTCGTGCACGACGTACGCGCCCCGAGGCCCCTGACCGTGGGAGACAACGAGCGGCTCAGACATGACGTCCCGCCCAGGCCGGCACGTGGGCGGCAGAGGTGTCATCGAGCCCGGACAACCGTGGTCGCCGGCCCGTCAGATGAAGCACGAGCAGAACGAGCAGTCCGGCGACGATCCAGGCGATGCCCACCTGCTGCGCGGCGATGTTCGCATGCACGATGACCATGAGGAGGATCGCGGCGCCGACCAGCGGAACCACTAGATTCCGCATGCTGCTGCCGTCGCGGCCGTTCGTGAGCCACCGCCAGATCACCGCGATGTGCAGCACCGTGAACGAGGCCATCGCGCCGAAGTTCACCAAGCTCACCAACAACCTGATCCCGTCCGCACGAGACGCCATGTACAGACCGACTACCAGGGAGATCACGGCGGTGAGCAGGACCGCGTTGGCCGGCACCGACCGGCTGCGCGTCACCCGGGCCAGCTCGCCTGGTAGCTGACGGTCGCGGCCCATCGCGTACAGCAGCCGAGAGGTGGCGAGCTGGGCCACCATGTTGTTCGCGATACCCCACGCCAACGCGGTCGCGACCGCGGTCAGGGTGGCCACCCACGGGCCGCCGGCGATGCGGGCGGTGTCGTAGAACGCCGTCCCGGCCGCGTCTCCTTCGGCGATCAACCGGCCGGGGTCGTCCACCAGTAGCGCGGCGACGAAGGTCTGCGCGATGAACAACAGCCCCGTGAGGCCGAGGACGGCGTACATGGCTCGGCCGACCTGTTCGCCGCCGCCTCGGGTCTCCTCTGCCAGCATCGAGATCGCGTCGAAGCCCAGATAGCTCAACGCCGCCACCGACACCGCCCCGGCCGCCACCGACAGGGAGAAAGTGTTCGCGTTGAAGAACGGCACCCACGAGAAGCCCCGGCCAGCACCGGCGGCGAGCGCGGCGATGCCGACCACTAAGTAGATGGCTAGGACGGCGAGTTCGCCGATCAGGAAGACCCGCATGGCCTGCTTGGTGACCTTGATTCCCAGCAGATTCAACCCGGTGTTGACGGCGACGAACACCACGATCCAACCCCACACCGGAACCGCCGGCACCACCGACGCCATGCTCCCGGCCGCGATCAAGCCAAGCAGCGCCGGAATCAGCACGTAATCCAGCAGGATCGTCCAGCCAGTGAGGAACCCGACCGACGGAGCAATCGCCCGCCCGGCGTAGGTGTACGTCGAACCGGCAGTCGGATACGCCTGCACCATCACCGCATACGACGACGCGGTGAACATCATCGCCACCATGCCGATCAGATACGCCAGCGCCACCATCCCACCCGACGCCTGGAACACGCCGCCGAAGATCCCGAAGGGTGCGATGACGACCATGAAGATCAAGCCATAGATGACGAGGTCCCGGAACCGTAAGGAGCGGCTAAGCTCCTGCTTGTATCCGAACTGCTCGATTCCAGGCGGGGCGTTCAGGATGTGTGCAGCCATCATAGGGCCCTTCTATGCAGAGTGACGCTGGCCGGACCGCTTTGCGAGCGTGAAGTGGAGCCAGCCCGCCGTGACGCGCCCAATGCAGCGACGGCAAGCGGGGGCTCAGGCTCGGCCAGGCGACCTGCCGCGACATCGACGATGGTCAGTGCAGGTGGTCATGTCGAGCCCTTAGATGCAGACAGGCACCGTTGTCCGCATCGCGAGCCGCTGACCTATGTGAGGGGCCCTCGTAGGTCAGGGTTGATTGCGCGATGCTGCAGACCTCGCGGGATCGCCGATTCGCAGCGCCGTAGAAGTGCCGTATGCGCGGGTCGCTGCAGCGGCTGCGGCGGTCGTCCTGCTCATCGCTCAACCCTTGGGTGAGGGATGAATGCCCCTGCTCCATGCCGCCGAACGGTGCCTGCTTCCTGTTCATGGCTAGGTTTGCTGCGGCTAATCGTGCGTCAGTGATGCGGACAGCTTCTGCTGTCCGCATCCGCCTCCTAGCTTTCGGCGTTCAACCTCTGCCTCAATTGAGCCGCTGGCGAGCGAAGTCTCTTCCTGAGTTCGCCCGATCCGCGTGAAGGGAAGTGCCTGTGCCTGCGCCACCACAAGCCCGAACAGCGCCGGGAGTGCCGCTGCACCAGCTATGGCTGACCGTTGGTGACGGTCTCCAGGTGCAGCGAGTTCACCTGCACCTCGCCGAATGGCGAGAGATCATCGCGTCCGATGCGCCATTGCCGGACGTCCGCGACGTGGATCTCACCACGGCTCTCGCCACCAATCCGGTGAAAGACGTCGCGTCAACTCTGAGCCGCATCGACGCGGCGGGACTACGGCCGTGAATTGACCTGGCGGCGCAACACACCTTCCCAGTCGGCCCGGCCAACGTACTCGCCCCTACTACAGCCGCTCAGGCCAGCGACATGCTAGGTGAGGGCGTCGACCCGCAGGTATCCGCCGACGTCAGCGCGGTGTGCGGTGCTGCCGCCTGGTGGGTCGGATTCTTCGCGATCATCCGCCACCGCGGAGTCCATCACCTCACCCTTCAGCCCGAAAAGCCTCCGGTAGCACGGACGGTGCGGGGCGTCTTGCACGCTTGCTGGGCATTCCCGCTCACCGTCTTGTACACCGCCCAGGTGGCCACGACCGCCTCGCCCACAGTTCGCGAGTTCTTCTCCGCCTACCTGCGCATGCAGGCCGAACAACTCGGCCAAGCCCGGGACAGCTTTCAGACCGCCATCACACTCGTGGACCATGACGACCTACGACGTCGCATGATCCACGTTTTCGACGCCGCGCTGGACATCACCACGGTACGAGCGACCTAACCAATGGAGGGAGAGCAGGACGGTGGTTGACGTGTGCACGCTGTACCGTCGACGACACCGACCGCTACCATGCGGCGAACCCGTTCGCCCGCCGGTAGGGCATACGGCCGGCGCACCTCCGTGAGGTTGGGATGGCCCAGACTCCCCGCGAACTCGCACCAAACACCTCCGCCAGGCACTACTTCGGCGCCCACCTGCGCCGGATGCGCGAGGAGCGCGGTTGGTCGCAAGCACAGTTGGGGCAACGACTGCACGTCAGCGCCGATCTCATCGCCAAGGTCGAAAAGGCCATGCGCTGGCCGACCGGCGAGTTTGCCGCGGCCTGCGACGCCACCCTCGACACAGGCGGCACTCTCAGCAAGCTGACGCCGCTGATTGACATCGAGCGCTGTCAAGAGCGGACTGCGGCGACCGCGACCGCCCAAGCAGTACGAGCCGCCATCGCTCAGCAGCGAAGCGGCAACCCACCGACAGTCTCCAGACCCGCCGCCTCATCACGAGCGTCGGTCCGATCAGGCACGGTTCAAGCGGGCGACATGGCATCGACGCTGCCGGGCGTAGAACTCACGGCCCCGCCACCGGCGTGGCCGGTCGACCGCTTGCTCACCCTGCCCCAAGGAAAAGCCCTACCCGCAACCACCCTCACACTTACCGATACCTCTTCACTACCCGCCAGCCATGCTGCTGTCCAGCCAGGCAGAGTAGGCCGCTTCCATGCCGCCGCGTCCGGACTGCGCGATCTCGCGGTGGTCGAGATTCCCACCGACGAAGGGCCGGCCGTTGCCGTGGCCACGTCGCCGGCCTTTGGGATGGTTTCCCCGGCGTACCGCCTCGACGCCTTCACCCTTGGCATCCTCTGGGCCCTGTGCGGCATGGACGACGCCCTCCTCGCCGACGACGCCGCCCTCGCCGAGAGCATCCCCAAACTGCGCCGCTACGCCGAACTACCTGGCTCCGCAGTCGGCCGCGCCGTCGCTGCGGACCTCAACCCGCTGAGCCAGATGTGGCTCGGCTCCGACTTCTGTGCCCGATACATCAGCCACCGACTCGAAACCGCCACAGACCAACCCATTTTCTGGACTCGCGAACAGTACGGGGAAGAAGCAAGCACCTGGCTCCTCTTCCGCCACAAGATCGACTACTTGCGGGCAACGAGCGGACGCTTCACCACACCAACCGCACCTGCAAACCGCGTCTTCTGCATCCCGGAGACCGCAGTACAGACCAGCCCCCTCGCCGAACGCGTCCTGTTGCTGCTGTCCGCCGCCTTCATGGAGTCCCTCCACATCGCCGTACACGTCAGCGCCGACCCCGCCTACGCAACCGTCGAAGGGTTCGTCCTGAGCCCCCAGGCACAGGTAATCCTCGCCAACTGGGTACGCGCAGACGGGCTCTGGCACGTCGACGCCCTCGACCGCCGCACCGCCCTGCGCCGTTACGACGACGTCGCCCGCGGCGGCCAAGCCGACGCGATCACCGCAGCACCCCACTCCAATCAACGTCTACAGGGCCTCGCCGAGTACCTCGACCTGAACTGGACATGGCTACGCCGACGCTGTACCGAATTGTCTACAGTCGGTATCGAAGGCATGATTCGGCCTCGTAGTCGGCTGCTGTCCACCGACGGAATCAACGCCGCCTGCCGGTACCTGGCCCGACTTACCTAACCTCCGCTCCAAGCCTGAAGCTGTGACAGGCTACTGCGGGCACCACAACAACACGAACGAGGAGGTGCGGTGGCGGAGAAGCCGGCATCGGTCCTAATGCTCTCCCTGGGCGGCACGATCGCCATGACCTCCAGCAACGGGCCGGGCGGCGTCGTGCCGACATTGACGGCCGAGGACCTCATCGCCGCCGTACCCGGTTTGGCGGAAACCGGGATCGAAGTGCAGGTCCAAACGTTTCGCCAACTGCCCGGCGCCTCCCTGGACTTCGACGACCTCACCGCTCTCGCCACTCTGATCGCCGAGCGCACAGCTACGGGCGGTGTGGACGGAGTGGTGGTCACCCAGGGCACCGACACCATCGAGGAGACGGCCTACCTACTCGACCTACTGCACGCCGGAGACGCACCCGTCGTGATCACCGGGGCGATGCGGAACCCCACCATGGCCGGCGCCGACGGACCCGCGAACGTGCTCGCCGCGATCCGCACCGCCGCCAGCCCTATCACCCGCACCCTCGGCGCCGTCGTGGTGTTCGCTGACGAGATCCACGCCGCCCGGCACGTCCGCAAAACCCACTCCACCAGCGTTGCCACCTTCCGCTCACCCAACACCGGCTTGCTCGGCCACGTCATCGAGGGCACAGTTCGGCTATTCAGCCGCCCGCCAAGCCGCCTGGTCGTGCCGCTCGAGCAGGTCGCGCGCGTGCCGCGGATCGGGCTCTACACCGTAACGCTGGGCGACGACGGTGCCCTCCTCGCCAGCGCGGACGACATCGACGGTCTTGTCGTCGCCGGCTTCGGCGTCGGCCACGTACCCCAACGCCTCATCGACCGGCTCACCACCCTCGCCGCGCGGATTCCCCTCGTGCTCACTTCCCGCACCGGCGCCGGACCTGCCCTGCAGTCCACCTACGCCTTCCCAGGCTCCGAGACTGACCTACAACGCCGAGGACTCACCAACGCCGGATTCCTCGACCCCTACAAGGCCCGGATCCTGCTCCACGCCCTGCTAGCCACCAGCGCCGACCACGACACGATCGCCGCCGCGTTCAGCGCCGCCGGCGGCACCGGTGACGCTGCCTGCTGGCCCTGGCCTGCCCACGACTCGAAGCAGGAGAAGCAACATGCGTAGTCACGAACTGACACCCGGGCGAATGATCGGCGTGACGTTCGACCACGGCGAGGACTTCTTCACTGCTCTCACCGAAGCTTGCCGCACCAACGGCATCCGGCACGGCTACATCCCCGTCTTCATCGCCGGTCTCAGCACCGTCGAGATCGTCGGCACCTGCCAACGCCTCGACGACCCCGCAGCCCCCGTCTGGGATCGTGTTCATTTGACGAACGTCGAAGCACTCGGCGGCGGCACCATCGCCTACGACGAATCCAATGATCGCATCGCACCACACATCCACGTCAGTGTCGGACTCAAGGAACACAGCGCCACCGGGCATACCAGCCACCTACTCGCCGCCACCGTCCAGTTCCTAACCGAGATGCTCATCATCGAGGTGGCTGAGCCGGCCATGCACCGCGTCCCTGACGCCGCGTTGTACGACGTCCCGCTACTTCGCTTCGGAGACCAATGACGCCGTCGGGCTCCTTTGTGCTTGTCCTTGAACTTCAAGATCTGGTTGGTGATGGTCGTACGCTCGCGGCATGACCGGTGGCGGGCGGCGTGCCTGGCAGACAGATTGCAAGGCCCGGGGCTATGAGCGCCCCGGGCCTTGCGTGTATGTGGTGCTGTGCTGTTGTGCAGTCCTACTGCTTGCTTACTGCCGGGTCCAGGTCCAGTCCTTGACCAGTACCTCCTGCTGCGGACCCCACGTGGCCGTGGCGCCGGGCCAGAGGGAGATCGCTTCGGCCTGCAGGCGTGCCGCGACCTCGGTGCCCCAGCCGTTCTTGGTCGTGCGGGAGTACGGCGCGGCGATCTGGGTGCCGTCGATGGAGAGTTCCACCCGCTGGCCGGCGGGGTCGACGAGGAAGGAGGCCTGGTGCCAGGCGGTGTCTGGCTTGAGGTAGCCGGCTGCCGCCCAGGAGTTGCCGGTCCAGACCCGGATCTTGCCGAAGTTCGCGTCCCACGGGTTGAGCACCCACTGGAAGGCGGTGCCGTGGTCGACCCGGGTGTTCTGGCCGTCCCAGACGAACAGGCCGCCCTCGACGGTCTGGGCGTTGCGGGGGCCTCCGGCCTTGGACGGCACGAAGGGCATCTGGAAGGAGAAGCTGGCCTGGTGAACGAGCGTCATCATGGACGCGTCGACGACCGGCTTGTAGGTGATGTTGTGCGCCATGATCCCGCGGTTGAGGATGTTGGAACGCAGTCGGGAATCGGTGCCGCGGTGTTCAGTGGTGATGTCGGCGTCGTTGACCGGTGCCTGGCCGGCCGCCGCGTAAAGGCCGTCACCGACGACGGTGGTCCAGCCGGCCAGGTCGGTGCCGGAGTCGGTGACCGAACCGGCGGCCATGGCGGGCGTCGACAGGCCCGTCGAGGCCGCGACCGCGAGGGCCGCCGCGCCGGTGCCGAGCATCTGGAGGAAGCGTCGCCGGCCGCGCACGGCTGACAGGTTCAGGTTAGGCATGCCCCTCTAGTTCGGCGTCGAACCTCAAGCCCACCCCAAGCGTCCCTCAAGCCGAGGGCAAGCCTGCCCGCCTCGGGGCCCGGCGCGGCAGTACTCAAGGTGTGATCTGCTCGCCGCACATGCACATGCGGGCCCCTGACCTGACAACCCAGAGCCTGCGAATCGGCCAACAGATGCATGTCTTCGCGGCGCAGCCCGAGCGCCTCACCGATCCGGATCCCCGTGGACCACAACAGCAACACCAGGAACCGGTCGCGGGCGTGGCGGGTGACATCGACCAGCCGCGCGACCTGCTCGACCGTCAGCCACTCGATTCCCGCATCGACCGCCGCGAACTTGATCAACCGGGAACGGACCGTCCGACGCTGGTCATCCTCACCGGGGTCCAAGCCCGCAAGACGCCATGACCGCCGACCTACGCCCCGCCATCGCCCAGACCCTCTCCACGTTCTGGCTCACCCCCACATACGAAGAAGCCGTAGCGTGGGGCACCTACCCCTACGACAGCGACCCCCTGGCCCGTGCAACCCGGCCCCTCGCCAGCCCTTTCCGCCCCGACGAACTGACGCCAGTCCTCAACGGACATGCCCTTAACCAAGGCAAGCGGGCTTGGCTGCAGGGCTCCCTAGCAATCAGCAATTCACAAGGTCAACAGGTCACAGCCGTGCTTCGGCCGCACTACGAGACACTTGGTGCTCCGGCAACTGACTAATGTGACCGATCTGATCACAGAGGCGGCTCACTCTTCGGTCAAGTTCGGCCAGTGGCGTAGAACGGTTCGGTGTTTGCCATCAGCCAGGCGGTGAGGGGGTCACTCCCATCGCGTAGCACCACCGTATCGACCGGGTAGGGCGACGGTACTCGGGCAGTTGCCGCCTGGACGGCCGCCGTGACCTGGCGGGCGCCCGCGTCCGGCGGCGGGTCCGTCTTGAGCCGGACGCCGATCAGTAGCGCCGGTGGCTGCTCCCCCACCTGGGCCAGCGCGAGCCGCGCCTCGAGCACGGCAGGGAGTGAGGCGAATGCGTCGGCGAGCGCGGTGAGCAGGTCGGCCGGTTCCTCGGGGGGCAGGCCGAGACGCATCCGGGACCCCGCGGTGACGCGCCGAGTCTCGCCTCGGAGGATGCCGACCCCGGACGCCCGGATCGGCAGGCCGATCTCAGCGCCTGGGTTGACCGCCAGGCCCAGCTCCGGCGGCATCAGTGCGGCCAGCTCTCGACCGGTGAGGACCATGTGCGCCTGCTCACCCGCGGCGTGGGTGAACTGCTCCTGCGAGGTGTAGGCGGCCACGTACGGGCCGTCCTCGAGCGGCATGACCGGCAGCGCGGCGTCGCCGTTCGGGTCGGCCCCGGCCGGCAGCGGCACCCAGAGGTCGTTGTCGCGCAGGGCGTGCAGCAGCTGCTCGGCGGTCGCCGCGCCGGTGCGGACGCCGGCGAGGACCGACTCCAGGGGGTTCGCCGGGAATGCCATGGCGGGATCCTATCCGCGGTCCTGGTCACGCCCGGACAGCGCCGCGTGCAGGGTCTCGGCGGCAGCGGTGAACCGCCGGTTCTGTTCGGCGCGCTGCTGCGGGTCCACGGTGAGCAGGTAGAAGTCGGCGAAGTTGTCTCGTGGCGCCGCGTACAGCAGGTCTTCCAGCGTGGCGGCGTCGGTCAGGATCTGGCCGGCCGGGCGGTCTTCGACCCCGAGGGCGTCCTGGAGGTCACGCAACCGGGGCAGCCAGAAGGCCCCGCGGCGGCCCTCCTGAGTGACGGCGGCGACCAGCTCTGCCACGGCGGCGCGGGCTGCGGCGAGTCGTTGTTCCGGACTTGTCATGGCAATGGCTCCGATCCGAGGACTTCCACGCCGTCGATATTCCAGGGGGTGGGTACGAAGACCTGGTGGCCGCCGCCGACGTATACCCCGCCCATGCTGCCCACCGGGCCGGGGTAGACCTTGGTTCCGGCCGGGATTTTCACGCGGTAGACGGTGTCGATGGGAGATACACCGGTCAGCAGATGCGTCTGCGGGTCGATCCATTGCGCCTTGACGGCGCTGTCGGTCCGTACGTGCGCGACGCTGGCCGGTGGCTCGGTGGTGAACCATTGGCCGAGCGGGTTCTCCGTGTCTCCGGCGCGGTAGAGTACCCGGTCCTCGGGCAGCTCGACCTCGTCGTAGCGGCCGCCCGCGTAGTTGGCCGCCGGGGTGCTCCGCAGGTCCGCCAGCGGGCCCGGGTTCTCCACCATGTTGAACTCGTACTCGTCGGCGGCCTTGGGCGCCAGCGGGTCGACGCCGGTGCGCGCGCCGCGCTTGAGCAGGCTCTTGAGGTCGATGAGGACCTGCCCCAGATGGTCGACCATCGGGGTCAGCCGGCGCAGGCTGTCCAGCAGCGCCCGGATGAAGTGCTGAATCTTGTTGACCCACTTGGCGACCAGAGAGCCGACCTGGCTGACCACCAACGGGGTGGCAATTCCCAGGGTGATGCCCTCCGTGGCAAGCCACTGCGGCAGCCGAGCGGCTAGAGTGGCGATGAAATCGGCGATGAGGTCGCGCACGATCCCCCGTACCAACCCCACCAGCAGGCCGGCACCCTCCACCGCTGACGAGATGCCCTGCGCGGCGGTCGCGATGCCCTCCATCGCCGCCAGATGCCTATCGGCGTGCCCGCGGTAGGCATCGCCCGAGGCGCCAAACCACTGCGACACCTCGCTGCCCAGCTTGGCCGCGTAGTCGGCGCGCGCGGAAGCGGTGAACCTAGCGACGTTGCCCCAGGTGGCGGCGTGCGCGGCGACCGCGTCGGCGTTGCCGGCCAGCCAGTCGAGGGCCTCCTTGAGCGGCTGGACATGTTCCATCAGCCAGCCGACACCCCACGACAGCAGGCCGCCGATCGGGTCGAGCGCCAGCGACAGAATTTCCAGCGACGCGCCGACCCCACCGAGACTGGTGTCCACCCATCTGTTGTTCTCAATCCCGGAGGCGATCTGCTGGGCGTCCTCCACCAGCCCCAGCCCCGTGGCCCACGTGGTCGAATCATGCGCGGTGGCGACCAGCGCGTTCTCGCTCACAGCGGCAACTCGACAGCCGGCGCGGCGAAGCTGGTGGCGCGGACTCGCCGGGCGGCGTCATCGTCGGTTCCGGAAGCTGCGGCCGCCGTCGTCCGCAGGTCGTCCGCGGTCCCATGCAGGGCATCGATCGTGGCATCCAGCGCATCGACGGCCAACTCGAACACCGGGGTGAGCAGCACCGGCAGGAACTGGCACAGATGCCCGTACGCACCGGTATCCATGGTTACCTCACGCACCGCCGCGCGGGCCTGCTCCATGCCGGCGCCGACCTGATCGACGCTGGCGGCGTGGCCGCGGACCGCGTCGATCGGCATCTGCATCGCGTCACCGGCCATCGTGCGTCTCCTGCTCCGGCGGCGGTGCTGGGAATCGTCGCTCGTACGCGTCGACGACCGCCCGACCGGTTTCGGTTTCCGCGCCGACGGTGCCACGGACCTGTTCGGCGACGAACTCGGCCATGCGGCTCTGCGCGGCCCGCATGACGGCCAGGATCCGGTCGCTCAGCTCGCTGCCCCGACCGTTACAGGCCCGGTCGTCCAACTCCAAGGCGAGCACCTGTCCGGACGACCCGACAGTCACCGCTATCAGGCATTCTGTGTCACGCTCCGTAGCGGTCAGCTCGGCCACCTGCCGCGCCAGGCGCGTGGCCTGTTCGGCGCGGGCGTCGATGCCTGCAGCCCACGATTCCAGCCAATCCTCGGCCGCGTCGATGTCCCGCACGTCTCCCCCGCTCCTGTGCCTGGTCCGCAGGCTAGGAGATCTTCTCTTCCGAGTGCAACTCTGCGTGCCTACAACCGTGGTTGCAGCTCGTGCTCAAAGTGCGGTTCATCGCTCCTCGCCTGAAGGCAGCGCAGTAGAACACGGCCACAGTCTGGGGCCGTGGCCGTATTAATCTGGTGAGATGGCGTTGGGGCAGGCTTACATCGAGATCGTCGGAGACGTCTCGAAGTTCGCCCCTGATCTGAGGCGAAGCCTGACGTCGGTCTTCAAGTTGGGTGCGATCACCGGGGTGGCGGCGGTGGCGTCGTCGCATCTGCTCGGAGTGGCCGGCGCGATCACGCAGCTGGGCGGCGCGGCGGTAGCGATCCCGGCCGGTATCGCGGTGGCATCGGCGGCGATCGGCGCGTTGAAGCTCGCCACCTCAGGGCTGGGGGAGGCGTTCTCGGCCGCGGCCACCGGCGACGCGGCCGCATTCGAGAAGTCCCTGGAGAACCTGTCTCCGCGGGCGCAACAGCTGGCGCGGGAGCTGCGCGGGGTGAAGCCCGCCATGGATGCAGTACGCAGCAGTGCGCAGGACGCGTTCGCGGGACCGCTGATCGGGCAGATCACCGCCACGTCCGGGGTGATCTCGGGGCCGCTACGCACCGGCCTGGCCGGTATCGCCGCCGAGTACGGACAGATCGCGCGGCGGGCGCTGGAGTTCGTACGGCAGTCCGCGTCGGTGTCGGCCCTCACCGCAGTGCTGAACACGACCCGCACCGCGATCGCCGGCGCGGGTGTCGCGGTCGGTCCGCTGCTGGCCGGGTTCCGCGACCTGGCCGTGGTGGCGTTGCCGACCCTGTCGCGCCTGGCGCAGCTCGCCGGACCGCTCGCTGCGCAATTCGGGGCGTGGATGTCGCAGATGGCCGCCAGCGGCGCCGCCGCACAGGCGTTGCAAGGTGCGGTGCAGGTGCTGACTCAGCTCGGGCAGGTCGCGGTCAACGTCGGCGGGATCATTAGCGCCGCGTTGCGCGCCGCCGCGGAGGGCGGCGGCGGGTCGCTGCTGTCAGCCCTCGTCCAGCTCACCGGGCAGCTGAAGGCGTTCCTGAACTCGGCGACCGGCCAGCAAGCCCTGACCAGCCTGTTCTCCACCATCTCGACGCTGGCGGCCGGGCTGGGCCCGATCCTGACGACGCTGCTCGGGATCATCGCCCGCTCGATCCTGCCGGCCCTGGCCGAGGTCGCCGCCGCCGTGCTGCCGGCAGTCCAGGCCATCGCCGACGGGCTCGGCCCGGCGATCGCCGCGCTCGCCCCGGTCGCCGCGAAGCTGATCGCCGCGCTCGCCGAAGGGATCCGGGCGCTCGCGCCGGCGCTCGGCCCGATCGGTGAGGTGATCGCGTCGGTCGTGTCCGCGCTGACCCCGCTGTTACCGGTCGTCGGTCAGCTGATCGCGATGCTGATCGGGCCGCTCGCCACCGCCCTGTCCGCGCTCGGTCCGCTGATCGCTCCGCTGGTCACCGCCCTCGGCCCCGTGCTACTGCAGCTCGGCCGTACCCTGACCGACGCGCTCGCGCCGATCGCCCGGCTGCTCGCCGACCTGTTCCGGCAGCTCGGCCCGGTGATCGGTCAGCTCGTCGCCGCGCTCGGTACCGCGCTCGCCCCGGCCCTCGACGCGGTCGCGCCGGTGGTCACCGCGCTGGTCGAAGCGCTGATGCCGCTGATCCCCGCCATCGTGGACCTGGTCCCGGCCATCACCGAGATCGTCGTGGCGGCCGCGCCGCTGACGAAGGTCTTGGCCGAGCTGCTGATCCTCGCCGCGCAGATCCTCGCCCCGCTGATCAAGCTCGCCGCGGTGCTGGTGCAGATGATGGTGTCCAAGGCCGTCGCCCCGCTGATCTCCTGGATCGCCTCCGCCTTGGCCGATCTGCTGGCGCCGCTGACCGGTGTCGCGGACTGGATCGGCCGGCTGTCGACGGCGATCGCCGGTATCGACTGGGCGGAAGTCGGCGCGGCGATCAGCGGGGCGTTCTCCGCCGCGTGGCAGGCCGTGGCCCGCTTCTTCGCCGGGCTGGGCGAGTTCCTGACGTCGCTGCCCGGCCGGCTGCTCGCCGCGCTCGCCGCCCTGCCGGGCCTGCTGGTCGGGGCGCTGAAGTTTGCCTTCGATTCGGGGCTGCGCGCGGTCGGTGTCGGCATCGGGTTGCTGGTGTACTCGGTGACGACCCTGCCGGGACGGATCATGGCGGCGCTGCAATCGCTGGCCGGGTCGATCTCGCGGTTCTTCACCGGCGTGTGGAGCTCGGCGACGTCGCTGGCGAGCCGCGGCATCGCCTCGCTGGTGTCGTTCGCGACGGGGCTGCCGGGGCGGATCAGTGCGGCCTGGTCACGGCTGCCCGGCGTGCTGGGCTCGCTGCTGAACAACGCGTTCAACGCCACCCGCCGCGCGGCGTCGTCGGGGATCTCCTCGGTGGTCTCCTACGTCGCGAGGGTGCCGGGCCGGCTGTCCGGGCTGGCGGGCCGGTTCGTGTCGGCCGGCACCAACCTCATCGGCGGGTTCATGCGCGGCCTGCGCCGCGTCGGGTCGCTGGGCGACATCGCCGCGTCGATCACCGCGGCGGTCCGCTCCGGGCTCAACAACGTGATCGGGCGGATCAACTCCGGCATCGCCGACATCGACCGGTACCTGCCCGGCTCGTTGCCGCGGATCCCGTACCTGGCCGACGGCGCGGTCGTGAACCGGGCCACCCTCGCCGTGCTCGGTGAGGCCGGCCGGGAGGTCGTCATCCCGCTGACCCGGCCACGGCGGGCCCGCGAGCTGGCCGAGCAGTCCGGGCTGATGGACCTGCTCGGCGCCGGCGAGGGCGGCGGCGGGGCGGTGATGTTCGGCCGTGGCGCCATCTCGATCACGTTCGAGGGGGCGGTACCGACCCGGCAGGAGGCGCTGCAAGTAGGCCAGGCGGTCGGTGAAGGGGTGTCGCGGACGCTGGCGCGCCGCGACGTGGCAACGACGGTGAGGACACTCTGATGGGCAACTACAACCCGGACCTGCCGCACGTGGTGGGGATGCAGTGGGCGCCGCTGGTCGCAGACCAGGTGATGCTCGACCCGGCAACCGAGGTCGGTTACACGTTCCGCTCGGCCACAAACTGGAAGGAGTTGCAGGTCGGCCCGGACCGGGTGCGGGTCCTGGTGCAACCCCCGCCGGGCCAGCCGCGGCAGAAGCATGTGTCGGTGAACCTGTACAACGACGGCGCAGCCACGGCGACCGGCCCGATCCGCAAACTGGTCATCCCCTGCACGTCCGGCGCAGCGGTGACCGGGGCAGCGCTCGGCGGCGGCGCCGGCACCTACCAAGCGGCAGTACACAACCCGTCCGACGCCGGGCATGTGACCTTGACCGGGCCGAACGCTGGCGCGCGGTTCTGGTTTGCGGTCACCGCCGGGCACATCGTCGCGGCGCTGCAATACCGGCGGATCCTGGACGTCACCGTCCTCTACGCGGTGACCGGGCCGTTCGAGACGGTGCCGGCCGCGCTGACCGTCGGGTTGGAACGCCCGGCAGCGAATCTGAACTGGGTCATGGACGACACCGTGACCGGGCCGGCGTCCCCGCAGGCCGGGGTGAGCGTGCGCCGGGCACCGCTCGGCGAACTGAACCCGTGGTGGTCGCCGACAAACAGCCCGGCGTCGATCGCCTCACGGCTACCCTTCAAGGCGATCGGGACGCCGTTCGCGCCGACGCCCACCACCGGCCTCGACGCCCTCGCAGGGGCGGGCGGTGCCAACATCAACGTGCGGCTCAGCACCAGCGGAACGGTGCCCGGCGGCGCCGTGTTCCAGATCCACCACGTCGCCCTCGAGGTCACCTTCTGCGAGGAGTCGCGCATCGCGGCGGGTGGCCTGGACATCTCCGGTGGAGCCGCGCAGGCCGACGGCGGCTACTTCTTCGACGTGCCGATCCGCCAGCTGCACAACTTCGGCTTCCCGGTGTCGTTGGCCCGCGGCGCAAAGTACGCGCTGACCGTCACGCAGGCGTTCGCCGGGGCGTTGTCGCTCACCTCTCCTGTGCCGGTCGTGCTCAACCGCCTCGGCACGGTCGGCCCGGACCCCAACCATGAAGGCATCGTGCTCCGCAAGACGCTGCGGGAAGGGACGGCGCCCACACGGGAACCGAGCCCGCTGATGCCCGCGATGGTGCTGATGGGCCCCAACGGCACGGTCGAGACCGGCTCGCACGCCTACACCGCGCAGGCGGTGGGAACCTGCCATCAGCAATACGCACTGTCCGCCAACAGCCAGGTGCTGACCGACGCGGTGCCCGGCACCTACGTCTGGGCGGTGTTCTACGCCCGGCACACGCCCGGCACCGTCGACCCGCTCACGGTGGCACAGGCAGACCTGCACGACGAGTCGGCTGCGGTCGGCCCGTCCGGGCAGATCAGCGTGGCCGACTTCGACCAACTGCCGGAGGTCGCCAACGGCTGGAAGAAGGTCACCGTGCGGCTGGAGCCGCCGGTCATCCTCACCGGCGATGACAGCCCACTACGGTTTCGGTTCTCCTCCGCCGGGGACGCGTCCGCACCGTGGCAGGTCCTCGGCGCGGACAGCAACCCCGCCGCGCAGGTGTCCTCGCCGGCCAGCCGCGCGAGCTTCAACGGCGAAAGCGACTTCGCCCGCCTCGACAACCAGCCGGACACCTCTGCCGACCTCGCCCTCAGCCTCGTGCGCGACATGGACCCGGTCACCGGCCTGACCGTCACCAGCCAGGTCCAAGACCTCGCCGTTGTGGACGCCGACTTCTGCTGGCCCGGCGACCGCGTGCCCACCGGGATCCGCTACCACCGGCTGCGCTGGGATCCGATCAACTCGTCGATGGTGCGCGGCTGGGCGCACTACGAGGTGCAGCGGCAAGACGACATGTACGGCGAGGCGTGGGAGGTCATCGCTCGCGTCGCCGAACCGCACATCACCAGCATCGACGACTACGAGGCCCGCGTCGGGGTCACCACCCGCTACCGGATCCGGGCCGTACACCGCACCGGCATCGGCGGTCCCTGGACCGCCCCGGTCACGGCCACGATCGCCGCGCCCGGGGTGACCGGCCGCAACGTCGACTCCGGGGTGCTGATCATGACCAGCAATCACCGTCCGGCCGCCAACCTGGCGTACGTGATGAGCTGGGATCGGCGCAGTCCGGAAGAGTTCACCTTCCCGGAAGCAGGACAGGTCGACCTGCAGGCGATGTACGGACGTGACTATCGCGTCGTGATGCGGCCGGTCGAACGCGGCGGCGTCGAGTTCGCCCGCACCGTGCTAGTCAACGCGGCCGCGATCCCGGCGGGCAGCCTCGACGCCGGGTTCCGGCAGTTGCGGGACCTAGCGTGGGAATCGGTGCCGTACGTCTGCGTGCGCGACGAACTGCACCACCGCTGGCTGTCGACTGTGCTGGTCCCGTCCGCGTCGGTGCGCCGCCGCCCCGGTCGCTCGCACCTGCAGCTGGCCCAGCTGACCGTCGTCGAGGTGACCAGCACACCCGCACCGCTCGACGGCGGCCCCGCCCCCTGCGAGGGCCTGCGCCCGGAGGGAACCCAGATCGCCAAGGCCACCGCGACCACCACGGCCGACACCTTCTCGTCGCGGGTCGGCGCCGACGGGTTCGACCGGCAGGTGCCCGCCGGCGGCTGGGGCGCCACGCAGATGCCGGGACAACCGTGGCAACTCCTGCAAGGAGCGGCCGCCGCCCTGTCGGTGTCCGATGGCGCTGGACTCATCCAGGTAGTCGAGGTCACTAACCGTAACCCCACCTTCGAGACCGACACCGCGGGATGGACCGCATTCGGCGCGAGCGCAGCACGCTCGACCGTCCAAGCCCACGAGGGCGCGGCGTCGCTGGTGCTGACACCCGACGGTGTCAGCGAGACAGCCCGCGTCCAATCCGAGGCGGTTGCCGGGGCGGCACCCGGCGTGGACTGGCGTGCCACTGCCTGGGTGCGCTGCGCCGTGGCCCGCCCGGTCATCCTGTCGATCAACTGGTTCGACGCGGCCGGCGGCTACCTGGGCACGTCGACGGGCCCGCCGGAAACCGTGGCGGCGAACACCTGGACGAGGTTGACGTTCACCGCGGCGACCACGATCGCCGGCGCCGCCCGCGCCGCGGTCAACGTCGTGATGACCGGGACCCCTCCAGCGGCGCACGTACTGTTCATCGACGAGGCCACGATCGCCCGTGAACCGGCAACGACCCGCCTCGTCACCGCCGCTCCCGTGCTGGCCGACGTCGACATCCGGGTCCGATTCCAGGTCGACCAGATGCCGACCGGGGCAGCCATCCAGGCTGGGCTGATCGCCCGCGACACCAGCGGCGGCGACTACTACCGGGCGATGATGGCGTTTCGCACCGACGGGCAGATTGGCGTATCGCTGGAGCGGATCAACGCCGGCGTGCGGACCGTGCTGGTCGCCGAGCAGGTCCAGACCACCACCGACAACACGCCGCTGCGCTACTCGCCGTCGCAGTGGATCACGTTGCGGTTTCAAGTCCGAGGACAGGTGCTGATCGCGCAAGCGTTCACCGATGCCGCACCGCCGATGAACGCGGCGCGCGCCGTCGACGACACCGTCACCGCCGCCGGGCGCACCGGCGTGCGGACCGTGGTCCTGCCGGGGAACACTAACTGGGCCACGGCAGTCCGCGTCGACTCCTTCGAGGTGCGCTCCCCGCTGGGCGACCTCGACATGCGGATGTTGGTGCGGCCCACCACCGAAGACGTGTGGCGTCTGTCGATCGAACAGCTCGCGCTGCACGGGCGCGCGATCACCTCGCATGTGGAGGTTGATGTGAACTCCCTGGGCATGTGCGCCTACCTGAGCGAGCGCCTCTCTACGGAGGCGTGCGCGAGCGGGGAGGCGATGCAACTCAATCCCCGACAGCGGCGGTGGGTTCGCTGCGTCTACGAGCAGAACATCGGCGGCGGCCAGTCACGGATCAGCTTCTTCACCTCCCTGTACGGCACGACTTGGGCGGCGGCCGGCTCCCAGACCGGACCGGCAGTCCAGGCGTCCACCGACCCGGGTGAATTCCTGATCACCGCCAGCGAGGGCGTCACCCTCAGCCGCATGCAGTGGCGTGACGGCATCAACGGCCGGCTGCTGGCCAGCCCCGACTTCGAGACCCAACCGCAAGGCACCACCGAGTTCGTCGACGCGCAAGGCAACCGATGGGAGATCCATGGCCGCGGCATCTGCGCCACCGCCTGACCTGCTCGCCCTCGACGAGCATGTCGGGCAGCGCCCGGTCACGTTCCGATTGGAGCTCGTCGACCGGCTCGGCGTGCGCCGCGGCCGGCTCACCCCGCTGCGCTCGTCGACGCCGAGCTTGAGCCACGACACGACGGCGACGATCAGCCGCCGCGTCACCGGACTCACCCTCGGCGCCGGCGACAGTGCCCTGATCCGGCCGCTGACCGACCGCATCGACATCGCGATGGTGCTCGGCGCCACCCCGCCTCTGATGTACCCGCTGGGCCGGTACCTGATCGCCGATGCCGTCAGTGTGCACACCACCGGCGGCACCACGACGGCGCTGACGTTGTACGACCCAATGTTCATCGTCGACCAGCAACTCGAGGCTGGCTTCGACGCCGGCGGGGCGCTGGTCGACACCGCCGTACGCCGCCTGCTCGACGGTCTGCCGATCGGCGAGCTCGTCCTGGACGCCACCGAACAGAACAGCACCAATTCGTGGTCAGCGGGCACCTCCCGCGCGGCCGCCCTACTCGATCTGGCCACCGTCGGCGGCTACGTCAAACCATGGTTCAACCACACCGGCCAACTACGGATGCCGCGCGCATCCGAGCCCGCCGCCCAGGCCCCCACCATCGACCTGGACCATCCGCGTCGGGTACTGCGCGGCTCGATCACCCGCAGCCCGCAGATGCTGAGCGCACCGAACCGGTTCGTGGTGGTGTCCAACGACCCCACCTCCGACGCCGCCCCGGTGATCGGCACCTACGACGTGCCGTCGTCGGCGCCGCATTCCATCAACCAGCGCGGCTTCATCATCCCCACCGTCGTCGAAGCACAGCTGCCGTCACAGCGGCACGCCACCGTGTACGCGCGCACCCTCGGCATCCAGCAAGCCGTGTACGAGGTGGTCGAGTTGAGCACCCCACCGGACCCGCGCCATGACGGCTATGACGTGGTCCGCTTCGACGGCCAGCTGTGGTTGGAGACCGGCTGGGAGATGCCCTTGACCGCCGGCGGAGAGATGCGGCACACGCTGCGCCGCGCCTACCCCAGCGACGGCGACCTATGAACGGCACATCGGGCGGTCAGGTGCCGTTCAAGGCAATCGCCGAGGCGGTCCTCGACCGGGCCCGCCGCGCCGGACTGATCTGGCGACTGCGACCTGCGACCGTGACCGACGTGTCGCTCGGCGGCGCCACGCGGGTGCGTATCGACGGCGATCCGGAGCCGATCCGGGTCGCCTCGATGATCGGCCCGGTCGCCGTCGCTGCTCGGGTGATGGTGCTGATCACCCCACCGGCCGGGCACCATATCGTCGGCTGGGCCGGCCCGCCTGCGCCCGGCGGCGGGCCTGCGGGACTGGCGTGGTCCGACAGCAGTTCACCGCCCACCGCCAACACGCCCCTTGTTGTGCTGTCCGCCGCCATGGTGCTGCGGGCCAGGACCGCGTACCGCGTCGAGCTGGGCGGCGGGGTCCTTTCCTCGGCACCGGGCATCCTTGCCGACCTCCGCCTGGCGCGGGCAGCGGCCGACGGGCGCCCGGAGCAGGCGCTGGCGGAGTTCTACCGGTACCGCGCGGAGGGCGGATCCGTGGTGAACATCGACGGCATCCGCTACATCCGGCGCAGTGCCGGCACCGACCTGAGCGTCACCGTTCAGCTGACCCTGCAGGCGGCGTCCGGGTCCGTGACCCACGTCGCCGCAGCCGGGCGACCGCGCTATCTGATGATCACCGCCTGTGGTGAAGCTGCCGCATTCCCGCATGCTACTGACATGCAGTAACGCAACGACTGTCGTCGACGACGCCAGCACTTGTATATAAAACATTGACGGCAACGAAGCTCACGGAATACAATAAATCTATACACCGCGCTCTTCTGAAAGGACCTTGGCGTGAGTACTTCGGCCAAACCGTGGCGCGCCTTCTGGCGCCGCTGGCTCTACGGCGGACGCCACCTCGCACCGATCGCTGTCGGTGGCCACATCGATCGGACCGAAGCCTGATGACCGTCGCCGTGCCCGCGGGTCGTACATTGACTATGTACGACTGCCGAGCATGGGAGGCATCAGTCAATGAAGGTCACCAAGGCGCAGCTACGCGCGGCCGTCGCCCGCGTCGCCGAGGACCTGATCACCGACGGCCCCTCCGAGATTCCATCGGTCGTGGGCCTCAAGGAGATCAACCGGATGTTCGGCTACGCCGCGAACACCGCCTACCAGCTCCGCGCGCGCGGCGTGCTGCCGGTGGCAACCTCGCCCATCTCCAACAATCCGGTGTGGAAGCTGGTCACCATCTACAACTTCGCCGAGCAGACGAACCGGGAGATCGTCTGGGATCCCTGGGGCATCTGCGCACCGTCCGGCGAGCCCGAGAAGTCGACAGACGGCACCCCGGAAGGAGAATAGGTTCCCACGGCCGCACTGCGGCCGTATATACCCGGTGTAGGGTGCCCAGGTACGTCGCAGCCCCACTGGGGTCGGATCCAGCGGGGCTGCGGTGGACGTACCCGATGTGCAGACCGGGTCGCCCTCGCATCGTACGTCGCCCCGGCGTGCTTTCACTTTGCGACCCACAGGGGATGGGGGTCGCGTGGATGGTCGACCGATGGACCGTCGAGAAGGCAGTCCGGGCCTCGCGCCTGGAACCACCGGGGCGCCACATCATCCTGACGCTGCTGACGTATGTCGACGTCAAGACTGCGACGATTCCTGAGCGGTTCACGCCGAGCCTGACCGAGCTCAAGGACGCCACCGGGTACGCCCGGTCGACGGTGGCCGAGTGGCTGAACACCCTAGAGGGCGTCGGCTGGGTGATCCGTGACCGGCCGACCGTCGCCGACGCCCGCGTCCGCAAGAAGCGGACCGTATACCGCCTCGCCGTACCCGCCGCCGCGCTGGACTCCCTCACCCTGCCCGCTGAGCCGCCAGACGGACCAGTGTCGGATATGCCCCCTTCGGTTAGTCCGGCCGGCGGACCAGCCGCTGACGGCGTAGTTAGTCCGCCCAGCGGACCAGCGCCAGAATCACCCCGCTTTGGTAGTCCGGCACCCGGACCAGATCAGAGGCCGGTTGGTCCGCCAGCCGGACCAGAGCTAGTCCGGCACCCGGACCGAGTTGGTCCGCCAGCCGGACTCAACCAGACCAGCTCATCTGTTGACCTTGTTGGGCGCGCGCGGAGCAGGGCTGACACCGACCACCCGTACATCGAAGGGCCGAACGGCTACTGCGCCGCGAAGGGGTGCGCGGTTTCCGAACGCATGCACGGCATCGGCCGCCCCGCCGACCCGAAAGGACCCAGGCGATGAACATCGCGGCGACCGGACCGCACGAAGCCCAGTGCGCCACTTGCGGCGGCGTGCTCGTCCCCGCCGGCGACGACTGGCAACACCTCACCGACACCGGCTGCACCCTGTACGGCGAGCCGATCCTGTGCGGACGCGACCCGGGGTGCGCCCTGCCGGCGGTCGTAGGCGGCACTGCCTGCCACGACCACTTTGGCTTTTCCATGCCCAAAATCAATACGGCCACTGTCCTCGACCGTGACCCACTTGAATAGGAAGGTGATGAGACCGATGGCTCTGTTCACCCCCGCCACCCGCAAGCAGGCCAAGGCGCGCATCGCGCTCGCCGGCCCGAGCGGGGCCGGCAAGACGCTGACCGGCCTGAAGCTGCTCTACGCGCTGACCGACGCCCGCACCGTCGCCGACGGCGCCGAAAGGATCGCGTTCATCGACACCGAGCGCGACTCCGCCGACAAATACGCCGTCGACCCTAGCCAGCCGAGCGTCGGCGACATGACGCCCGAGCAGGCCGGCGGATACGGCTTCCAGAAGACCTCACCGGTGCGGTACGACCCGCGCGAGCTCGTGACCACGATCGAGGAAGCCGCCCGCGCCGGGTTCATCGGCCTGCAGGTCGACTCGCTGTCGCACTACTGGTTCGGCGCCGGCGGAGTCCTGGAGCTCGTCGACCTGTTCACCCGCAACAACGGCGGCCGGTCGATGGACGGCTGGCGCGACGTACGCCCGATCGAACGCGCCTACATCGAGGCGCTGATGGCGTTCCCCGGCCACGTCGTGGTGTGCCTGCGCTCCAAGCAGCGCTACGAGATCGAGGAAGGTAACGACGGCCGCAAGCGCGTCGCGAAGCTCGGCATGCAACCGGACCAGCGCGAGGGCCTCGAGTTTGAGTTCGACGTCTTCGGCGATCTCGACAGCGAGCACTACCTGCGGATCAGTAAGACGCGCTGCACCGCGCTGGACGGGCAGGTGATCCACAAGCCGGGCCAGGAGCTCGGTGAGCAGATGCTCGACTGGCTGGCCTACGGCGAACCGCCGCGGGCCATCGACTGGGACCGGGTGCTCGCGGACTGCACCAGCCGCGAGGACTTGGCCGTGTGGTGGCAGCAGGCGCAACGCGCCGGGCAGTCGTTCGCCTTGCGGGATAAGTTCGCCGCCCGCGGGCAGGAGATCAGCGCCGCCCGCAACGGCCCGGCCACCATGCCGGCCGAGCAGACGGACAGCCCACCATCATCCGCGCAGACTCCGGCCGAGCCTGCGTCCGGCGCCAAGTCGCAGCAGGAAGCGCAGGACACCGCGGCCGCCGGGCGCCGCCCGGCCGGCTCCCGCGCAAAGGCTCGTGCGGCGGAGGTAGCCCAGTGACCGCGGATCCCGCCACGGTGGCGGCGCTGCCCGGCGCGGCGATGCGCGCCGCCGTGCTCAAGGCGCTGCTCGACGAGGTGAAGAAGGCGTACGACGCGGCCCGCGCGCAGGCGGACACCGCGCTGCTGCACCTGCACAGCACTGTCGGTGTCCGCACCGTCGAAGTACGGCTACCGGGCGCGATCGCGCCGATCGCGCAGATCACCGTCCCGGAGGCATCAGCGGGTCTGCGCGTCGACGAGCAGGCCCTGCTGGACTACTGCGCCCGCGAGCACCCCGGCGAGATCGAGCAGATCCCGGCGAAGAAGGTCGTGCGCCCGGCGTGGCGCAAGACGCTGCTGGCCCGGCTGAGCGTGGAGCCGGACGGCACCGTCGTGGACTCGGCGACCGGCCGTGTCCTGGACTTCATCGAGGTGCGCCCAGCCGCGGCGCCGATGTCGACGACGATGACGTTCAAGGACCACGGCCGTGACACCGTCGCCGCGAGCCACCGCGAGGGCCGGCTGTCGCTGCCCGAGCTGCTGCAAGGCACGGCGCAGTGATGGGGCACCAGCCGGTCGCGGAACGCGGCCGCTCGGCCGTGGCCGACGTACGCCGTGCCCGCGCCGAGCACCGCCTCACCGTGGCGCACCTTGACCGATGGCTGCTGCCCGGCCTGGACTTCCACGACGAGGGCAGCGGCGAAAACGGGGCGTGTTTCACATGAGCGCCGAAATCTGGCACCTGGCGATCACCGACGGCGGGATCGTCGCCGATGGTGTCATCGGGCAGTTCGACACCGCCACGGAAGCGGCCCGGACGGCGTCCATCGTGCTGCACCGCGTCGCGGCACGCCTGCGTGCCTGGGCCGCGACCGCAGACCGCGGCGACCCGCGAGCCGGGCGGGCCCGCGAGATCGCCGGACGGCTCGTGCGGGAGGCCGCCGAGATCTTCGCCGCCGACACCGAGCACGCAGTCGCCGAGGTCCTTGACGACCCCAACCTCGCCGCGATCCCGCTGAACACGCTCGCCCTTCATCACGACTTTCGCCTGGAGAGGACGGCGTTCTGCGACGCGCCGATCCCGTTCAGCGGCAGGTGGAGCCGCCAGGCCCTGTGGTTGCAGACCTGGACCACGACCTGGCGCGACGAGCCGGATCCCAGCTGCCCGAGGCGGCGCCCAGCTCAGGCCGCGCGCCGCCACCTGCACAACCCTGCAAGGAGCACCCCGTGACCATCCCCCTGCGCCAGCTCGGCGACGGGCCGGAACCCGCCGAGAACCGTCCGCAGCCGGTACGAGACTGGTTGACGGCGGCGATCACCGCGGCCGACTGCCCGGACTGCCCGGACTGCCGCGATCTGCGGTCCTGTCCGCCCCATGCGGCCGACGCCGTTCTCGACGCCTGCCGCCAGGAGCGGCTGATCATCATGCCGGTCGAGGACGCCGACGCGATCATTGCCCCCGCCAGCGACGACCGCGTCTATCAATGAGGCCCTACGCCGGTGCGCGGCATTCAACCCCTGGACACATACGCGCGCTAACGCCCACCTGCGTCGACGATCAACACGGCCGCGGTGCTAATGTGTGACCGTGTATAGCTCACGAGGGTGAGCGAGCACTCCGGGCGAAACTGGCGACTGCCGGGGGGTAGCTCCATGACGCCCGGTAACACCTGCGTGGCGGGTGCGGACCAAGGGCCGGGCGATCGTTGGATCGCCCGGCCCTTGTGGGTCAAGGCGCCGCCGAACCCGACGTCCGAAGCGCCGACCCGCTCGCGACTTCCCAAGCTGGAGAAATCGACGATGGGCTCGATGCGGCACGACCGCCGTGGTCGTCATGGTGACCACCGCGCCAGAGTCGGGAATGCTCACCATCCACATCACGCGTAGTCACACGGTGGAGTCGGTGTAGTGTCTCGCCGTCGGCACTGCGCGCGTCCTACACTCAAGGGTGTAACTAGCGGTGGCACCGAGGCATTGCTACCGTACAGATAACTTGGTCGAAGAAGGGTCAATTTTGCGACCGTGGCGGTCTGCATGAATGCGCCACGAGGACAGCAGCCACACGCAACCGCGGCATTCCGATCGTGGCAGTCATCGTACGGTGGGCCGGGATCAGTGATCAGCGGCGGCGAAGCTGGCTGAGGCGCCCGTTCGTCCGGCGACGTTTGTATCCGGCTACAGCACAACAGTGGCAAGGGAAGCGGCTACGTCCAGAGAGACGTAGCTGGGAATCCTGGGGGTATGGGTTGCGGTGTTACGGCTATGACCAGACGGGCATGGTCGTCATCGAGTCGGAGGCAGACGTCATCCGTGACGTCGTGCGACGGCTTCTTGCCGACGAAAAGATGACATCGATCGTGGCGGACCTGCGCGCTCGGGGTGTACCGACAGTCACCGGCGCTTTGTGGTCGCATCATTCGATGACCCGGCTGGTGGGCTACCCGCGCCTCGCCGGGTTGAAGGAGCGCAACGGAAAGCTGGTCAAGGCTGACTGGCCGGCGATCATCACACGGGCGGAACACCGGAAGCTGATGAAGCTGTTCGCCGATCCCAGCCGCGAGCAGCCGGTATCGAACAGCCCCAAGTACCTGCTGTCCGGTGGACTGTTGACCTGTGACTTCCCGCTACCCGACGACCATGGCACGCATCCGTGCGGCAAGCCGCTGTACACGCAGCCGTCTACGACGGCCACACGCGGGTATGTGTGCCGCACCGGCAGTCCCTCCTATGGATGTGGCCGCATCCGCATTGCGGCCCCGGCTCTGGAAGAACTCGTCGCGTCCCGAGCGCTCGCGCGTCTGGCGTCACCTCCGGTGCTGGAACGCCTCAAACGTGCGATCGGCGCTGTAGGCAGCGAAGGCTTCAGTATCGATCAGGCCCTGAGTGATCTCGACGATCGCCTCCGGGAAGCGGGAGAGCAGTACGCCCGCCGGGAGTTGAGCATGACGACACTGCGAGCGATCGAGAAACAGACCAAGGCCGACCGTAAGGCGCTGCTCGAGCGGGCCAAACAGGCGGACCGGCTCCTGAGGCTTCCCGAACCCGAGGCACTGGCGGAGTGGTGGGTAGACGCATCCATCGAGGACCGGCGCGAATTGGTGTCGCTCGTGCTGGACCATGTCAAGGTGAAGCCCGCCCCGCGGCGAGGGAATGTCGCTTTGGACTCGGATCGTCTGGAGTTCGTCTGGAAGTGAGTGGCCACGCCGCCCTCCAAGGGGCTCCTGCTGCGCGGCATCGCAGCGTCGTAGGCGCGACTTTGTCCGCTGGCACGTCGCATGCGGTCACGGCCGCACAGCAGGGGCCGTCCCACCGTGGCCTTCGCCCGGGGCACTGGCGTCCGGACCGGAGGAGGACCGTCACGACGCTTCGAGATCTCACAGCGTTACGGGCAGTTGCTGTAACCCACGGCTGCGGAATGACGGGCGCCAGCTCAGATGATCGACGGGACGTGCGAGCGCCAAGCCGGGAAACCGCTCGAACAGCGTGCTCACTGCGACCTCGGTCTCCAATCGAGCCAGAGCGCTACCGAGGCAGTGATGGATGCCATGGCCGAATGCCAGATGCGCGTTGTCTTCACGCGCCACGTCGAACCGGTCGGGGTCACGAAACCGGCTCGGGTCCCGATGCGCGGCGGCCAGGCACAGCAACACGGTGTCACCGGCCGGGATGGTGTGCTCGCCGATGCGAACGTCCTCGAGGGGGAACCGGCGGATGGAGAAGGGGTTCGGATTGGCGAAGCGCAGCATCTCCTCTACCGCCGAGGGGTACAGGCCCGGCTGGGCCTGCAGGCGGGCCAGCTGCTCTGGGTGGGTGAGCAGCGCCAGGATGCCGTTGCCGATCAGGTGAACTGTCGTCTCGTACCCGGCCCAGAGGATCAGAAAGGCGAGGGACGTCAGTTCGTCCTCGCTGAGGCGTTCCTCGTCTTCCTCCCGCACGCTGACTAGGGCGGAGATCAGATCGCCTCCGGGCTTGGCCCGCTTCTGCACAACAAGATTGATCAGAAGTCGGTGCAGGCCGGCGACCGCCTCCTTGGCTTGTTCTGGGGGCTGGCCAGGCTGCGGCGCGAGCAGGTTGGTGGTCCAGCTACGGAACTGCTGTCCGTCCTCGGGCGGTACCCCGAGCAGCTCGCTGATGACGGTCAAGGGCAACCGCATCGCCAACGCTGCCATGAGATCTGCGCGGCTTTGACAGGCGACCTGGTCGAGCATCTCGTTGGTAACTCGGCGGACGAAGGGTCGCAGCTGTTCCACCCGGCGAGCCGTGAACTCCCGCGTCACCAGCCGGCGCAGCCGGGTGTGGTCGGGAGGGTCGATGTTGAGCAGGTTTGCGTCCAGAGATGGTGGCAGCGCAAATCCGCCGTAGCCCTTGCCTGCCGAGTTGCGCTTGCTCAGTGATAGCCGGGGGTCGTTGAGCAATAGCCGCACGTCGGCGTAGCGCGTCACCAGCCACACCGGCGAGCCGTCCGGTGTGGTGGCCCGACGCACCGGCGCGGCGGTCCTGAGCGCGGCGTACGCCGGGTGCGGATCGGCCATGAATCCGGGATCGTTGACCAGCAAGAAGGGGTCCTGTTCGTGCAGCACGGTAGTCATGTGGTGCCTTTCTCAGGCGTCCTGGGGAGCCGGCTGCGGGCTGTCTGCGGCCACGGCGGCGCGGACGACGGGTGAGCGGGCGAAGGCCTGCGACACCTTCACCAACCGCCTCACTTCCCGGGACATGTCGGTCCGGTCGCCGTCGGCGTTGACGGTGAGCTGGGCTGGTTCCAGAGGAAGTTGATCTCGCTGTTTGGCGCGTACCGCGCCGGCAAGCACAGCGGCCTCTACGACTGCCGATAGCTCCGCCGCGTCGAAACCCCGGTCAGCGGCTGTCTGCCGGGCAGACTGCTCGACCTGCGCATCGAAGTGCTCTCGCAGCGCCAGGCGGCCATCGAGGATCTCGACCACGCGTCGGGTGAGCTTGAACTTCACATCGCGTACCGCATAGCGCCCGAGCCACGAGATCCGCGGCGGCGGGTCCAGGGCGATGCCCGGAACGGCGCCGTGCAGCGCCGACCACAGCGGGTACAACTGTTGGTAGGCGCGCTGGCGACCGAACCACTCCGCTACCCGTGACAGGTGTGGTCCCCAGCTAGGCATGGTGAGACCGACCATCGTGCAGATCGCGCCGATGCCGGCGCCGAGACGCGCCATGTTCTCCCACCGGTTCGGGTCCCACCCCGCGACGGCGCCGACGATGTCGGTGATGCGCGCCGCGCAATAGATCAACCCGAAGATCGCGCCACCGCCGAAGATGCGCAGACCTCGTCGCAGCCAAGGCGCGCCGGCGACAGGTGCGTAGCGCCAGGTCATGCGCAGAATGTCCAGGCGGGTGATCGTGTAGGCGGCCATGTACACCAGCAGGTACACCGAGTAGGTGGGGATGCGGGCGTGGGTGGCGACGAAGTCCCGGCTGCGCTCGCCAGCAGTTGGCGTCATGAGGAATAGGGCGGTCATCACGAGCAGCACCAGAGCGAGAAGGGTCGCCCTGAATCGGATCTTGCGCCACGCCTCGGTCCGAGGGTAGAGCCAGAACAGCATCATGGCTTGCAGGGCTGCCGTGTTGGCAATCACGAGGCCTTGGGTCACCAGAGCTGCCAGGTTGGGCACGCCGAGAGCGCGGTCGAAGGCCGACCACACCACAGGTGTCGAGATCGTAAACACGATCGTGAGGAACCCGAACCCGATGCACAGGGCCACCGAGGCGGCGTCACGGTTCTTCCGCAAGCTGACGAGCTTGAACAGAAAGGCCGCACCAGCAAGCGTGGCGTCGATGGGATAGAGGACGTCGTTGATCGTGCGGTTCATCTGCTCCGGGTTCCGTCTCAGGGGTATGAGCGGCTGATGCGGCGGACGACGTCAGCCACCTCAGCAGGCACCTCGAACGTTCGCTCCGGCGAGAAGCGGCTGACCTCGCCGAGGATCAGTGTGGCGATGGTTTCGGCCTCCTGCTCGGCCTCCTGCGAGTAGTGGCCTCGACCAAGCATGGTTTTGATCAAGGCCGGGTCCAGATCCGGGACAAGCAGTTGAGAAAGGTCATCGCTGAGCACGGAACCGATCCGGTGCTCGCAGAGCAGGTGACCGAGCTCGTGCAGGATGATCTGCAGCTGGTGCGGTCCGCTGGTCTCTTGCTGGAAGAACACGAAGTCCGCTTGCTCCGTGGACAGCCACAGCCCGCAGGGACAGTCGGGTGGCAGATCCATCGGCAGGAGTCGGATCGGCCGGCCGCGCTTGTCGCCGAGGCGACGGCAGAACTCCTGTACATCAAATGGCGACGGAATCTCAAGATCGCGCACAATGTTCCGGCACCGCTGTCGCATCCCTCGCCGCATCAAGTCCCCTCCCCCCGTGCCCGGCGGATCCTCCGCACTGCCGCCTCTAAGAGGACGTCTGATTAACGTATTTTGTGGTGTTATGTAATTTGAGGGTCTCGCCAGGTTGGGGTGGTTTCGCCGGTGATTCGGCGAGCGAGGTTGTCGATCATGGCAAGGGTGATCATGGCTTCGGAGTTGCTGGGCCGGGTTTCGTAGTCGCGCACCAGGCGGCGGTGGTGCATGAGCCAGCCAATGGTGCGCTCGACGACCCAGCGTCGTTTGACCACGTTGAAGCCTTTGACCTGCGGTTCTTTGTTGACGATCTCGACGTCGATGTCGAGACTGGCGCCGTGTTCGACGGTTTTGACTTTGAAGCCGGCATCGACCCAGGTCTTGGTCAGGGCGGAGTGGGTGGCGGTGGCCTGGTCGAGCAGATCGTTGCCGATCACGTTGTCGCTGACGCTGGCGGCGGTGACGATCACGGCGAGCAGCAGGCCGAGGGTGTCGGTGATGATGCCGCGTTTACGGCCGGCGATCTTTTTGCCGGCGTCGATGCCCTGGGTCTTGAGCGGCACGTTGGTGGAGGTCTTGACGCTCTGGGTGTCCATGATCGATGCGGTGGGTTCGGCGGATCGGCCGTGGTGGTCACGGACGAGTCCGGTGAGGTTGTAGTTGAGGGCGGTGAAGATCCCTTCCTTACTCCATAGGGCGAAGTAGCCGTAGACCGTCGCGTGTGGAGGGAAGTCGTGCGGGAGGTAACGCCAGGCAATGCCGGTGCGGTTGACGTAGAGGATGGCGTTGAAAATCTCCCGCAGGTCGTGGCTGGGGGTGCGGCCTTTGATGCCGATCGCGGTGCGGGCGTCGGTGCGGGCCTGACGCCACGCGGTCAGCCGGGGCGCGATCAAGGCCCAGCGGGCGTCGGACAGGTCGGACGGGTATGCGCGACGTTCGGTCATAGCAGTGGATTACGGTGGTGGAGTCGTGCGGTGAGGACACCATGTCCGCCGATTCCGAGGTGGAAGTCAATGAAACATGATCGAGGGACGAAAAGCCGCGGACCCTCACAGATCTGAAGCACCTGATACTGCGTTATTCGGTTAGATCGGCCAGGCGGGTACTGCCATCGCCTGCTGTTAACCGTTCTTTAGCACCATCAATGCCAACAAAACGTCCAGTAAGAGGGCATCTGATCCCGGGCAGCCGGGTCTGACCCGGATTGGCGGTGTTTAGTCGCGCCAGGTTTGGGTGGATTCTCCTGCCAATCGGCGGGACATTGTGTTAGCCATGGCCCAGAGGATCATGGTGCGTGATCGTTGGGGCAGGGACTCGTAGTCGCGGGCAAGCCGGCGGTGTTGCATCAGCCAGCCGAAGGTGCGCTCGACCACCCACCGGCGCGGCAACGCGCGGAAGCCTTTCTCCGCCGGACGGCGGGTGACCCTCTCGACGTCGATGCCATGTCGGGCGCCGCGCCGCCACACGGTGGTCTGGTAGCCGCCATCGACCCAGACCTTGCGCACCGTGGGATGCGAGGCGGCCACCTCGTCGAGAAGGCCCCGACCGGCGGCGGTGTCCGACACGGACGCCGCGGTGACCACCACGGCCAGCAGGAGCCCGAGGGTATCGGTGACGATGTGCCGCTTACGGCCCTTGATCTTCTTTGCCGCGTCGATGCCTTGCTCGGATTCCCTTACGTTGCAGGAGGTTTTGACGCTTTGCGCGTCGATGACCGCCGCGCTCGGTGAGCCGTCACGGCCATGCGCCTGCCGGAGTCTGCGACGCAGCAGATCATGGATCCGTTGCGTCGTGCCGTCCTTCTCCCACTTGGCGTAGTAGTCGTACACCGTCTTGGCCGGCGGAAAATCGTGCGGCAGGTACTCCCAGGCGATCCCGGTGCGTGTGACGTAGAGGATCGCGTTCACGATCTCCCGCAGATCGTGTACCGGCGGGTTGATCCCGAGTCCTGGCCGAGAGGCCCGCCACTGCGTCAGGACCGGTTCGATCACCGCCCACCGCGCATCCGACAGGTCCGATCGATATGGACGTCGCTCCATCCCCATGCCCTGCCAACGAGCCAGCACGGCCACCAACTGCCCGCAAACACGAATCAACCCGATCGAGGATCAGATGCCCTCTAAGGGCTACCTGATTTCGCCCACAGTGGATCCGGGCCGAGCAGCCCCCGTCACCGTCGGCCGACCGATCACCGCGGTCCGTCGTCAAGCCCCTCCCACTCGCGGACTCGACTGATCAAGTCGGCCACCAAGTTGATGCTCTTGGGCGACAAGCCGTTCAGGCGCAGCGCCAGCTGTTGCGCCTGGGTATCGCGCAAGGCCGCGATCATTTCCATCTGCTGGTTCTGTTGCTGCTCGACGGTCTCATCGAAGAAGTACGCGACCGGGACCTTGAAGAACCCTGCCAGCAGCACCAACGTCCTCTGCTGCGGGTTGGAGCTGCGCCCCGCACAGAGGTCGGCGATCTGAGTGTGCGAGATGGCTCGCTCACCGGGCTGCTGTCGCGTCCGGATCTCCTCAGCGATCTCCCGGTATGAGAACGGCCCCCGGTTCGGAGGATGAACGGTGGCGACCAGGTGGCGGAGCTTGTCAGCAAGCGTCCGCGGCGGTGGCTCGGCTTCGGCAGCCATTCCCAACCTCCTCCGACGTGGAGTGTCAATCTTACACTGTGGACCGACATGGTCGAGCGTTCGGGCACGTTCCGTACGGCAAAGTTGACACGGAGCGAAGAAACCTGGCTAACATGCACCGACGGAGGATGGATCTTACGGGCCCGGCCTCCATGTAAGAAGATTCGGACACGGGGGTGCCGACGAGGGAAATCTGGGGGGCCACCGTGGGGCCCCGGCCCTCTTTGCGGACATTGACGGAGCGGGGGGCGCTGCTGCGTGAGCCGGAAACGGGCCGAACGCATCTTGCGGCTAGCGGAGTTGATCGAGCAGGCGCGAACGTCCGGCCATCTGCCGGACACCGACATGGAGGATGAGGCGATTGAGCGGGCTGCGAAACTCCTTGCCGCCTCTGACCGACGCAGTGGGCGCCGTCCACATGGTTTTTGAGCTGCGGGGTTAGCGCGTCAGGTGTACATACTTTATTGACGTCAAGATCGTCGGTTACTACAATGAATATATACAGCTATTTGCTGTTCATCGTTGTGAGGAGACGAGCAATGCCTACCAGGCCGACGTTCAAGACGATCGAGGTCGCACGCATCGACCCCGACCCGGACCAGCCGCGCAAGGAATTCAAACAAAAGGAGCTCGACGAGCTGGCCGCGTCGCTCAAAGCCAACGGGCAGCTCCAGGCGATCGTTGTGCGCTATGACAAGTCGACCCGGCGCTACATGATCGTCGTCGGAGAGCGCCGATGGCGTGCTGCGCAACGGGGCGGCTTGGCAACGCTGAACGCCCAGGTGTTCGACGTCGACGATGACCGCGCATTCGAGCTGCAGATCGCGGAGAACGTCAACCGGCTGGACATGTCGCCGATGGAGGAGGCGGCGGCCTACGACGTGCTGCACCGTCGCGGGTGGGAGATCTCCCGGATCGCCACGGCGTACGGCAAGACCGAGCCGTACGTGCAGTGGCGCATCGACCTGCTGAACCTGAACCCGGACGCCAAGGACCTGGTTGAGAAGGGGCACCTGCCCATCAATGCGGCCTGGCACGTGTGCCGGCTGCCGGCCGATGCGCAGCAGCGCTTCCTGGTCAAGTGGGCCCGCGGCGACTTCAAGAGCCCCCGAGACGCCGAGGAGTTCGCCAAAGCCTGCAAGCACGTCGAGGCGCAGGGCAGCTTCTTCTCACTTGACGAGTCGCAGCACACCGAGGAGAAGCGAGAAGAGGTCGCTGCCGCCCGCCGCAGGGTCGTCACGAAGATCGAGCGGCTTGCCGCCGCAGGCGAGATCCTGACCGAACTCGCGGGCACCGACCCGGCGGAACTCGCCCAGGTGCTCGTCGGCGCCGACGGCGGGATCGTCGCCTACCAGGAGCGCGTCGGTCACCTGCAGGCCGCCGCGGGCAAGGCGGTGACGGCGCTGCGCAAGGCCGCCGCGATCGCCGCGGCCGTCACCATCGACATCGACCCTGCCGCCCTCGCCGAGGTCGCCAGCGTCGGCGAGGGTGAGCCGGACATGGCGTCGACCGGCGACGCCGTCGCCGACGACTCCGGCAGCGACAGCGACGCCCCCGAGGAAGAGGCCGGCGAGCGCTCCGACGCCGATTTCGCCCTCGCCTCCGCCTGACCGGCCAACCCAAGGACCGTGCGGGCGCATTGTCCGCGCAATATATACGGCCACAGTGCGACCGTGTATGTTGATTGATCGTGGATGACGGCTGGACCGCCGTCACCCTGGTCGGTCCCCCTGCCTTCGAGCGGCGCAAACGTGCCACCTGACTAGGAAACGGAAACCGCCATGCACAACACACCACTTAGCGCGAGCCGGCTCGCACCATCGCGCCCGGTGATCAACTCAGCCGCCTGCGACGCGCGCGCACCGATCCGGTACCGCTCCACCTGCGGCCGCGCCGAGCAGGCAGGTTGGTAGGTCGTGAGCCCTGGACCCCTGCTCCTGTCGACCCTGTCGGTCGCCGAGGCCGCGGAGCTGCGCCGCACTGCCTTCGACGCGGCCGACTGCGTCGCCACTCGGGAGGCTTTGCCGCTCAACCGGGCGACGATCGGGCGGCTGGCTGACGCCGTCGTGGACCGCATCGCTCATCACCTCCTCACCCGCGGCTTCCATCTGGCCTGCGAACGGATCGAGCAGTACATCGCCGACACCGACCAGTACCTGATCACGCCGGCACGCCGACGCGCTGTGGCGGGCCTCGACACCGCGGGCACCCTCCACACGCATCTGCAGTACCTCGAAGGGATGCATGACCTGCACACCACCGTCCAGGCAGCGTTGGACCAGTTCCACCGCGGCCCCGACCCGGCCAGCGTGGCGAGCACTGCCACTCCGGTCCCAATCACCGAACCCTGCCTCCGACCGCTGATGCGAGAGACGTCGTGACCGTTCATCTGTACACCTGCCGCTACCAGCGGTTTCAACCCGACATGGGATCGCCCGTACGGACCACCGTGGGCTACCCCAGATTCACCCTGCCGTACGAGCTGGCCGGGCACGCCCGCCTCATCAGCCCCACCTGGGCGATGGTGTCGATCAGTAACGAGGCGACCTACCGCGGCCAGTACCGGCAGCAGCTCGACGCCCACGGCGTCGATGCCGTCTGCGGCGAACTCCACGCCATCGCCGACCAAGCATCCGATCCGCGGCTGGTGCTCCTGTGCTTCGACGACCTGTCGAAACCGGATGGCTGGTGCCACCGCAGGATGTTCGCCGACTGGTGGACCGAACTAACCGGCGACGACGTTCCCGAACTCGCCGAGCCGCCGATCGCGAGCCTGTTCTGACCCGCTCGGCTGCCGAACGAAGTCATCCGTTCGGCAGCCGAGCGGCACCGCTTGACCGGCCCTGGCACTCGCATGGCAGCTACCGCCAGGGCCGCACTCCCCTCTGTCGAACGCAACACTGAGGAGCGTCCTCATCATGGCTGGTACGCCTGCTGACCGGAACCCCGCATCCGCTGGCAGACTGACGATCCGAAATCATGAAGGAAGCTGCGTGACCGCCTCGGATCACGGGCAGGTCCGCAGCAAGCGACTCGGGCCGCTGAACGCCGACGCCATCGAGACTGCAGAGTCCGAACTGATTACCACTGAGGAGCTGGCCAGGATGCTGCGGGTGGATTCATCCAGCATCCGCAGATGGCGGACAGCCCAGCCGCCGCAAGGTCCACCCTTCATCCCGCTATCCGAACGGGTGATCATGTACGCCCGCGACGACGTACGGGAATGGCTGGCGAGCCGACGAGTGCGCCCGGAAGCCGCCTAATGGCCATCGCACAACACCCGCCCATCGGCGTCTCAGTCAAGGCCGATGTGGAGTACCGCGAGGGACGCCCAAAGCCCTACAAGGCAAGGGTGCGGTGGAACGACCCCACGACCGGCGAGCGCCGGTCCAAATCACACTCGACCGCGACACCGGAAGAAGCTCAGGACTGGATCGACGGCATATTGCGAGCAGCGCGCGGCGGGATCGACCCCGCCGCGGCCACGCAGCCGCTTGCCGAGTACGGCGCGGACGTGATGCCGCTGGCCACCCGCGGACTGGAGCGTAAGACCCTCGATCCGTACCTCGCCGGCCGGCGGCTGCGGGTCGTGCCGACCCTCGGCCACATCCCGGTCCCGATGATCACCAATGGTGTCGTGGACCGGGCCGTCTACTCATGGATCGCCGACGAGTGCAGCCGCTCCACCGTCAAGAACACTCTCGCGATTCTGGTCAGGGTGCTTGAACAGGCCGTACGCGATGGAGTCGTGGGCCAAAACGTTGCTCGGGTGACCGGCTGGCAACGGGAGTACGAGCGTGCCGAGGACGAGCTTGACGACCCTCGCTCGCTCGCCCTGCCGAACTGGGAAACCTTGACCACCCTCGCGGACGCACTGGTCAGGCGTTCGCACGGCCAATTCAGCGGGTGGGGGCACATTGTGGTCTTCGCCGCCTGCACGGCGGCCCGCATCGGCGAAGTGTCGGGCGTACGCGCCGGGGACATCGACCGGAAGGCATGGATCTGGACTGTGCGGAGGCAGACCACACCGGGACCAGGAGGTCTGATCGACAAAGGCACCAAGGGCAAGCGTGCCCGCAAGGTGCCGATCATCGACGAGGTCCGACCGATGGTGACCGAGCGGCTCGACTCCGCCTCCGGACCGGATGCGCGACTGTTCACTGGGCCGCGCGGCGGCCGGATCAGTACCGCGGTACTGCGAGACGCCACGCATTGGGACGAGGTAGTCACTGAGCTGGGCTACGAACACCTACGGCGGCACGACCTCCGGCACACCGGCCTGACGTGGATGGCCGACGCTGGCGTACCCGTGCATGTGCTCCGCAAGATCGCTGGGCACGGATCACTGACCACCACCCAGCGATACCTGCACCCGGA
This sequence comes from Couchioplanes caeruleus, assembly GCF_003751945.1. Lineage (NCBI taxonomy): Bacteria > Bacillati > Actinomycetota > Actinomycetes > Micromonosporales > Micromonosporaceae > Couchioplanes > Couchioplanes caeruleus. The sequence continues at coordinate 6,995,840 of NZ_RJKL01000001.1, read as the reverse complement.
TCAACGCTCGATCGAGGACGCCGGAACAGCTCTCAGCGCCCACCTCAACGCGCCTCGGTCGCTCGATGGTCCCCGGTTGCGCGCCGTCTGACCAGGAGGCCGCCACCAGTCAAGCGACCCAGAATTCTCCCAGTGGTCCCTAAACGGTCCCCGAATACGCCCAAGCCAGTAGGAATATGAGGATCGAGGAAGATATGAGAAGGGCCGCTGACCAGGGTTTTAACCCTCGTCAACGGCCCTTCTTGATCGTCGGGCTGACAGGATTTGAACCTGCGACCCCTTGACCCCCAGTCAAGTGCGCTACCAAGCTGCGCTACAGCCCGATGCCACGCCCCGGAACCCCAGTGCGCGGCAACACCACTACCCTACCCCAGCCGCTCAACCCGTTTCGCACCGGCATGCCGGGAGCCGCCCACAAGCCGATAGCCGCCCACAAGCCGATAGCCGCCCAAAAGCCGAGTGCCGCCGAAACGCCGACTAGCCGGGAGCCACCCCGGCACGCCGGCACGCCGGCACGCCGGCACGCCGGCACGCCCCGGAGCGTCTCAGCCGTGTGCCTTTCCTCGCCCACCCGGGCCGAGCTTCTTGCGGGGTCGCACCGATACCTCCACCGGGCTTCCTTCGAAGCCGAACTCTTCACGCAGCTTCCGCTCGACGAACCGCTGATACCCCGCGTCGAACGGCCCGGTCGTGAACAGCACGAACCTCGGCGGTGCCACTCCTGCCTGCGTTGCGAACAGGACGCGGGGGGCTCGGCCTCCTCGGACCGGGTGCGGCGTGGCCTGAGTCAGGGCGGTCAGCCACTGGTTCAGCGCCCCGGTCGGGATGCGCTTCTCCCAGCTTGCCAGGGCTCGGCGGAGGGCCGGGGCGAGCTTGTCGACCGCTCGGCCGGTTTTGGCGGAGATGTTGACCCGGATCGCCCAGGGGATGCGTTTGAGCTCCCGGTCGATCTCCTTGTCGAGGTAGAACCGGCGGTCGGCGTCGACCAGGTCCCACTTGTTGAAGGCGATCACGAGGGCTCGGCCGGCCTCGACGACCTGGGTGAGGACGCGCTGGTCCTGTTCGCTGATGACCTCGGCGGCGTCGAGGAGGACGACGGCGACCTCGGCCGCCTCGACCGCGCCGGCGGTGCGTAGGGAGGCATAGTACTCGGTGCCGGAGGCCTGGTTGACGCGTTTGCGCAGGCCGGCGGTGTCGACGAACTGCCAGATCTCGCCGTCCATCTCCACCAGGCTGTCGACCGGGTCGACCGTGGTGCCGGCCACCGAGTCGACCACCGCGCGTTCCTCGCGGGCGACGCGGTTGAGCAACGACGACTTGCCCACGTTGGGGCGGCCGACGAGGGCGACGCGGCGGGGGCCGCGGGGGCCGCCTTCGATGATGGGCGGGGCCGGGGGCATGGCGGCGAGGATCGCGTCGAGCAGGTCGCCGGACCCGCGACCGTGCAGGGCCGAGATCGGGTGCGGCTCGCCGAGTCCGAGCGACCACAGCGACGTGGCCTCGAGCTCCACGGCCTGGTTGTCGGCCTTGTTCGCCACGAGGATGACCGGCTTGGCGCTGCGGCGGAGCATGCGCACGGCCTTCTCGTCCATGTCGGTGGCGCCGATGGTGGCGTCGACGACGAAGACCACCACGTCGGCGGTCTGGACGGCGATCTCGGCCTGGGCGGCGATGGCGGCGGCGCGGTCGCGGGCGTCCGGTTCCCAGCCGCCGGTGTCGACCACCGTGAAGCGGCGACCGTTCCACTGGGCGTCGTACGGCACGCGGTCGCGGGTGACGCCGGGCACGTCCTCGACGACCGCCTGGCGACGGCCGATGATGCGGTTGACCAGGGTCGACTTGCCGACGTTGGGCCGGCCGACGACCGCCACGACCGGCTGGGGGCCGGCCGGTTCGTCGGAGTCCGCGGACGTACCGTCGGAAAAGGTCACGTCGTCGAACTCGGAGAGATCGACGGGGAAGTCAGTCACGAACTCACCTTGCTGTTGAGCATGTCCAAAAGCCGGTTCACGACCTCGTCGATCCCCATGCCGGTGGTGTCCAGTTCCGTCGCGTCGACGGCCTGCCGCAGCGGGTCGACCGTGCGGGTGGAGTCGAGCCGGTCGCGCCGGGCCAGGTCGGCCTGGGTCGCCGCGACGTCGGTGGCGTCCTCGGCGCTGCGGCGCTGGGCGCGCGCGGCCGCCGACGCGGTCAGGTAGACCTTGAGGTCGGCGTCGGGGGCCACGACGGTGGCGATGTCCCGCCCCTCGACGACGATGCGGGACGCGGCCGAGATGATCTCCTGCTGGAACTGCACGAGCATGGTGCGCACCTGCGGGATCGCGGCGACGGCCGAGACCGCCCCGGTGACCTCGGGCCCGCGGATGGCCGCGTCGACGTCGACGCCGTTGGCCTCGAAGTGGGGCGCCAGCGGGTCTGTGCCGATGGAGAGGTCGGTCTCCATCGCCACCTTGACCACGGAGTCGGTGTCGGCGAGGTCGACCCCGGACTGGAGCACCGACCAGGTGATCGCCCGGTACATCGCGCCGGTGTCGAGGTAGACGCCGTCGATCGCCGTGGCGAGACGCCGGGAAACGGTGGATTTGCCCGACCCCGAGGGGCCGTCGACGGCCACCACGCACCGCTCGGGCCGTACTACTTGCGCCACCGTTACCTCCAACGTCGGGGAAGACGAACCTCCCCATTGTGCCCGGTGCCTCCGACAACTACGCGCGCGCAGTCCGCGGGGCATCCTCTAGGCCGTTTTGGTCCAGCATTTCTGGAAAGTACGGCGCCACCCGCCCCCACCGCAGCGACCCACCCCAGCCGTCAGAGGCCGCCCAGCAGCGTCCGCCCCACCGCAACCGCTCGCAGCTCAACTCTCTCCACCAGGCCTAGACGCACACACCCAGCCTCAAAAGCCCAGCCACGCAGCCTCACCGGCGAGCACACGACCCGGAAAGAAGAGGAAGCCGGGTCAGGCCCACCCCTCCAGAAGCGTCATGCACCGCTCCGGGCTCTCCACGTGGGCGTTGTGCCCCAGGCCCGCCAGGGTGACGACCGGTACGCCGAACCGCCCGAGCTGCTCGCCGGTGTTCATCGGATCGTGCTCGCCGCGCGCCAGGGTCACCTCCGCCGGGCACCGGGCCACCAGCCCCGCCATGTCCGGTTCGCCGACCCCGAAGGCTCTGCCGTCCAGCGCGAGACGCCACCGCCCGTCCTCGTGGACCAGACCCGCATCCGTCGCCGGGTCGGCGGGGTCGAGCAGCCCGGTGAGCCCGGAGACGCGCAGGTGCCGCACGGCGGCCTCGTCCCGGGTGTCGAACCATGCCGCCGGGCGCCGGGCCAGCGCCTGCGCACGGTCCAGTTCGTCGGCGCTCCAAGCGACCTTGATGCCGAGCCCGGCGATCCCGGCCACCGGTGACCCGGCCGCGGCCAGCGCGAGGGCGACCACTCCGCCCAGCGAGTGCCCCAGCACGTACGTCCGCCCACCCGGTTCCACGAGGGGGCTCACCGCGGCCGCGAAGGCGTCGAACGTGTACTTCGGCAGCGGCGCGGAACCGCCGTGACCGGGAAGATCCGGCGCCACCCAGCGGCCGGGCCACCGGTCGGCCAGCACCGGCCACCAGCCCGCCCATACGTCGGCGGTCGCGCCCAGCCCGTGCAGCAGGACCAGCAGCGGGCCGCCTTCGCCGCCGCTTCGCACCCGGAGATCGCCGTTCACACCGCGATTCTGCCATCCGGGCGGGTCCTGCCCATGCGGCGGGGAAAGCGGGGCCTCTCAGTCTCCGACGGACTTGAACAGGGCGCCGATCTCGGCGTTCGACAGATGCCGGAAGCCGCCGGGACGCATGTCGCCGAGCCGGATCGGGCCGACCGCCGTACGGATCAGTCGCGATACGGGATGCCCGACCTCGTCCATCATCCGCCGCACGATGTGCTTGCGCCCCTCGTGCAGCGTGAGCTCCACCTGAGCGGTCTTGCCCACCGCGTCGACCAGCTTGAACGCGTCGACCTTGGCCGGCCCGTCCTCCAGCTCGATCCCGGAGAGCAGCCGGCGGCCGACGTTGCGCGGCAGCGGCCCGGCGACCTCGGCCAGGTACGTCTTGGCCACCCCGTACGAGGGGTGCATGAGCTTGTGCGCGAGCGCCCCGTCGTTGGTGAGCAGCAGCAGGCCCTCGCTGTCCGCGTCGAGGCGGCCGACGTGGAAGATGCGCTGCTCGAACGTGCCGAGGAAGTCGGCCAGCTCGTTGCGGCCCTTCTCGTCGTCCATGCTGGAGACGACGCCCCGCGGCTTGTTCATGGCCAGGTAGACGAGCTTGGTGTCGGTGACGATCCGCTGGCCGTCGACGTGGATCTCCGCGGTCGCCGGGTCGACCTTGTCGCCGAGCTGGGCCACCCGGCCGTCGACGGTGACGCGCCGGCGGAAGATCAGGTCTTCGCAGGCGCGCCGGGATCCGACTCCGGCGGTCGCCAGGACCTTCTGCAAGCGCACGGAGTTTTCCGGATCAGCCTGAGGCATCGAGCACTTCTTCCACATCGTCGGGCAGGAACGGGGCCAGCGGCGGCAACTGGTCGACCGAGTTGAGGCCGAGCTTCTCGAGGAACAGCGCCGTGGTCCGGTACAGGAATGCCCCGGTCTCGCCCTCGGTGCCGCATTCCTCGATGAGGCCGCGCGTGACAAGGGTACGCATCACGCCATCACAGTTCACACCGCGGATGGCCGAGATGCGCGACCGCGTCACAGGCTGCTTGTAGGCGACCACTGCCAGCGTCTCCAGCGCGGCCTGCGTGAGCCGCACGGACTGCCCGTCGAGCACGAACCGCTCGACGTAGGGCGCATACTCCGGCCGGGTGTAGAGCCGCCAGCCACCCGCGGCCCGCCGCAGGTCGAATCCGTGCCCCGCCGCGGTGTACCGCGCCGAGATGTCCTCCAGCATGGCGGCGACCCGCTCGGTCGCCTGCTCCACGATCTGCGCAAGCTGCATCTCGGCCACCGGCTCGTCGACGACGAGCAGGATCGCCTCGAGGGCCGCGCGCAACTCACCGTCGTCGAGGGCCTTGAGCGCCGGCTCCTCGGCGGGCTTGAGCTCGACTTCTTCAGTACGGGGCGACGACTCCCCAGAAGCAGCACCCCCGTCCCGGCCTCGACGGCCCTGAGCCGGTATCCCGGAACTCGGCGCGCTCAGCGCCACCGCCTCCCCGTCGGCGCCGGACTCGTCCCCCCCATCGACCGGCTCTGATGCGGCCTCAGCCGGGACCTCGGCATCGACGGGTTCCGCGGCGACCTCACCGTCGATCAGCAGCTCCGAGGCGGCCTCGCCACCGGTCACCCCCGACGCGACCTCCCCCTCGAGCTCGGAGTCCTCGGCCTCCGGGACGTCCGACCCCGCGGCCTCGGCCTCCGGGACGTCCGACCCCGCGGCCTCGGCCTCCGGGACGTCCGACCCCGCAACGTCGACCTCCGGGGCATCGAGCTGGGCGTCGAGCTCCTTCGCGTCGGCCTCCGGGCGATGGGCGGCGGCGTAGGCGGGATCCGGCGGGCGCGGCGCGCGTTCCCATGGCGGAACCCACGAGGCCGCCTGCGCGGCGAGGGAGTCGGGGCGCTCGTCCGTCATGGCTTGTCCTCTTCCGATGGAGCCGACGGCCCGGCGTGTGCCCCCGGACCGTCCTGGTCAGCGTCTTCGTCCTCCGCCACCGGCCCCGCCCCGGCGGTGTCCGGCTCCGGCTCTGCCGCGGCGGTGTCCGGCTCCGGCTCTGCCGCGGCGGTTTCCGGCTCCGGCTCTGCCGCGGCGGTGTCCGGCTCGGGCGGGCTGCCTTCGTAGTCGTCGATGTCGAGCTCAGCCCCGCTGTCGGCGCCGCCGATCCACCTGATCGTCAGCTCGTCCAGGGACACCGGCTGCTCGAAGTCGACCAGGCCCTCCCGGTACAGCTCGAGCAGCGCGAGGAACCGGGCCACCACTTCCAGCGTGTTCTCGCAGTCGGCGACGAGCAGGCTGAAGGTCGAGGTGCCGGCGCGCCGCAGCCGTTTCCGGATCAGGTTGGCGTGCTCGCGCACGCTGACCCGCACCTGGTGGATGTGCGCGATCGACACCTCGGGCGGCCCCGGCTTGGGGGTGAACTGCTTCAGCGCCAGCTTGAACAGGCGCTCCGGTCCGACGCCGAGCACCAGCTCGGGCAGCGCCTCGGCGTACCGTTCCTCCAGCGAGACCGCGCGCGGCCAGCGCCGTGCCCCCATGCCCTCCAGCTCGGCGAGGTGGGCGGCGGCCTCCTTGAAGGCCTTGTACTGCAGCAGTCGCGCGAAGAGCAGGTCGCGCGCCTCGAGCAGGGCGAGGTCCTCCTCGTCCTCCACCTCGGCGGCGGGCAGCAGCCGGGCGGCCTTGAGGTCGAGCAGCGTGGCCGCGACCAGGAGGAACTCGCTGGCTTCGCCGAGGTCCCAGTCGTCGCCCATCCCGCGGATGTACGCGATGAAGTCGTCGGTCACCTGGTGCAACGCCACCTCGGTGACGTCGAGCTTGTGCTTGCCGATGAGCTGCAGCAACAGGTCGAACGGCCCGGTGAAGTTCGTCAGCCGCACGGTGAACTTGCCGGTGTCACCCTCCGCGGCGGCCTCGGCCGGGGCCGACGCCGACGCCGACGCCGACGCCGGGGCCGGGGCCGGGGCCGGGGCCGACGGGGAGTCCACGGCCGGTGAGCCGGTCGGCGCCGGACCGGGGCCGTCCGGATCGCCGGGCGTGGTGAGAGCAGGCACGTGCTGACCGTAGACCACGGGTCCGACAAGCTGTTCCCGGCTCACTCCACATCCCCCACAACCGTCGCGAACAGCCTCTCGAGGGTCAAACGCCACGGCACGCGACCGGTAACTGACCGTGTCCACGAAGATCGACAATTCGGCGACGGGCGGGCGTACCGATATCGTCCATGGGTCACCCCTGGAGAAAGGGCGGAGGTCACCGCGGTGCGTCTGCACGTCGGGTGCGCGATGTGGAGCCTGAAGTCGTGGCAGGGTCGCTTCCTGCCGCACCCCCGGCCCTCCCACGAACGGCTGCGCTCCTACGCCGGCTGGTGCGACGCGGTCGAGGGCAACACGACCTTCTACGCGACGCCGGCCCGCGACACGGTGGCCGGCTGGGCCGAGCAGACCGACCCGGCCTTCCGGTTCGTCGTCAAGCTGCCCCGGGTGGTCACCCACGAGCGCCGGCTCACCGGCGCCGAGGAGGAGCTGCGCGCCTTCCTGCACGCGATCGAGCCGCTCGGACCGCGCGCCCATGCCCTGTGGATCCAGCTTCCGGGATCGTTCGGTCCGGACGACATCCCGGTCCTGGCCGGTTTCCTGCGCCGGCTTCCCGCTTCCCATCGGTACGCCGTGGAGGTCCGTCACCGCGCCTTCTTCGCCGAACCGCGCACGACGGGTCACCTCGAGGAGGCGCTCGCCGCCGTGGACGCCGAGTGGATCCCGTTCGACACCACCGCGTTCTTCCGCAGCCCTCCGACCAGCGACGCCGAACGCGACGCCTGGAGCAAGAAGCCGCGCATGCCCCTGCGTACGGTCGCACTCACCGACCGTCCGATCGTGCGATACCTCGGCCGGGACGCCACCGACCGTACGGTCGAAGGCTGGCGGCCCTGGGTCGGGATCGTCGCGGACTGGCTGCGCGAGGGCCGCTCGCCGACGGTCTTCATCCACACCCCGGACAACGCCGACGCGCCCGCGCTCGCCCGGCGGTTCCACGACGAGGTCCGGGCGCGGGTTCCCGAGCTGGCCGCGCTACCGCGGCCCACGCCCGTCGAGCCCCTGACCCTGTTCTGAAGAGTCAGCCCCAGAGTCGCAGGAAGAGCACACCCAACAGGTCGAGCAGGCCCAGCAGCAACGGGTAGTCGAGCGGGAAGAAGCAGCAAACCAGCAACAGGACGTTGCCGATGTTCTTCTCTTCGAACCAGAGCCGGATCCACTGCAGCCCCGGGCCCGGCTTCGGCGGTATCGACCACATCACCCCGAAGCCGTCCAGCGGCGGGAGCGGGATCAGCGCGAGCAGGCCGAACGTCAGCAGGCCCACGCCCAGGGAGAGCAGCGCCTGCTCGGCGAGCGGCAGGGGTACGCCGCGCAGGACCATCGACGGGTCGAGGACGCCGAGGAGGTTTTCCGGGGCGCTGTAGACGTACGCGGCGAAGCAGAGCTGGGCCACGACGATGCAGGTCAGCGGGCCGGAGAGAAAGACCGCGGCGGCGCGGCCCCGGCCGCGCCAGCGCGGGATCTCGTCGACCGGGATGATCCGGCCCCAGCCCATGCCGCCGACGGCGGCGGCGACCGCGCCGAAGGGGTCGATGTCCTCGCGCGGGCGCGGGCCGATCGGTTCGCGGCGGTCGGTCAGGCCGAGCGTACGGGCGGTGAAGCGGATCGCGAAGGCGCGCAGCAGGAGCGCGAGCAGGAAGGCGACGACCAGCGCGACGAACGCGGCCGGTTCGCCGAGGGCGAAGAGCAATCTAGCCCCGTTCCGCCTTGGCGGCGATGACTTCGCGGGCGAGCTGGCGGTAGTTGCGCGCGCCCGACGACGCCGGATCGAGGGTGGTGATCGGCGCGCCGGCCACGGTGGACTCCGGGAACTTCACCGTCTTGGTGATCACCGTCTGGTAGACCTTGTCGCCGAAGGCCTCCACGACCCGCTGCAGCACCTGGCGGCAGTGGGTCGTGCGGCTGTCGTACATGGTCGCCAGGATGCCCTCGAGCTCGAGGTCGAAGTTGAGGCGCTCGCGGACCTTGTCGATCGTGTCCAGCAGCAGCGCGACGCCGCGCAGGCTGAAGAACTCGCACTCCAGCGGGATGAGCACCCCGTGGGCGATGGTCAGCGCGTTGATCGCCAGCAGGCCGAGGGAGGGCTGGCAGTCGATGAGGATGAAGTCGTATTCCTTGCGCACGCTGCGCAGCACCCGGGCGAGGGCCATCTCGCGGGCGACCTCGTTGACGAGCTGAATCTCGGCCGCGGAGAGGTCGATGTTGGCGGGCAGCAGGTGCAGGCCGGCCACATCGGACTTGATGATCACGTCCTCGGCGGTCACGTCGTCCTGCATGAGCAGGTTGTAGACGCTCAGGTCGAGGTTGTGCGGGTTGACGCCCAGGCCGACCGAGCAGGCGCCCTGCGGGTCGAAGTCGACGAGCAGGACCTTGCGGCCGTACTCGGCGAGGGCGGCGCCCAGATTGATCGTCGTCGTGGTCTTGCCGACGCCGCCCTTCTGGTTGGCGAGGGCGATGATCCGCGCCGGGCCGTGCCGGTCGGTGGGCATCGGCTCGGGGATCGGGCGGCGCATGGTGTAGGCCGTCGGGTCGGCCGGACCGAGGTCGGCGCCCAGGTCGAGAGAACTCTGCTGTTCCCGTAGGGCCGAGGTCCAGGCCTCCGCGCGCTCGTCGTTTCCCGCCATGCCCCTGTAGCCCCCTCTCGACCCGCAGCCGGAGCCGATGCCCGACTGTACGCCACGCAAGCCGTCGATCAGGGGTCACCCACACGGCGTGTCGTCCACTGGTGGCCCAACGGTTAACGAGCGCGCGGGTGTGCGGTGGCGTACACCTCCCGCAACCGGTCCACTGTCACCAGGGTGTAGACCTGGGTGGTGGTCACCGAGGCATGCCCGAGCAGTTCCTGAACGACTCTCACGTCCGCGCCGCCGTCGAGCAGGTGGGTCGCGTACGAGTGGCGCAGGGTGTGCGGCGACACGGCGTGCGCTCCCTCCACCGGCAGCCCGGCGGCCGCGGCGGCACGATGCAGAATCGTCCAGGCGCTCTGGCGTGACAGCGCTCCCCCGCGGGCGTTGAGGAACACCGCCGGGGTGCCTCTGCCCGCGGCGGCCAGAGACGGGCGCCCGCGGACGAGGTAGGCGTCCAGGGCGGCGCGCGCATACGAACCGAGGGGCACGAGCCGGGTCCGGCCGCCCTTGCCGTGCAGCGTCACGACGGCATCGTCCACGTCGTCCACGGCCAGCCCGACCGTCTCGGAGATCCGGGCGCCGGTGCCGTACAGGAATTCCAGCAGGGCGCGGTCGCGCAGCGCGAGCGGCTCGTCCCCGGTGACCGCCTCCAGGAGCCGGGTCACCTGGTCGACGTCGAGGGCCTTCGGCAGCCGTCGGGGCGGAGCGGGCGGTTTCACGTCGCGGCTCACGTCGTGGGCGGCGAGGCCCTCGCGGGCGGCGAAGCGGTGCAGGCCGCGTACCGCGCTGACCGCGCGGGCGGCGGAGGCCGCCGACAGCGGCGGATGCTCGGGCGTGCCCTCCCGCAGCACCAGGAGGTGCCGGGTGAGATCGGCGGGAGTGACCGCGGCCAGCTCGGTGATGCCGGCCGCGGTCAGCGACTCCAGATAACGGTCCAGATCCCGCCGGTAGGAGGCGAGAGTGTTGCGGGACAGGCCGCGCTCGACCGTGAGGTGGTCGAGGTAGGTCCGCACGGCCTGTCGCAACGCCGTCATCGCCGGTCTGTTCCGGTCTTCCGCCGCGGGTGGGCTCAGGCGAGCACCTCGGCGAGGGACAGGGACTGCATGCCGTGCGCCTCGGCGACCGGGCCGTAGGTGACGTTCCCGGCATGGGTGTTCAGGCCGAGGGCCAGCCCGGCGTCGGCCTTGAGCGCGTCGCGCCAGCCCCGGTTGGCCAGCTCCAGCGCGTACGGCAGGGTGACGTTGGTCAGCGCGTACGTGCTGGTGTGCGGCACCGCGCCGGGCATGTTCGCGACGCAGTAGAACATCGACTCGTGCACCTTGTAGACCGGATCGGCGTGGGTGGTGGGACGCGAGTCCTCGAAGCAGCCACCCTGGTCGATGGCGATGTCGACGAGCACGCTGCCCGGCTTCATCCGCGAGACCAGCTCGTTGGAGATCAGGTTCGGCGCCTTCGCACCGGGGACCAGGACCGCGCCGATCACCAGGTCGGCGTCGATGACGGCCTTCTCGATCTCGTACGCGTTCGACGCGATCGTCTGCAGGTGACCGCGGTAGTCGGCGTCGGCGGCCCGCAGGCGCGCGATGTTCTTGTCCAGCACCAGCACCTCGGCCTGCATGCCGAGGGCGATCGCCGCCGCGTTCATGCCCGATACGCCGGCGCCGATGACGACGACCTTGGCCTGGTAGACGCCCGGGACGCCACCCATGAGCACGCCGCGGCCGCCGCCGGAGCGCATCAGGTGGTAGGAGCCGACCTGGGGCGCGAGCCGCCCGGCGACCTCCGACATCGGGGCGAGCAGGGGCAGCGAGCGGTCGGGCAGCTCGACCGTCTCGTACGCGATGCCGGTGACCTTGCGGTCGATGAGCGCGTCGGTGCACTCCTTCGACGCGGCCAGGTGCAGGTAGGTGAAGAGCACCTGCCCCTCCCGCATGCGCGAGTATTCCTCGGCGATGGGCTCCTTCACCTTGAGCACGAGATCCGCGGTGCCCCACACGTCGTCCGCGCCGGCCAGGATCGTGGCTCCGGCGGCGACATAGTCGTCGTCCGCGATCGAGGAACCGGCGCCCGCGCCGGCCTGCACGAAGACCTGATGGCCCGCGCGGGTGAACTCGAAGACACCCGCCGGGGTGATCGCCACCCGGAACTCGTTGTTCTTCACTTCGCTCGGAATGCCGACCTTCACGAGTCGACACCGTCCTTTCCGGGGGAGAGACGTCGATGGCTCATACCCGAGACGGGCTGCTGTTGCAGACTACCGTCCCACCAAACGGAAGATACTGCCGATTCGCGGCTCGAAGATCAAGAACTGGTTTTACATAGTGGTCAGCGCGGCGGAGAGCAGCGCGGCCGACGCCAGCGCTCCCGCGACGAGCGCGGCGGCGCCGGTCACGACAGCCGCCCTCACGCTCACCAGCCGCCGCATGACCAGATAGGCCACGACCGCGGCGAGGAACGCCCCGACGGCCAGGTAGAGGATCCCGAAGAAGCTCAGCCCGACGACCAGCCCGATCCCGGCGCCGATCGCCGTCGCCCGGTTCCGGCCGAAGTCGGCGCGCACGACAAGGAAGGTCACCAGGCCGCAGACGAGTGCGAGGACAGCCGCGATCGCAATGAGAATATCCACGGCGTGCATGGTGGCACCCGGAAATCGACACGATCGGCGTTCCCGGCGGAACCTGCCCGGTTCCTGCACAAGATCTTCACGGACGGACCGCCGGATCCCGGCGGTCCGTCCGTGGGTACGGGCGTCAGCGCAGCGGCGAAGCTCCGGCCGGGCGCAGGGTGGCCCAGCCGTCGTCGCGGGCGCGGGCCGCGCTGAGCAGTCCGCCCACCGCCGCGGCGTTGGTGATCTCGCCGCGCAGCACCATGGCGACCGCCTCGTCGAGATCCACCCAGCAGATCTCGATGTCGGCCTCCTCGTCCTTGCGGGCGTGCCGCTCCTCCTCCGGCACGGGCGTCAGCTCCCGGGCGAGGAAGATCCGGATCGTCTCCGCGCTGAAGCCCGGCGACGTGTGCAGGTCGACGAGCAGGTCGAAGCGGCGGGCCGTGATGTCGGCCTCCTCGGCGAGCTCGCGCCCCGCGGTGACCACCAGGTCCTCACCCGCGACGTCGCGCAGGCCCGCGGGCAGCTCCCAGAGCTTCTCGCCGACCGGGTGGCGGTACTGCTTGATCAGCACGACCCGGCCGACCTCGTCGAGGGCGACCACCCCGACCGCGTTCTTGTTGACCACCACGTCGCGATGGGCGGTGCCGCCGCCCGACATGGTCACCTCGTCGGTGAAGACCGAGAAGATCGGCCCGGTGTACCGCTCGGTCCGCGACCGCGTCTCGTGCGCGAAGGCGCTCACGACGCTGCCACGGCCGTCTTGTCGCTGTCGGGCTCCGCCGAGGGCGCGACCTCGACGGGCAGCTCGTCGGCGGCTGCGTACGCCACGGCGGCCTTGACGAACGCCGCGAACAGCGGGTGCGCCCGGGTCGGCCGGCTCTTCAGCTCCGGGTGCGCCTGGGTGGCCACGAAGAACGGGTGCGTCTCGCGGTCGAGCTCGATGAACTCCACCAGCCGCCCGTCCGGTGAGGTGCCGGAGAACCGCAGGCCGGCCTTGGAGAGCCGGTCCCGGTACGCGTTGTTCACCTCGTAGCGGTGCCGGTGCCGCTCGGAGATCTCGGTGCTGGCGTACGCCTCGGCGACGACGGAGCCCGCCGTCAGCGCCGCCGGGTACGCCCCCAGCCGCATGGTGCCGCCCAGGTCGCCCTTGCCCGCGACGATGTCCTCCTGGTCCGCCATGGTGGAGATCACCGGGTGCGGCGCGCGCTCGTCGAACTCGAGCGAGTTGGCGCCGTCGAGGCCGGCCAGGTTCCGGGCGGCGTCGATGGTCATGCACTGCAGGCCCAGGCAGAGGCCGAGGATCGGGATGCCGTTCTCCCGCGCGTACCGGGAAGTGTTGATCTTTCCCTCGATGCCGCGGATGCCGAAGCCCCCGGGGATGCAGATGCCGTCGACGCCCTTGAGGGCGGCGGCGGCGCCGGCCATGGTGTCGCAGTCGTCGCTGGGGACCCAGCGCAACTGCACCTTGGCCGTGTTGGCGAAGCCCGCGGCGCGGATCGCCTCGCTCACCGACAGGTACGCGTCCGGCAGGTCGACGTACTTGCCGACCAGCGCCACGGTGATCGTGCGGCGCGGGTGGTGCACGCGCTCCAGCAGGTCGTCCCAGGTGGACCAGTCCACGTCGCGGAACGACAGGCCCAGGCGGCGCACCACGTACGCGTCGAGGCCCTCGCGGTGCAGCACCTTGGGGATGTCGTAGATGCTCGGCGCGTCCGGGGCGGCGACCACGGCCTCGCGGTCGACGTCGCAGTAGAGCGAGAGCTTGTGCTTGAGCTTGTCCGGGATCTCCCGGTCGCTGCGGCAGACCAGCGCGTCCGGCTGGATACCGATGTTGCGCAGCGTGGCGACCGAGTGCTGGGTCGGCTTGGTCTTCAGCTCGCCCGACGGCGCCAGGTACGGCACCAGCGAGACGTGCAGGTAGAAGACGTGGTCCCGGCCGATCTCGTGGCGCACCTGGCGGATCGCCTCGAGGAACGGCAGCGACTCCATGTCGCCGACGGTGCCGCCGACCTCGGTGATGACGACGTCCGGGATCCGGCCGAACTCGTCGGGGGCGGCCATCGCGAAGATGCGCTCCTTGATCTCGTTCGTCACGTGCGGGATGACCTGCACGGTGTCGCCGAGATACTCGCCGCGGCGCTCCTTGGCGATGACGGCCGAGTAGATCTGGCCGGTGGTGACGTTCGCCTTCGCCGACAGCGCCCGGTCGAGGAAGCGCTCGTAGTGGCCGACGTCCAGGTCGGTCTCGGCGCCGTCCTCGGTGACGAACACCTCGCCGTGCTGGAACGGGTTCATCGTGCCGGGATCGACGTTGAGGTAAGGGTCCAGCTTCTGCATGACGACCCGCAGGCCGCGCGCGGTCAGCAAGTTGCCGAGGCTGGAGGCGGTGAGGCCCTTGCCCAGCGAGGAGGCGACGCCTCCGGTGACGAAGATGTGCCGCGTCTCGCGCACTGTTGGTGCCAAGGCCTGCTCCCGTGGTCGGTCAGTTCGGTCGTGCAGACCGGCGCCGATCGTCCTCGACGATCGCGCCATCCACGGGATTTCACAGTAACACCTGCCGCGGCGCTCGCACGTTCGGGCTGCTCGGCGCGCGTGTCAGCGTACGGTCGCTCCCTCGGTTCCGGATTTGTCCGCCCGCGCGGAGGCCTCGTCGCGGCGCAGTGACAACCCCGGCCCGCCGGGGCCGTCCGTCTCGCCCTCCGGGCGGGTGCGGTCGGCGGCGTGCGCCAGCACCCGCAGCGTGGTGAGGACGAACAGCGGGACGGCGATGGCGGCGGCCGCCCCGGCGACCGCGAAGGCCGCTCCCCCGAGAATCCCGGCGAGCACGACCGTGACCGTGGTGCCGGCCAGGGCGGCCCGCAGCGCCGGGTGCAGGCCGAAGACCCGGTTGAGCCCGCCCCACGGGGAGAACTGGCTGAAGGCCAGCATGAGGGCCCCGACCAGGGCCAGGATCGTTAACGAGCTGTCCAGGGCGTGGCCGCTGGACGTCGCCGCGCGCTGGATGGCCGGGCCGGCCGTGCCGTCGAGCAGCGCGGCCAGGAACCGCCCGACGCTGCCCTGCTCCAGGGGCGGACGGCGCAGGTCGAGCACGGCGAAGCCGATGGTGACGGCCAACCCGGCCACGGTGGACCAGGCGATGCGCGGGAAGGTGAGCCAGCCGCCGGTGCTGATCGCGGCCGCCACGCACACCCCGGCGGTCACGGCGATCGCCCCGGTCGGGTCCGCGCCCAGGTACGGGCTGCCCACCATGATCACGGCGAAGCCGCCGACGAGCACGACGATCACGGGACGCCAGGGGCGGCGTACCCACTGGGCGGCACAGCCGGCGACGACCAGCGCGCCCGCCACGAAGACGCCGAGCCCGACGCTGCCGACCCCGGCGTAGCGGGCACCCTCGATGGCCGAATAGCCGGCCACGCCGTTGAGCTGCAACTGCGCGCCGGTCAGCAGGTCCACGCCGACGACCGCCACGGCGGAGGCCCCGACCAGGCCCATCGGCCACAACGTCCGCGCGAACCGAGGGGCGGACCGCACGGCGGCCGTGCCGATCGCCGTCACCGCGAGGGCGAGCAGCGCGAACGCGATGCCCGGGCGCCCGGCTCGCCACCAGGGGAAGGCGTCGGCCAGCAGCGCCGCCGGGATGGCCAGGGCGGCGGCGATCAGCAGCAGTTCCACCCCGAGCATCAGCATCCGCGGCGGCGCCGCCGGTCCGGTGGGGCCGACATGCCGCCGGCCCCGCATCATCAGCGGCACCACGAGCAGGAAGATCGCCATCTGTACGGCGGCCAGCCCGGTGAAGAACGTGTCCGTGATGCCGAGCTGGACGCCGGCCCGCCGGTTCGCGTCATGGCTGCCGAGCATCGAATCGTCCGGCGACGCCGGACGACCCTGCACGGTGCTGGCGGTACGCCCGTTGAACAGCTTCTCCGGCGCCGGCTTCCCCAGCGCGGTGAGGATCGTCGGGGCCAGGTCGACCAGTTGCAGGTAGCCGTCGCGGCCGGTGCCGGCGGAGGTCAGCCAGCCGCCCTGCCAGCCGGGCCCCTCGGCGATGGCCACGTGCAGCCGCGAGTAGGTGTCGGTGTCCGAGACGCCGGCGATCACCATGAGCGAGCGCTCCGGGCGGGCGGCCAGCACGCGGGCCAGGGCGGCGTCGGCCTCGGCCACCCGCTGCCGGCGCGCCGCGCCGGAACCGGTGATCGTGCCGAGGTCGACCACGCTCAGCACGCACTGCGTGAACAGGCTCCGCGGGTCGTCCGGCAGCGCCGGGACGTACCGGTCGACGCGGCCGTACGGCCGGGCGGCGGCGACGGCCGCGCCGGGTCCCACGGCGACGGTGCAGCGCACCGACTCGGCGAGCGCGCCGGGCACCGCGCCGTAGGGCTGGCGGTCGGCGTTGGCCCGTACCACCCCGCTGAGCTCGGGCAGGTTGGCGCCGATGCCGTCGGGCTGCTCCAGGGCCGGGGCCAGCGTCGGGCACTGGCCGGCGACGCGGCCCGCGTTCCAGACCGCGTAGTTGCCCGCGCCCAGGGTCAGCCAGCCGTCGGCGGGGCAGGTGGCGTGGTGCGCCGAGCGTACGGACAGCCAGCCGACGGATCCCCGGGTCGCCTCCTGCCACAGGGCCGGCGTCCGCCGCGGGTCCAGGTCGTCCCAGCGCAGCCCGGCCGCCCCGGCGACGATCACGTAGTCGGCGCTGTCCCCGGGCACCCCGGTGGGCGGGCGCACCGCCAGCCCGGCGAGGCTCGCCGCCGCGGTCAGCACCACCAGCAGGTACGGCACCCAGCCCCGGCCGCGCCGCGAGCGCGACGGCGGCGCGGAATCCGGCCGGCTGCCGCGGCGCACCGCGGCCAGCAGGCGGCGCAGCACCGTCACCCCTGGCCCGCCGGAACCTGGGTGACCGAGGCGTAGGCCCGCAGCACGTCGACGATGGTGTCCTGCTCCGTCGGCCAGCGGGCGGCCTGCCGGGGACCGCGGGCGGCATAGTCGGCACGCCGGGCCGGATCGGCGATCATCTCCCGCACGGCCCGGTCGAGCGCGTCCACGTCACCGGGCGGTATGAGCACCGCGGCGTCGCCCACCAGGCCGGGCAGCCCACCCACCGCCGTGGTGATCAGCGGTACGCCCGCGCGCAGTGCCTCCTGGGCGAACAACTGCCGGGCCTCCCAGTCGCTGGTGACCACGGCGAGGTCGGCGCCGGCGAGCAGGTCGGGCACGTCGGTGCGGTGCCCGAGAAGCTGGACCCGGGCGTGCAGTTCCGAGGCGCGCTGGGCCAGCATCATGTAGCTGGGCCCGCTGCCCGCGACGACGGTCAGCGGCGCGGGATCGAGCTCGCGCCACCGGGCCGCGGCCTCCACCAGCACGTCGTAGCGCTTCTGCGGGTGCAGCCGGCCCACGGAGAGGATCAGCGGCACGTCCGGGGCGACGCGGAACTCGGCGCGGACCGCGGTGCGGCTGCGCTTCGGCGCGCCACCGACCGGCGCGGCGACCGCACCGAGCCGGGCGTTGCGCGCCCCGAGCGACTCGGCGCGCGCGACCAGATCCTCAGAGGCACCCAGCGTCAGCGCGGCGGAACGGGCCACGATCCGCTCGACCAGTGCGGAGGCGCTGCCCCGCAGGCCCCGGGCCAGGACGACGTTGTGCCAGGTGACGACCAGCGGCGCGGTCGGACGGGCGAGGGCGGCGACGAACGCGGCCCGCAGGCCGTGTGCGTGCACCACGCCGAGCTCGCGCCCGGTCAGCGCCCGGCGCAGCGCGCGGATCGCGCCCGAGTCCTGCGGGCCCGGGTTCGCCGAGATCTCGACCGGGGCGAACCCGGCCCCGGCCGCGGAGAAGCCGAACAGCTCGTCGGTGGCGGCGGGACCGCAGACCAGCACCCCGCACCCGGCCGCGAGCAGCCCGCGCGCGAGCGAGGAGACGTGCTGGCCGACCCCGCCGGTGCTGGAGCCCAGCACCAGCGCGACCGTGCCCTGCCACGGTGCCGCCTGCGCCGCGTCCGTCACGTGCGATCCCTCCCGGTGAACTTCGAGACCAGCGATCGGAGGCCGTGGCGGTCGAGCGGATACACCACGGCGGCGAACACGACCGCGACCACGACCCCGCCCAGCATGCCCTCCAGAACGCTGCCCCACACTCCCGGGGTGCCGCCGATCGCCTGTCGCACACCCTCGGCGGCGCCCCACCCGGCGAAGCCGGCCGCGACCGCCGCCACGATACCCACCACGCTCACGCGAAGCAGTCCGGAAAGCGCCTCTGGGCCGGCGTGGCGGCGTACGCCCAGCACCAGCAGCAGTCCGATGACGGACATGCCGATGGTGCTGGCGGCGCCGAGCCCGGCCACCTCGTGCCGCTCGGCGAGCCGTGCGGAGAACACGATCGCGGCGAGCGCGGCGATTCCCCATCCGACGGCGGTGGCGGCCGCCGCGGCGGCCGTTGCGCCGCGGGCGTAGAGGGCACGGGAGAGCAGCGCGAAGAGGGCGTAGCCGAGCAGTCCCGGAGCGAACGCGACGATGCCCGGCGCTGCGGCGGGCGCGTCGATCAGGCGCGCCGCCGGCCAGGCCACGGCGCCGAGCGCGGCCGCGCCGAGGCAGGCCAGCAGGACCACCGACCGTGCGGTCCGGGCCAGCGAGGCGGTGTACTCCGCCTCGTCGCCGCGGGAGGCGGCCGCGGCCAGGCCCGGATACACCGCGGTCGCCAGCGGGACGGCGAGAACCGCCCAGGGCAGCAGGAACACGGTCTGCGCGGCGTTGAACACCACCAGCGGGCCGTCGACGGCCAGGATGGTGACGGTCGACACCATGATCTGCTGAGCCCCGACGGTGACCGCGCCGGCCCATCCCAGCCGCAGCGCCAGCCGCCCCTCGTTCCCGGGGAAGCCCCAGACGGGCCGCCAGTGCAGCCGCAGCCTGCGCAGCGGGATGAGCAGGCACAGCGCCAGCACCACCACGCCCAGGGTGGTGCCGCCGGCCAGGATCAGCTCCCCGGTGCCGCTCAGCCCGGCGAAGTCGCTGCGGGCACCGTCGACGACGGCATAGCTCAGGTACGCCCCCATCACCGTGACACTGGACAGCAGCGGGGCGATCACCGGCCACGCGAAGCGGTGGTGGGCCTGAAGCACGCCGGTGAGCACGATGCCGACGCCGTAGAGCGGGAGCTGCGGCGCGAAGATCCGCAGCATCCGCGCGGCCACCTCCTGACCCTCGGCCGGGACGGCGAACAGCCCCGCGATCGGGCCGGCGAGCACGGCGACCAGGACCGCCAACGGCACCATCAGCAGCAGGACCCGGGTGAGCAGCGCCGAGGCGACGGCGCCGACCCGCTCCCGGTCGCCCGCCTCGACCGCCCCGGCGATCAGCGGCACCACGAGGCTGGCCAGGGCGCCACCCGCGACGAGCTCGAAGACGATGTTGGGGATGGAGTTGGCAGCGGTGTAGACGTTGGCGAGCCCGTCCTTGCCGACCGTCCGCAGGAAGACGAACATACGGCCGAAGCCGGCGATCCGGGCGAGGATCGTCAGGACCGCGATGACGGTGGCGGCACCCGCCACCCCCGCGCGGATGCGGGCCGAGGTCACGGAGCCCGGCGGCCGAGCGCGTCGAATTCGCGCAGCCCCGGCGTGTCCTGGATGACCCGCGTGAAGCTGACCTTCTCGCTGGCCGCGGTCAGCCCGGCGAGCACCGCGAGCGCCAGCGCCCGCCCGGCCGGTCCGGTCCGAGCGGCCAGAGCGACGCCGAGCAGGGCGCCGAGGGCGTTGGCGCCCGCGTCGCCGAGCATGATCTCCTCGCCGAGGTCGGCGGGCAGCAGACCCACGCCCGCGCCCAGCGTGCCGGCGGTCAGCGCCCCGCCGCGGCCGGCGACCAGCGGCGTGCCGATGACGGTGGCGGCCTTGATCGCCCGGCCGGGACGCAGGTCGAGCAGGTTGAGCAGGTTCGCCGTGCCCGCGACGACCCCGGCGCCCAGCAGCACGTCGGCCGTGCGGCGCACCGCACCGGCCCGCTGCCGTGCCGGGTGGGCGCGCACGCTCGGGTCGCGGGCCAGCAGGGCGGCGGCGGCCAGCCCGGCCGCGCCCACGCCGGCGATCTTGACGAGGCCGCTGGTGACCCGCCCCTCGCGCAGCGCGCCCAGGTGGCCCCGGAAGCCCTTGGCGGACTTCTGCTCCGGGCGGTTGCCGACGACGTCGTCGTAGAAGCCGACCGCTCCGCCGGTCACCCCTGCGGTGATCGCGGCCGCGGCGGCGACGGCGCTGGGCGCGCCCGCGGCGGCGCCCAGGGTGGCACCGGCCGCCAGCGCGGGCCCACCCGCCAGCGAGACCGTGCGGCCGTGGAAGTTGGTGCGGTCCAGCTCGCCGGAGCGCGGATCCCGGCGGATCCAGGCCAGCGCGGCCCGGGCGGCGAGCGCACCGAGGCCGGACGACGTCATCCTGCTGGCCATGCGTCTGCTCTCCTGACTCGCGGGGCCGCTCCCGCGGCGGCCGACCGCTGAGTCTAGGACTTGCCCGCGCGGAACCGGCCCGCGACTCTCGGGCGGGCCGCGGCGTCAGCTCGCGGCTTTGGGGACCCGGGAGGCGCCGTTCAGGCCGTACTGACCGACCTTGCCGGCCGCGATCCGCTCGATCGCGGTCAGGGCGGTCGCGAGCTGCCCCTGGGCGGTGCTCGCGTTGTCCACCGTGGAGACCTTCGTGACCAGCGTCGGATCGCCACGCACCTCGGCGACGAGGTTGCCGTCCTGGGTGCCGTTGCCCGCCACCACCAGGGGCCGGTTGTTGACGAACTGGTTGGTCAGGGTGACCGCGTTCTGGTTCTTCTTGCCCGCCTCCCGATCGACGGGCGGCAGGCCGGACACGACCACGGTCGCCTCCGCGCCCGGCACTATGTCGTCGGTCACTCCGAGATAGCCCAGTGTCGTGTACGCGGACAGCACCGCGGTCAGGTCCTGCTCGGCGACGGCGTCCGTCTTCAGCAGCAGCGCCCGGGCGAGCAGGGCGCTGGCGGTCTCCACGGCGTCGATGTTGTGCGGCAGTCCCTCGATGGAGACCGTCGGGCGGGGCGCCTTCTCGGTCAGCTCGAGCAACTCGGTGGCGTTCGCCGGGTCGAGGAACTTGTCCTGCACCGTCACCTGGCCGGTGATCGTGGCACCGGTGGCCTTCAGCATCGAGGTCACGCCCTCGGCGTGGTCCTTGCCGCTGGGCAGCACCACGACGACGATCTTGCGACCGGCGAGCTTGCCGCCGAGCAGCGCCGGGGCCACCTCGGTGGCGAACTCCTCGCTGCGGTTGAGCTCCTCGCGATACTGGTTGGCCTGCTCGCGGTAGTTGCTGTTGTCCTTGCTCAGCGCGTCGACGCGGTCCTTGAGGAGGTCGGCCGCCGGCCCGTTGAGCGCGGCGGTGCCCACCACCAGCCCGATGGCGAGCGCGAGGAAGACCGCGGTGAGCGACACCACGTGGTACCGGAAATTGATCACACCAAAGCCTCTTGGTCCGTATCGCCGATCAGAAAAGCTGTCCTAACTGGAAGACCAGATTGTTCCACCACTCGGACATCACGGACAGGTAGGCCTTCCCCACGGTCGACACGGCCACCGCCGAGGTCATCGCCGCGATCGCGGAGAGCACCAGCAGCAGCAGCGCCGAACCGGAGATGTTCTGCTTGTAGAGGCGGCTGACCCCCTTGGCGTCGACCAGCTTGCCGCCGACCTTGAGCCGGGTCAGGAAGGTCGAGGCCATGCCACCGCGTCCCTTGTCGAGGAACTCGACAAGGTTGGCGTGGGTGCCGACGGCGACGATCAGGGAGGCGCCCTTCTCGTCGGCGAGCAGCATGGCGAGGTCCTCGCTGGTGGCCGCCGCGGGGAAGGTGGTGGCCGCCACGCCGAGCCCGTGCACCCGGGCGAGACCGGGCGCCCGCCCGTCCGGATAGGCGTGCACGATGACCTCGGCGCCGCAGCGCAGCACGTCGTCGGTGACCGAGTCCATGTCGCCGATGATCATGTCTGGGGTGTAGCCGGACTCGACCAGCGCGTCGGCGCCGCCGTCGACCCCGATCAGCACCGGCTTGAACTCCCGGATGTACGGGCGCAGCACGTCCAGGTCGGCCTTGTAGTCGTAGCCGCGCACGACGATGAGCACGTGCCGCCCGGCGATGCGGGTCTCCACATCCGGCACGCCGACGCCGTCGAGCAGCAGGTCGCGCTCCTGCTTGAGGTAGTCCATGGTGTTCGCGGCGAACGCCTCGAGCTGCACCGACAGCCCCTCGCGGGCGTCGGCCATCGCCTTGGCGACGCTTTCGGCGTCCTGGCGCAGGCCGGAGGCCACGGTCTCGCCGCCGAGCAGCACCGTGTCGTTGTCGAGGCTGACCACGTCACCCTCGCTGATCCGGTCGAAGATCTCCTCGCCGAGGTTGTCGATGAGCACGATCCCGGCCTGGACCAGCACCTCGGGGCCCAGGTTCGGATAGCGCCCGGAGATCGACGGCTTGACGTTGAGCACGGCCGCGACGCCGACGGCGACCAGCGAGTCGGCGGCGACCCGGTCGATGTCGACGTGGTCGATGACGGCGATGTCACCGGGGCGCAACCGGCCGACCAGACGCTTGGTCCGGCGGTCGAGACGAGCGGTGCCGGCTACAGCCCCGGGTTCGACGCTCCGGGTCCGGCGCAAGGTGGGAAGTCGCATCCCGGCCATCCTGACATGCCCGATCGACCCGCTCGTACGCGACATGCACAAGGTCACCCCGGGAAAGGGGCAAATCACCCGCCGTGCTTCTCCCGCTCCGCCACCGCCAGCAGCTCCTCCGCGTGCGCGATGCCCAGGTCGGAATCGGGCAGGCCGGCGAGCATCCGGGCCAGCTCGCGGGCCCTCTCGGTCTCCTCGACGATCCGGACGCCGCTGGTCGTGATCGCGCCACCGGTGTCCTTGGCCACGACCAGATGCCGGTCGGCGAACGCGGCCACCTGGGGCAGGTGGGTGACGACCAGCACCTGGTGGGTGCGGGCCAGCCGGGCCAGCCGGCGCCCGATCTCCACGGCCGCCTGGCCGCCCACGCCGGCGTCGACCTCGTCGAAGACCAGCGTCGGCGGGCCGCCCGCCCCGGCGAAGACCACCTCGATCGCCAGCATGACGCGCGACAACTCGCCGCCGGATGCGCCCTTCTGCAACGGCAGCGCGGGGGCACCGGGATGCGCGATCAGGCGCAGCTCGATCTCGTCGGCGCCGTCCGGCCCCACCGCGAGTCCGTCGATGGAGGGCTCGTCGCGCCCGGCGCCACGCGGCAACACCGCGATCTCCACCCGGGAGTGCGGCATCGCCAGGCCGGCGAGCTCGACGCTGACCTGGGCGGCGAAGCGCCCGGCGGCCTCGGCCCGGGCGGCGGTCAGCCGTGCGGCCAGCTCGGCGACGTGCCCGGCGAGACGCGCCCGCTCCTTGTCGAGCTCCTCCAGCAGCTCGTCAGAGGTGTCCAGGGCGGCGAGGCGCGTGCGGGCGTGGTCGGCCCAGGCGATGACCCCGTCGACGTCGTCGGCGTACTTGCGGGTCAGCGCCCGCAGCGCGGCGCGGCGCTCATAGATCGCCTCCAGCCGCGCCGGGTCGGCGTCGAGCCGGTCGAGATAGGCCGACAGCTCGGCGGACACGTCGCCGACCAGCGTGGCCGCCTCCTCCACCCGGGCGGCGAGCTCGCTCAGCGCCGGGTCCACCCCGGACTGCGCCTCCAGGGTCCGCCGGGCGGTGCCCAGCAACTGCGTCGCGTCCGGGGTCTCGTCGGCCGCCTCCACGCCACCGGCCAGGGCCTGTGCCGCCAGCGCCGCGGCCGTCCGCAGGCCCTCGGCGTGCTCCAGCCGCTGCACCTCGGCGCGCAGCTCATCGTCCTCGCCCGGCTGCGGGTCCACCCGGCTGATCTCGTCGAGACCGAGCTTGAGCAGATCGGCCTCCTGGCTGCGCTCCCGGGCGTGCCGGCGCCGGTCGGCGAGGTCGTCGACCACCGCCCGCCACTGCGTGTAGCCCTGGCGGTAGGTCTCCAGCAGCTTCTCGTGCTCAGGGCCGGCGTAGCGGTCCAGCGCGGCGCGCTGCTCGGCCGGGCGCAGCAGGCGCAACTGGTCGGACTGCCCGTGCACCGCGACGACCTGCTCGCCCACCTCGCCGAGCATCGCGACCGGCATGCCCCGCCCGCCGACGTGCGCCCGCGAGCGGCCCTCGATCGTCACCGTGCGGCTCAACAGCACCGAGCCGTCGTCGTCGACCTCCGCGCCCGCATCGACGATGCGCGCCTGCACCGCGCCGGCGAGGTGCCCCTCGAGGCGCAGCCGGCCCTCGACGACCGCCCGGCCCGGGTCGGCGCGCACCCGCCCGGCGTCGGCCCGGCCGCCGAAGAGCAACCCCAGCCCGGTCACGACCATCGTCTTGCCCGCGCCGGTCTCACCGGTGATGGCGTTCATGCCCGTGGTCAGCCTCAGCGTCGTGTCGTCGATGACGCCGAGCCCGGTGATCCGCAGTTCCTCCAGCACAGGGCGAACAGTATCGGTGCCCACCGACAATTGCCCACTGAGCCCCCGGACAGGAAAACCAAGATCAAATACAGGAAGGCCCGCTCATCAGCGTCGATTACCGCGCCACCCCTCCACGGGCAGGTGGAACTTCGCCACCAGGGTGTCGGTGAACGGCCGCGGCTTGAGGCGTACCAGCCGCACCGGGAGCTGCCCGCGCTCGACCGTGACCTGCGCGCCCGGCGGCAGGTCCCAGGTCCGCCGCCCGTCGCAGCACAGCACCGCGAACGACGTGTACGGGTCCACGGTGATCACAAACGTCGAGGTCGGCGCGGTGACGATCGGCTTGCTGAACAACGCGTGCGCGCTGATCGGCACGAGCAGCAGCGCCTCCACCTCCGGCCACACGACCGGGCCGCCGGCGGAGAACGCGTACGCCGTCGAGCCGGTCGGTGTGGCACACACGACACCGTCGCAGCCGTAGCGCGACAGCGGGCGCCCGTCGACGTCGACGAGCAGTTCGAGCATCTGCGCGCGCTGGCCCTTCTCGACACTCACCTCGTTGAGCGCCCAGGAGTCGGCGATCAGGCGGCCGTCGTACTCGGCGCGCACGTCGAGGGTGAGGCGTTCGTCCACGGTGTAGTCGCCGTCGACGATGTCGCGCACGGTCTGGTCGATGTTCTGCAGCTCGGCCTCGGCGAGGAAGCCCACCTTGCCCAGGTTGATGCCGAGCAGCGGCGCCTTCGCCGGGCGCGCCAGCTCGGCGGCGCGCAGGAAGGTGCCGTCCCCGCCGAGCGCGAAGACGATCTCCGCGCCCTCGGCCGCGGAGGGGTCGTCGACCGGCGTGACGCCGGGTGGCAACTCGAGGTCGTCCACTTCCTCGGCGATGACCCGTACCTCGAAACCGGCGGCGACGAGGTCCCGGGCGACGGCCTGGGCCTGCTGGGTGCTCTGCCGCCGGCCGGTGTGGGTCACCAGCAGTGCCGAGCGGGTCATGCGTCCTCCAACGGGGGCGAATCCGGCATCGTCGCCGGCCCGCCGGACGTTACCGCGCCGGTGGGCCCGGCAGCGACCACGGCGTGCACCCGGTCGGCGTCCGCGGGTGGGGCGCCGCGCCGGAACCACACGAAGAACTCCACGTTGCCGCTGGGCCCCGGCAGCGGGCTCGCGGCCACGGAGGCGACGCCCAGACCCAGCTCGGCGGCCGCCGCGGCCACGTCGAGGACCGCCTCGGCCCGCAGCGCGGGATCGCGCACCACCCCGCCGGAACCGACCCGATCCTTGCCGACCTCGAACTGCGGTTTGACCATCAGCGCCAGATCGCCGTCCTCGGCGGTGCAGGCGCTCAGGGCGGGCAGCACCAACCGCAGCGAGATGAAGGACAGGTCGGCCACGGTCAACGCCACCTGGCCGCCCAGCATGTCGGGCGTCAAGGTCCGGACGTTGGTCCGTTCCATCACCGTCACGCGCTCGTCGGTACGCAGCGGCCACGCGAGCTGGCCGTATCCGACGTCGACCGCGTACACGTGCGCGGCGCCCCCACGCAGCAGCACGTCGGTGAACCCACCGGTGGAGGCGCCGGCGTCGAGGCATCGCCGGCCGCGCACCACCAGCTCGGGAAAGGCCTTGAGCGCCCCGGCCAGCTTGTGGCTGCCCCGCGAGACGTACTCGTCGGCGGGATCCTCGCCGGTGACCACCACCGGGTCCGCGGGGTCGATCATGGTGGCGACCTTGGCCGCCACGCTGCCGCGGACCTGGACCCGCCCGGCCGCGACGAGCGCGGCGGCCTGCTCCCGGGAACGGGCCAGCTTGCGGCGGACGAGCTCGGCGTCGAGACGCGCGCGGCGGGCCATCAGTGCACAACCTTCTTACGGGTACGGCTCATCAGCGGTCGATGCTCGCCAGAGTCTCCTGGAGCACCTGGTGCGCGGCCTCGTACTCGGCGATCTGGTCGGCCGGCGCGAGCGTGGCGGCGTTGGCGAGCGACCGCAACACCGCGTCGACGGCCGGGTGGCCGGTCGACTCCGAGCCGTCGAGCAGCCCCGGGGTCACCTCCGCCCGCGGCGGCGGGGCCGCCTGCTGACCGGGCGGCGGCCCGGGCCGGAATCCTCCGCCGGGCGGCGGGCCCGGCCGGAAACCACCGGGCGGCGGGCCGGGGCGCGGGGGCTGGTGCGGATACGTCACGGCGTGACCTCCGGCGTCGCGGTGTCGGTGCCGGTCATCTTCTGGGCCGGCGCGCTCTTCTCCGGGCCTGCCTTCGCCTCGCTGCTCTTGCGGGGAGCGGCCTTCGCTGAGGCGCTCTTGCCGGGAGCGGCCTTCGCCGGGCCGCCCTTCGCGGGGATGGTCTTCGCCGGGCTGCTCTTCGTCGGCGTGCTCTTCGCCGGGCTGCTCTTCGACGGCGTGCTCTTCGACGGCGGAAGCACCGTCTCGGCGGCGGCGGCCTTCACCGCGGCGGTCGGCGCGGCGGCGGTTCCGGCGGGCTCGGTGGTGGGTGCGGTGGCCTTGGCAGCCTTGCGCGCCGCCTTCGCCACCTGCGTCGCCTTGGCCGGCACGGCCTTCTCCGGCGCGGCGGTCGCCGGCCCGGCGGTCGCCGGCGTCGCCTTGGCCCGCCCGCCCGCAATCTTCGCCGGCCCGGCCTTGGGCACCCCGGACTTGGATGGCGTGGCCTTGGACGGTCCGGCCTTTGCCGGCACGGCCTTTGCCGGCACGGCCTTTGCCGGTGCGGCCTTTGCCGGTGCGGCCTTTGCCGGTGCGGTCGTCGCGGGGGTCGCCTTCTTCGCCGCCTTGCGGGCGGAGGCGGCAGGAGTCGCGGCGGCCGGCATCGCGTTGGGGGTGGGGGGCTTGACCGCCTTCTTCGCGACCGGCTTGACCGTGCCCTTGCTGGCCGGCGGCACCACGGAGACCGGGCCGGGCTCGGCGATGGTCACGTCGGCCGCCGCGTCGTCCCCAGCCGCCGCGTCGGCGCGCGCACGGGCGGCTTTGAGCTGCTTCTCGAGGTCGCGTACCCGCGCGGTCAGGTCCGAGACCTCGTCGGCGGTGGCCAGGCCGACCAGCCCGAGCGCCCGGTCCACCTCGTAGCGCACGATGTTGGTCAGCGCGTCGCGGTTGGCCATGCCCGTCGACAGCAGGTCCTCGACCAGGCCCTGGAGCTGTCCCGCCGTGGCGCCGCCCTTGTTCAGCAGTTCACCGGCAACCTTCTGCGCCTTCTTGCGCGGTGCCTCCGTCAAGCCGAGCGCCATCTCCAGATACGCCCGCCATGCGTCCTGCATGAGCCTCTCCCCTCGCGCTCGCGCCACGATCGTGCTGCTGTCACGCTACCGGGCATACCCGGTCCGCCCGTCGGGTACCGTGCGGAACGACATCGGGTGTCGCGGAAGGAGGGCCGCAGTGGCCAGCGTGGACGAGTGCCGTGAGGCGTTGCATCAGCTCGCGGCCCGACTCGACGCCGACGCCGAGACCGGCGGCAAGCTCGATCTCGACCGCACCCTCGCCTGCCGGGTTCCGGATCTGGAGACGGCCTTCCACGGCCGGCTCACCGGCGGACGCCTGGTCGGCATCGCCGACGGCGACGATCCCAAGGCCAAGATCGCTCTGACCGCCGCCAGCGACGACCTGATCGCGCTGGTGACCGGCAAGCTGGACGCGACCCGGGCGATCGCCTCCCGGCAGGTGCAGGTCAGGGCCAATCCGTTCGACCTGCTGAAGCTCCGCAAGCTCCTGTAGAGCGGCGGGCCGGCCCGGCCGGGCCGGCACCTGCCTAACCCAGCCACTCCTTGAGCAGCCCGGCCGCTTCGTCGGAGCCGGCCCGCGGCGCGCCGCCGTCCCACACGCACCCGGCCACCAGCCGCAACGCGTCCACCGGCGCGCCCGCACCCTCGAGCCGCCCGTCCGCCAGCCGCCACCCGCCCGCCTCGCCACCACCGGCGGGGATGCGGGCAGCCTCGGCAGCGCCGAACAACCCGGAAAGGTCGGTGCACACGTACGTCGGCCGGCGCGACGCGGGCGCCGCGATCAGATCGGCCGGTCCGCTCACCCCGGTGAGGACGAGCACGCTGTCCATCCCGGCGCCGACCGCACCCTCGATGTCCGTGTCGAGCCGGTCGCCGACGACCAGCGGACGCCGCGACCCCGCCAGCGACGCCGCGGTGTCGAAGAGGGCCGGGGCGGGCTTGCCCACGACCACGTCAGGATCCCGGTCCAGGGCCGTGCGCAGCACCGACACCAGCGAACCGTTGCCGGGAAGCGGGCCACGCGGGCTCGGCAGCGTACGGTCGGTGTTGGTCGCCATCCACAGCGCCCCCGCACGGACGGCGAGCGACGCCTCGGCAAGGAGCCTCCAGCCGACGTCGGGCCCGTAGCCCTGCACGACCGCGACCGGTGCGTCGTCGGCGCGCTCGACCGGGACGAGCCCGGCCTCGCGCACCTCGGCCCGCAGCGCGTCGGCCCCCACGACCAGCACGGGTGCACCGGCCGGAAGCCGGTCGGCCAGCATGGCCGCGGCGGCGCCGGCCGAGGTCAGCACCTCGCCGGACGCCGCCGGCACGCCCATCCCGGTGAGCAGCGCGGCGACGTCCGCCGCGCGCCGCGAGGCGTTGTTCGTCGCGTACGCGACCGCGGTCCCGGCATCCCGCAACCGCTCGATCGCCTCGGCGGCGCCGTCGATCGGCTTGTCGATGAGATACACGACGCCGTCCAGATCGAAGACGACGAGGTCGTACCCGCCGGCGAGCGAAGCGGTCATGCCCGGTCGCCCGTCACCCGCGACTCGTCGTCGAGTTCCTCGCGTCCCTCACCGGTCCCGTCGGCCGCGTCGTCACCGTCGGTCTTGTCCGCGGGCAGCTCATCGCCGGCCGCATCCTCGGCCGCCTCGACCCGGGCGGCGTCGTCCACGCCCCCACGGTGGGCGGGCACGTCGTCGTCCTCGTCGAGGTCGTCGAGGTCCGCGGCCACCTCACGCTCGTCGTCCTCGTCGTCCTCGTCGTCCTCGTCGTCCTCGTCGAGGTCGTCATCGTCGAGGTCGTCATCGTCCCCGTCGAGGTCGTCATCGGCGGCGTCGAGGTCGTCATCGGCGGCGTCGGCGTCGCGGGCCTCAGCGTCCTGGTCCGCCTCGGCGTCGTCGCTGTCGTCGTCCTCGTCACCCTCGATGGTGACGCCGTCGAGCTCCAGCAACCGCTCCGCGGCATCGGTCAGATCGTCCTCGTCGGCGGACGCGGCCCGCGAGAACCACTCTCGCGCCTCCTCGCGCCGCCCGGCCGCGAGCAGCGCGTCGGCGTACGCATACCGCAGCCGTGCCGCCCACTCGGCGGTGTCGTCCGAGGTCAGCTCCTTGACCTGGAGCATGGCCACGGCGGCGTCGTGCTGGCTCAGGTCGCCGCGCGCCCCGGCCGCCACGATCAGCAGCTCGATCGCGCCGGCCTTGTCGAGCGCCTCCCGGTCGGCGCCGCGGAACAGATCGATCGCCCGTTCCGGGCGCCCCAGGGCGCGCTCGCAGTCGGCCAGCTCGGCCAGGTGGGTCTGCCGCCCCGTCATCCGATGGTACGTCCGCAGCTCGGCGATGGCGGTCGTCCAGTCCCCGGCGGCGTACGCGGCCAGCCCGACGGCCTCCCGCACCACGGCGATCCGCGAGGCGAGCCGTCGCGCCGCGATCGCGTGCTGAAGCGCCAGCTCGGAGTCCTCGTCGATGATCGTCCCCGCGGCGACGAGATGCCGGGCGACCCGGTCGGCGGTGTCCCGCGACAGGCTCAGCAGCTCGGCACGCACCTCCTTGTCGAGGTCGCTCGCCGCGATGTCCTCCGGGATGTCCGGCGTCTGGAAGGCGGGCTGCTCGTCCCGGCCCAGCTCACGAGGGGACTGCTCGTCCCGCGGCCCCCGCTCGAACCGAGGTCCACGGTCGTCGCGGGCCCCCCGCTCGTCGCGCGGCCCCCGGTCGTAACGCGGCCGGTCCTCCCGCGGTCCCCGGTCGTCCCGGAATCCACGGTCCGCACGGGGCCGGTCGAAGCGCGGCCGGTCGTCACGGGGTCCACGGTCGTCACGGCGGAAGCCCCCGTCACGCGGGCCCCGGTCGCCCTGCGGCCGGTCACCCTGAGGCCGGTCGCTGCGGAAACCACCGGTCCGGTTGCCCGGCCGGTCTCCGCCCTGGAAGCCACCGCGGTCACGGTCGCCACCACGGAAACCGCCCCGGTCGCCGCCACCCTGGTAACCACCACGGTCGCGGTCGCCGCCGCGGTCGCCACCCTGGAAGCTGCCCCGCGGACTGCCCTCGGTCCGGTCCCCGCGGAATCCACCCCGGTCGCCGCCACCCTGGTAACCACCACGGTCACGGTCGCC
This sequence comes from Couchioplanes caeruleus, assembly GCF_003751945.1. Lineage (NCBI taxonomy): Bacteria > Bacillati > Actinomycetota > Actinomycetes > Micromonosporales > Micromonosporaceae > Couchioplanes > Couchioplanes caeruleus. Next base: position 6,965,044 of record NZ_RJKL01000001.1, on the reverse strand, counting down.
ACCACGGAAACCGCCCCGGTCGCCACCACCCTGGTAACCACCACGGTCACGGTCGCCACCACGGAAACCACCGCGGTCACCGCCACCCTGGTAACCACCACGGTCACGGTCGCCACCACGGAAGCCGCCGCCCTGAGGCCGGTCGCCACCACGGAAACCACCCCGGTCACCACCGCCCTGGTAACCACCACGGTCACGGTCGCCACCACGGAAGCCGCCGCCCTGAGGCCGGTCGCCACCACGGAAACCACCCCGGTCACCACCGCCCTGATAACCACCACGGTCACGGTCGCCACCACGGAAGCCGCCGCCCTGAGGCCGGTCGCCACCACGGAAACCACCCCGGTCACCACCACCCTGATAACCACCACGGTCACGGTCGCCACCACGGAAGCCGCCGCCCTGAGGCCGGTCGCCACCACGGAAACCACCCCGGTCACCACCACCCTGATAACCACCACGATCGCGGTCACCGCCACGGAAGCCGCCGCCCTGAGGCCGGTCGCCACCACGGAAACCACCCCGGTCACCACCACCCTGATAACCACCGCCCTGAGGCCGGTCGCCACCACGGAAACCACCCCGGTCACCGCCACCCTGATAACCACCACGATCGCGGTCACCGCCACGGAAGCCGCCGCCCTGAGGCCGGTCGCCACCACGGAAACCACCGCGGTCACCGCCACCCTGATAACCACCACGGTCACGGTCGCCGCCACGGAAACCGCCCCGGTCACCGCCACCCTGCGGGGCGCCGCGGTCGGGGCCGCGGAAGCCACCGCGGTCGCCACCACGGTCGCGGTCTCCGCCACGGAAGCCGCCGCGGTCCGAGCCGCGGCCGCCCTGATAACCGCCGCGGTCACCCTGGTAGCCGGGTCGGCTGCCCTGGTAGCCGCCACGGTCGCGGCTGCCGCTGTCGCGGCGGGGGGCGCCCCCGTCTCCCCGGTCACCGCGGGGGCTTCCGTCGGAGCCACCGTCGCGATCCCGGCGGGGCCGGCTCTCGTCGTCGCGGTTGCCGCCGTCCTGCGGTCCTGGGTTCACGGGTCAAATCCTTCCGATTTCGGCGGTGCCGCGCGGTTGGGCGGTCGCCGGAGCACTTCACATACAGGGGTATAACGGGTACACGTCGGTCCGGCACGGACCGCGACGCACATCGGCCCGTCGCGGGCGCGTCCGTACCACGCTACAAGGCACCGGACACGCAAAAGCAGTCGAGGGCCAACCCCCGTAGGGGATGGCCCTCGACTGTACGTTAAGTCCGGCGGCGTCCTACTCTCCCACACCCTCCCGAGTGCAGTACCATCGGCGCTGGAGGGCTTAGCTTCCGGGTTCGGAATGAGACCGGGCGTTTCCCCTCCGCTATAACCACCGAAACATCTATCAGCGGAAACAACCTCTTCACCAGCAACCCCCTGGAATATCACCCAGGGGGGTGAGGGGTGGTTGTTTGCTGTGAATCACACAGTGGACGCATAGAGTATCAAATATGATGTGGTTAAGCCCTCGGCCTATTAGTACCGGTCAACTGAACCAGTTACCTGGCTTACATTTCCGGCCTATCAACCCAGTCGTCTAGCTGGGGGCCTTACCCACTCAAGGTGGTGGGATACCTCATCTCGAAGCGAGCTTCCCGCTTAGATGCTTTCAGCGGTTATCCCTTCCGAACGTAGCTAACCAGCCGTGCCCCTGGCGGGACAACTGGCACACCAGAGGTTCGTCCGTCCCGGTCCTCTCGTACTAGGGACAGCCCTTCTCAAGTATCCAACGCGCACGGCGGATAGGGACCGAACTGTCTCACGACGTTCTAAACCCAGCTCGCGTACCGCTTTAATGGGCGAACAGCCCAACCCTTGGGACCTGCTACAGCCCCAGGATGCGACGAGCCGACATCGAGGTGCCAAACCATCCCGTCGATATGGACTCTTGGGGAAGATCAGCCTGTTATCCCCGGGGTACCTTTTATCCGTTGAGCGACACCGCTTCCACACGCAAGTGCCGGATCACTAGTCCCGACTTTCGTCCCTGCTCGACCTGTCAGTCTCACAGTCAAGCTCCCTTATGTACTTACACTCAACACCTGATTGCCAACCAGGCTGAGGGAACCTTTGGGCGCCTCCGTTACCTTTTAGGAGGCAACCGCCCCAGTTAAACTACCCACCAGACACTGTCCCTCGACCCGATCAGGGCCGCAAGTTAGATACCCAAATCCAACAGAGTGGTATTTCAAGATTGCCTCCACCCGAACTGGCGTCCGAGCTTCACCGGCTCCCACCTATCCTACACAATTACATTCGGATACCAATGTCAAGCTATAGTAAAGGTCCCGGGGTCTTTCCGTCCTGCCGCGCGTAACGAGCATCTTTACTCGTACTGCAATTTCGCCGGGCCTGTGGTTGAGACAGTGGGGAAGTCGTTACGCCATTCGTGCAGGTCGGAACTTACCCGACAAGGAATTTCGCTACCTTAGGATGGTTATAGTTACCACCGCCGTTTACTGGCGCTTAAGTTCTCCGCTTCGCCCCGAAGAGCTAACAGGTCCCCTTA